>NZ_CP136946.1:2531038-2847417 GCF_050916355.1 Jeongeupia wiesaeckerbachi
AATGCCTTCCACCACATCGCGTTCCAGTTCGAGCAGATGATCAAACACCAAACCATCCAGTTCGAGCAGCAAGGACGCTTTGCTTGTCATCGTATCCGCCGACTTGCCCCCGCCAGTGCCATGTTTCAACTGCTCCGGCGTGTAGGCCTCGACAAGAAAGACACCACCGGGTTTCAGCCCCGCGATGATCTTCGTGTGCAATTCTTTTCTGAGCGCCGATGGCAAAGGGAAAAAAATCGAGACGATCCCGTCCCACTGCTCGTCGCCGAGGTCAAAATCAGCCAGATCCGCATGAATCAGCTCGATTTCAACGCCATTGTCCTCGGCCAGTTTCCTGGCTTTGTTCAAGCCGACCCGGGACGCATCAACGGCGGTGACCGAGTAGCCTTGCTTTGCAAGAAACACCGCATTCCGGCCTTCGCCCTCGGCCAGACTGAGCACTTTACCTTTGGGAATGGCCTTGTAGTTTTCTGCCAGAAAACCGTTCGGCGCGGTGCCGTATGCATATTCCGGCGTGTTGTATCGTTCGTCCCACATGGCTGCTCCGGTGATGGTGTCAAATCAAAGGGATATAACGTTGCTTTTAATGGGACGATCTGCGCACTTCGGTAGAACGAAGCGTTAGGGGACATTGCGGTAGGCGTGGCAGATTTGTTCTGCCGAGCTGGCCGATACCGTATGAGTCCGGCATGCCGCCGTTGCCACGGCCTCAGCCGAATTGCAGCATCTCGCCATCGCGATCGAAGGCGAGAAACTGGCCGACGTGACCTTGCTTGATCATGCCGACCATCCGTTCCAGCGGCTCGCTGGCATCGTCGTTGCTTGGCGCCCGGCCGGCGTGGCCACCGAGGCTGGCGGCAAAGCCGATGTCCCAGCTTTGCCCGATCCGGGCCGACTCGGTCTTGAGCTGGGCGAAATCGGCGATCTCGGCCGGCAGTTTGTCAACGCACATCACCGGTTCGAGCGTGCCGCCTTCACCGCGCTCGAAGCGGGATTTTTCTTCGGCCGTCGCGTCGGCCGGCAGCTCGGCGCGGGTGAAAACGAACAACAGCCGTTGCGGTTCGGGCTGCTGGCCGGCGGCGTTCAGGAAATCGGCGAAGCTGGCAATCTGCATGGGGCATCCTTGGTGACGGGGGTGGAAGACATCGTGACACAGCTGGGGCTTTCACGGCATAGGTCAAAGGTAGGGCATGAAAAAGCCCGGCGCGTGCCGGGCTTCGAACGGCATGGTCGCTATCAGTCGGCCAGCGCCGGGTAGTCGGTATAGCCGTGTTCGGCACCACCGTAGAAGGTGCTCTGGTCCGGCGTGTTCAGCGCTGCGCCACGGCGGAAGCGCTCGACCAGATCCGGGTTGGCGATGAAAGGCCGGCCGTAGCCGATCGCATCGGCAGTGCCACCTGCAAGGCGGGCTTCACCGGATTCGGCGCTGTAACCGCCGCAAGTGATGATCGCGCCGTTGTACGCCTTGCGCAGTGCCGCACGGAAGGAATCGGACAGTGCCTCGCCACCCATCCAGTCGGGTTCGGCGATGTGCAGATAGGCGAGGCCGCGCTGGGCGAACTCGGCGGCCAGATAGACCGCCATCGGCTCGGATTCGGCATCGTCGATGTCGTGGCCGATGAAGTTCGGTGACAGCCGCACGCCGACGTGGTCGGCACCGATTTCGGCGATGGTCGCGTCGATCACTTCAAGCAACAGCCGCGCGCGGTTTTCCAGGCTGCCGCCATACGCGTCGGTGCGCTGGTTGCTGTTGGTCGATAGAAACTGCTGTAGCAGATAGCCGTTGGCCGAGTGGATTTCGACAAAATCGAAACCGGCACGCTTGGCGCGCGCGGCGGCCGCGGCGTAGGCGGCGACGATGCCCGGCAGTTCGGCGAGATCGAGTGCACGCGGCGTGTCGGTCTGCACATTGGCCGGCGTGCCGTCTTCCTGCACGACGAAGCTCTTGGCGCCTTCGGCACGGATTGCCGACGGCGCGACCGGTGCCTGGCCGTCTTGCTGCAGCAGCCGGTGCGAGATCCGGCCGACGTGCCACAGCTGCAGGGACAGCTTGCCGCCCTTGGCGTGCACGGCGTCGACGACGTCCTTCCAGCCGGCTTCCTGCGCATCGGTGTAAATACCCGGCGTCCATGCATAGCCCTGGCCCTGGCGCGAAATCTGCGTCGCTTCGGTGACGATCAGCCCGGCGCTGGCGCGCTGGGCGTAGTAGGTGGCGTTGAGCGCCGTCGGTACGTCGCCGGGCTGGCCGGCACGCGAGCGCGTCAGCGGCGCCATGACCAGACGGTTGGCGAGCGTGGCGTGGCCGATGGTGACCGGGGTCAGCAGTTTGTCGATGGTCATCATGAACTCCGAATAGATAGAGAAAAAAGCGGTGGCAAAAGCCAGCGAAGCGGTGCTGGCAAGGCGCGCGAAGACAGTACGGCAGCGCAACGCCGCTTCAGGGTTTTGTCACCGCTTTCAGTCGGCGACGCGGACGACGACCTTGCCGAAGTTCCTGCCTTCCAGAAGCCCGATCAGCGCGGCCGGTGCATTGGCCAGCCCGTCGATGACGTCTTCACGGAACTTCACTTTGCCGCTGGCGACCCACGGTGCCATCGCGTCGAAGAATTCCTGATAGCGGTGACCGTAGTCGTGCCAGATGATGAAACCCTGCATCCGGATGCGCTTGGTCAGCAAGGTGCCCAGCAGCAGCGAGGTGCGGTCCGGCCCCGGCGGCAAGGATTCGGCGTTGTAGTGCGAGATCAGTCCGCACACCGGTACGCGGGCGCCGACGTTCAGCCGCGGCAGCACCGCATCGAAGACCTTGCCGCCGACGTTCTCGTAGTACACGTCGATGCCGTCGGGCGTCGCGGCGGCGAGATCGGCCGCGAAGCTCGGGCTGCGATGGTCGACGCAGGCGTCAAACCCGAGTTCGTCGACGACGTATCGGCCCTTGTCGGCACCGCCGGCAATGCCGACGACGCGGGCGCCCTTGAGTTTGGCGACCTGACCGACGACCGAGCCGACCGCGCCGCTGGCCGCGGCAACGACGACGGTTTCGCCGGGTTTGGGGTTGCCGATGTCGAGCAGGCCCATATAGGCGGTGAAGCCGGGCATGCCGAGCACGCCGAGCGCCAGCGACGGCTGCGTCAGTTCCGGGGCCAGCTTCGTCAGGCCTTCGCCGTTCGACAGCGCGTACTCCTGCCAACCGCTGAACGACAGCACCAGATCACCGGGCTTGAAGTCCGCGTGGTTCGATTGCTCGACGCGGCTGACGGTGCCGCCGACCATGGTTTCGCCGATGGCAACCGGCGGTGCGTACGACGGGCCGTCGTTCATCCGGCCGCGCATATACGGATCGAGCGATAGATACAGCGTTTTCAGCAGCAGCTCGCCGGCACCGGGCGCCGGCAGCGTTTCGGTTTCAAGGCGGAAGTTGTCCGGCGTCGGCGCGCCCTTGGGGCGCGAGGCGAGGACAAAACGGTGATTGGTGGTCATGGTGTTCTTCCTGGTGGGAATCAGAGGGCGGCTTCGAGGACCCGGCGGCTGAGCGCCGGGGTGACGTCCTGCTTTTCGCCGAGTGCGGTCATGCCGTGCGCTTCGAGCTGCTTGAGCACGGCGTCGATCGCTTCGGTGCCAAGGCCGTAAGCGGCCAGCGTGGTGCTGACGCCCATGGTCTCGAAGAAGTCGCGGGTTCTGGCGATCGCGGCGTCGATACGCGCGTCGTCGCTGCCGTCCTTGATGCCCCAGACGCGCTCGGCGTACTGCAGCAGCTTGGCGCGCTTGTCGGCGCGGCGGACCTGCAGCATCGCGGGCAGCACGATCGCCAGCGTTTGCGCGTGGTCGAGCCCATACAGCGCGGTGAGTTCGTGGCCGACCAGATGCGTCGCCCAGTCCTGTGGCACGCCGGCGCCGATCAGGCCGTTCAGTGCCATCGTCGCGGCCCACATCAGGTTGGCGCGCACCTGGTAATCGTCCGGCGTCGCCAGCGCCTTCGGGCCGACTTCGATCAGCGTCTGCAGCAGGCTTTCGGCGAAGCGATCCTGCACCGGGGCGTCGGTCGGGTAGGTCAGGTATTGCTCGATGACATGGACGAAGGCGTCGACGGCACCGTTGGCGACTTGCCGCGGTGGCAGGCTGTAGGTCTTGGTCGGATCAAGCACGGCAAACTTCGGGAAGACCAGCTGGCTGTTGAAAGGCAGCTTGGTCTTGGTGGCTTCACGCGTGACCACGGCGCCGTTGTTCATTTCCGAACCGGTCGCCGGCAGCGTCAGCACCGCACCGAGCGGCAGCGCGGTTTTGATCTTGGCGCCGCCGGAGCTGAGGATGTCCCATGCGTCGCCGTCGTACTGTGCGGCGGCGGCGACGAACTTGGTGCCGTCGACGACCGAGCCGCCACCGACGGCAAGCAGGAAGTCGATTTTCTCTGCCTTCACCTGTGCAACGGCCTTCATCAGCGTTTCAAAGCGCGGATTCGGTTCGATGCCGGCGAATTCGAACACCGTATGGCCCTTGAGCGCGGTGATCACTTCGTCATACGTGCCGTTCTTCTTGATGCTGCCGCCGCCGTAGAGCACCAGCACGCGGGCGTTGGCGGGGACGAGGGTGACCAGATCGGCGATGCGGCCTGCACCGAAAACGATGTTCACCGGGTTGTAGAAGTCGAACGATTGCATGGTGTGCTCCGTGAGATTAGACCGGTCGTCTAGTTGTCGGGTCAAAGAAACGGCACTAGTGGTGCCGTCGTCGGGTGTGTGTCAGTCGTGAACGTTCAGCATAGCATGGGTGGCGGTCAGGGCGGTTTGCAAGGCGCTGTCGTCACGGCGGATCTTGGTCAGCAGGCTGGCGCCAAGCCAGAGCTGGTACAGCGTGGCGGCGGTGTGTGCCGGTTCAAGTTCCGCCGGCAGCGAGCCGTCGGCAACGCCGGCTTCGACCAGCTTCGCCAGCCGGGCGACGACGCGATCAGTGCCGCGCTTGATCGTGTCGCGGATCGGTTCGGACAAATCCGAGACTTCGGCCGAGAGCTTGACCACGAGGCACTGTTCCTCGCAGCGGCAGGTGCCTTGCGTCGACAGCCAGCCTTGCCAGTACGCCATCAGCCGCATCTGTCCGCTGCGGCCGTCATCAAGAAACAGCGCGTCGAGCTGCGCCAGATAGTTGTTGAAGTAATGCTCGAACAGCGCGTTGCCGAACTGTTCCTTGGATTTGAAGTAGTGGTAGAACGAGCCCTTGGGGACGCCGGCGGCGGTCAGGATCTCGGTCAGCCCGACTGCGGCAAAGCCCTTGCCGAGGATGATGGCTTCGCCGGTATCGAGAATGTGCTGCTTGGTGTCGGGTTGTTCGTGTTTCATAGACTGCACTCTAATCTAAGTAGACCGGTCGGTCTAGTCTATGATTGCCGCGCTGGCATCGCGCGGACGAACGGCAGTTCAGGAGTCGTGGCCCGCAACGTCGTTTTCGAGCCGGGAGACCGCGGCGAACTCGCTTGCAAGAAAGTCGACCAGCCGTCGGACCGATGGCAGCAGGCCGCGCCGCGACGGGAAGACCGCGTGGGCGACGCCGCTTTGCGGGCGCCATGCCGGCAAGACTTCAAGCAGCCGGCCTTCGAGCAGATCCTGCCTGACCATCATCGTTGGCAACTGGACCACGCCGACGCCCTGCAGCGCCGCGCAGCGCAGCGCGGTCATATCGTCGGTGACGAGGCGGGGCCGGTGGTGCAAGACCGCGCTGGCACCATCGGGGCCGTCGAGCGACCACGTGTGAACGCGGTGCGGCGGGCCGAGATCAAGGCTGGGCAGCATGGTCAGGTCGGCCGGCGCCAGCACTTGCGCGCTGCTGCTCAACAGTATCGGGCTGGCGACGAGACGCTGCGTGCTTTCGCCGAGCACCTTCATCACCAGGTCGCTGTTGTCGAGCGGCGGAAAGCGCACCCGGATCGCGACGTCGATGCCTTCACGGATCACATCGACGCGGCGGTTGGTGCTTTCGAGGTGGAGTTCGACACGCGGACATTCGGCCATGAACTTCGCCAGCATGGCACCGACCAGATACGACAGCAGCGCGGTCGGGCAACTGAGGCGGACGATGCCTTGCGGCTCCGAACGCGTGCGCTCGATCGCCTCCTGCGCCGCCGTCGCTTCGACCAGCATCGCCACGCAGTGCCGGTAGTACTCGTCGCCGACCTCGGTCACCGCAAAGTGGCGCGTCGAGCGGTGGATCAGCCGGACGCCAAGCCGCTCCTCGAGCAGCGCGATCCGCCGGCTCAGCCGCGATTTGGCCATGTTCAGCGCCCGGCCGGCCGGTGCGAAACCGCCGTGGTCGACGACCTGGACAAAGAAATAGAGGTCGTTGAGGTCTTGCATGGCTTCACCCATTCATCGTTCTTGAATTGGAACAATGAGGTGATTTTATCGCGTCTACCGCCGATATCGTTCCAGTCTTATCGTTTAGCCATGACGTTGGGTCCCGATCGGGGCCACGAACTGGAGCAAGACGATGAAAAAGATCACCGGTGTTTACAGCGCGCCGCGGCCGCACTGGGTCGGCGACGGATTCCCGGTTCGCTCGCTGTTTTCGTACGACACGCTCGGCAAGCACCTGAGTCCCTTTCTGCTACTCGACTACGCCGGCCCGGCCGATTTCACCCCGACGACCAGGCAGCGCGGCGTCGGCCAGCATCCGCACCGCGGCTTCGAGACCGTGACCATCGTCTACAGCGGCGAAGTGGCGCACCGCGATTCGGCCGGCAACGGCGGCGTGATCGGTCCGGGAGACGTGCAATGGATGACCGCGGCGTCGGGCATCCTGCACGAGGAGTTCCATTCCGAAGCGTTCAGCCGTGATGGCGGTTTGCTCGAAATGGTGCAGCTGTGGGTCAACCTGCCGGCAAAGGACAAACTGGCCGCGCCCGCGTATCAGGGCATCGTCGACCGCGATATCCCGGCGGTGGCGCTGGCCGATGGCGCCGGCACCTTGCGGGTGATCGCCGGCGAATACGGCGATGGTGCGGGGCATCACAAGGGCCCGGCGCACACGTTCACGCCGATCGACGTCTGGGATCTGCGGCTCGGCGCCGGCAAGGCGACGACACTGAGCATCGCGGCCGGCCGCAATACCGCGCTGGTGGTACTGCGCGGCACGGTCGAGGTCAACGGTAGCGAAATCGTCCGCGAGGCGCAGCTGGTGCTGTTCGATCGCGCCGCCGGCGAGATCGTGCTCGAGGCCAATACCGATGCGGTGCTGCTGTTGCTGAGCGGCGAGCCGATCGACGAACCGATCGTCGGCTACGGGCCCTTCGTCATGAACAGCGACGCCGAGATCGCGCAGGCGGTGGCGGATTTCAATAGCGGCCATTTTGGCCGGATGCCTGCCGGCTGATTCTGTCCGGTGATCCGGCACCGTGCGCTCCCGAGCGCGCGCTGTCGGACTGCCGATCATCGCAGGGCGTCCGCGCCCCGACCCTTGCCGACGTTTCGCGCCGGCCAACTGGAGAACCCCATGACCCAACCCTATGTCCGCTTGGACAAAGACCAGGCCGCCGTGCTGCTCGTCGACCACCAGGCCGGCCTGTTGTCGCTGGTCCGCGACATCGATCCGGACAAGTTCAAGAACAACGTCCTGGCGCTGGCCGACCTCGCCAAGTACTTCAAGCTGCCGACCATCCTGACGACGAGCTTCGAAGACGGCCCGAACGGCCCGCTGGTACCGGAGCTCAAGCAGATTTTCGCCGATGCACCATTCATTCCGCGTCCGGGCCAGATCAACGCCTGGGACAACGAAGACTTCGTCAACGCGATCAAGGCAACCGGCAGGAAGCAACTGATCATCGCCGGGGTCGTCACCGAGGTCTGCGTCGCTTTTCCGGCGCTCTCGGCACTCGCTGAAGGCTTCGAGGTCTTTGTCGTCACCGACGCTTCGGGCACCTTCAACGAGGTGACGCGCCATTCGGCGTGGGACAGGATGTCCGCCGCCGGCGCCCATCTGATGACGTGGTTCGGCGTCGCGTGCGAGCTGCACCGCGACTGGCGCAATGACGTCGAAGGCCTCGGCACGCTGTTTTCGAACCACATCCCCGACTACCGCAACCTGATCACCGCCTACACGACGGTGAAAGCGCCGAAGTAAAGGTCGAAGCAAGCGCTGGGCCGGTCTGCGTGATGCAGGTCGGCCCAGCGCTATGGCCGCTTCAGCCCGGGCAGGCCGGCGTCCCATGGCGGCGTGTCGCCCCAGGCCGTGGCGAGATAATCGACGAAGCTGCGCACCTTGGCCGACAGGAAGCGCCGGCTCGGATAGACCGCCCACGCGGTGTAGTCGGGCAGGGCATGGTCGGCCAGCACGCGCACCAGCCGGCCGTCGCGCAGCGCGTCGCCGACCAGAAAGGTCGGCTGGGCGATCAGCCCGGCACCGGCGATCGCCGCTTCGACCAGGACGTCGCCATTGTTGGCGCGCAGGAAGCCGTTGACGTCGATGTTCAGCGGCGGCGTGCCTGCGAATTCCCAGCTCGCACCGCGATCGGTATAGCTGTAGCCGAGGCACTGGTGGCGACCGAGGTCGTGCGGCGTCATCGGCGTGCCGTGGCGGGCGAGGTAGTCGGGTGAGGCGCAGACGACAACGTGGATCGTCGCCAGCTGCCGCGCGATCAGCGTCGAGGCAACCGATTGGCGGCCGATGCGCAAGGCCAGATCAAAGCCTTCGTCGACCAGGTCGACGACGCGATCGTTGACCGCCAGTTCGATGCCGACCTGCGGCTGCAGCTTGCGAAACCGCGGTAGCAGCGGTGCCAGATGGCGGATCGCGAATGAAACCGGCGCGTTGACCCGCAGCAGCCCGCTGGCGATCTGGCTCGCCGAGCTGACCGCAGCCTCCGTTTCTGCCAGCTCGGCCAGCAACGACACGCACTGGGTGTAATAGAGCCGGCCGGCCTCGGTCAGTGACATCGTCCGCGTGGTGCGCTGCAGCAGCCGCACGCCCAGATGTGCTTCGAGTTCGGCCAGCTGGCGTGAAACGGCGGTGGTCGACTGGTCGAGCCGTTCGGCGGCGCGGACGAAACTGCCAGCGTCGACGATGGCGGTAAACACCTGCATGGCGGCAAAGCGGTCGATGATGGTGCTCCGAGGAGTGGCAGGCTAGATTATTGCGAATTTCGGGATTATTAATCACATACTCGCATATTTATCCTGATCCGGTCCGGGACTAAATTGGCAGCACTGAAGCGGCATACGCCGAACCGCCTGCACAGACAGGCTGCCCACACCGACCGGAGACCCATGATGATCGACCAACGTACCGCCCCCTATGCCGCACTGCTGCTGCGCCTTGCTCTCGGCGTGATGTTCCTTGCCCACGGCTTCACCAAGCTGCTGGTCTTCACCTTGCCGGGCACCGCGCAGTTCTTTGCCTCGGTCGGCTTTCCCGGCTGGCTGGCCTACCCGACGACGTTTGCCGAAATCGGCGGCGGTGCCTTGCTGATCCTCGGCGTGATGCCGCGTCTGGTTGCCGTGCCGCTGACGCTGCTGCTCGCCGGTGCATCAACGGTCCACTTCGGCAACGGCTGGTCGTTCAGCAATCCGAACGGCGGCTGGGAATACCCGGTGTTCCTGACCGTGGCTGCGGCCGTGCTGGCGCTGCTCGGCGACGGCAAGCTGGCCCTCGTGAAGAGCCCGGCCAGCAAGTAAATCCACTAACCCGAACCCGGATGGCCGACGGCCGTCCGGTGTCGTGCCAGGAGAATGACGATGACCCGTCTGCCCACTTTCTATGTCTCGCACGGTTCGCCGATGCTGGCGCTCGATCCCGGTCACACCGGCGAGGCGTGGGCCGGCATCGCCCGCCATCTGCCGCCGCCGCGCGCCGTCGTCATGGTTTCGGCACACCACAGTGCGGCGATCACCACGATCGGTTCGGCGCCGACGCACGACACCATCCACGATTTCTACGGTTTTCCGGCTGCGCTGTACCAGCAGCGTTACGACACGCAGGGTGATCCGGCGCTGGCGCAGCAACTGGCGCAAGGGCTGGAGGCCGCCGGCTGGCCGGTGCAGCTTGATCCGCAGCGCGGGCTCGACCACGGTGGCTGGGTGCCGCTGAAATCGTTCTACCCGGCCGCCGATGTGCCGGTCGTACCGCTATCGATCAACCCGCGGCAGGATCCGGCCTGGCATTACCGGCTTGGCCAGCTGCTGGCTACCGTGTTGCCGGACGACGTGTTGCTGATCGCATCGGGCAGCCTGACGCACAATCTGTACGAGTTCGAACCCGGCCACGACGGCGAGCCGCCGCTGCCGTATGTCCAGGCGTTCCAGGACTGGATGCACGCCAAGCTGTCGGCCGCCGACCTCGACGCCTTGCTCGACTACCGCCGTCAGGCGCCCGATGCCGAACGCGCCCATCCGACCGAGGAGCACCTGTTGCCGCTGTATGTCGCACTCGGCGCTGCCGGGCCAGGCATTCGTGCGCTGCGCCATTACGACGGTGTGACCGAACGCATGCTGGCAATGGATGTATACGGTTTCAATCGGTGAAAGCATTTTCCCGCCCGGTACCGGCGGACCTGTCCTGATATCCGGCCGGCGCCCATTGGCGCCGGCTTTGTTTTGGCCGGCGAAAGGGCCGCGGCGTCACGTCGGCTGGCAGGGCGCACAGGCTGATCTGATCACTGCCAATGGCCGGGTAAGCAGTATTTACGCGATTTTCTGGCCGGCGGATGTGGCGTCCATGCGTATTGGCATGCTGATGCTTACCGCATGAACTCATCCACGATTTTATGTTAAGTAACTGATTTTATTATTTAATGTGTTGGTTATGTGCGTCCGGCTCTATGCATCTCATTGGCGCGCCATCCTGAAAACCATAAAACGCTAATATTTTCACCACCCGTTCGGGTGGTATACGCAAATGACATTGTCGCGCCTTGATCTTCGTCAACAACTGCGCGAATCGACATTGTTGGGACATCCCGCCTTCACTATTCTCCGGCCGATGATATGGCGATGTAATTAACACAAAGAACCGGTCGCCATTTTCAAATGCCGTTGTGTTTTCTTACAAAAAACAGGGAATGGAGAGACGCATGAAAACTGGAGCCAATGGCGTAGTACAACGGGCGCTTCGCGCCGGGGCGGCGCTATGAAAATATCGACCAAACTGGTGTTGCTGAATGCCGTCGGTATTGCAACCTTCGCCCTTCTGCTGGCGACGATGTTCTGGCGGGTGTCGTTGGTCAAGGACGATGCTTATGACATTACGAGCAATATCGTGCCGACGCTGGCCACCGTGCCGCAGATCAATCAGGACTTCGCCGAGGCACGGCGTCTGGCGCTGCTGTGGGCTTCGGTTTCGCCGCAGGACAAGAAAGCCGCCAGGGAAGACCTGCTGGCGGCGCGGGCGCGTCTGGCCAAGTCTTTGCAGAACTACGACAAGGCGATCGAACTCGATGCGCCGGACATCAAGGAGCGCGACCGGCAGCGGTTCAAGGTGGTGATGGAAGTGCAGGCCAAATGGGTGTCGCTGACCGACCAGCTGCTGACCCTGGAAGGGAATGACGTACAGATCGATTTCGTCCGCAAGGTGACGTCGCCGGTGGCCGACAAGGTTTTTGCCGCTATCTCCGATCTGGTTCAGTTCAACGTCGATCTGGGCAACCGGCGCAGCACCGAAGTCGCTGCGGACATCCGGGCGCTCTACACCACGGTGATCACGATCGGCATCGCCGGCTGTGTGGCGTTGCTGGTGATCGGCTATGTGATTTCGCGCAGCATTTCGAATTCGCTGAATCGGCTGCAGCGTGAAACGACGGAAATCGGCAGTACGCTCGATTTCTCCCGGCGCTTTGCTGCCGGTTCAAGGGACGAAATCGGTGCAACGGCGACGATACTCAACAAGCTGTTGACCATCGTTCAGCAGAGTCTGGGCACGATTGCCGGGGTCAGCCACAACGTCGGCCTGCGTGCCTCGGAACTGGCGACCAATACCCGGGAGCTGTCGTCCGCCAACGAAATGGTCAGCAGCTCGTCGTCGGCGATGGCGGCGGCGGTCGAGGAAGTTACCGTCAGCATTGCCCATGTGGCCGAACGCTCGCAGGAGACGCGCGTGCTGGCGCAGCAGGCCGGCGATCTGGCCGCAACCGGCGGCATGGCGATCACCGACGCGATCCGCAAGGTCGACCGGATTGCCGAGCGCGCCAATATGACGGCGCAGCAGGTCGAGTCGCTGTCGCAAAAAGCCGTGAACATCAGCACCGTGGTCACGGCGATCAAGGAAATTGCCGAGCAGACCAATCTGCTGGCGCTGAACGCGGCCATCGAGGCGGCGAGGGCGGGGGATGTCGGGCGTGGCTTTGCCGTGGTCGCCGACGAGGTGCGCAAGCTGGCCGAACGGACGGCGGTGTCGACGCAGGAGATCGCCCGGACCATCGAACAGATTCAGGACGAGGCGCAGCACACGGTCACCGCGATCCGGCTTACCGTGGAAGAAGTCGCCGCCGGCGTGAGCCATGTGACGTCGGCCGGCGAAGTGGTGGCGCAGATCAAGGACAGCGCGCAAGCGGTGCTGTCGAGCGTCAATGACATCTCGGATGCGATGCGTGAGCAGAGCATGGCGAGCAACAGCATGGCGCAGGAAATCGAGAAGGTCGCCCAGATGACCGAAGAGACCAGCGCCAATGCGCAAGGCACGGCGGAAGTCGGCGGACAACTGCACGACTACAGCCAGGAATTGCTGGGCGTGGTGGCGCGTTACAAGGTCTGACATGGCGCCGGGCGCAATCGCGTCCGGGGTGTGACTGGAGATGACAGATGCTGGCTACCGCCCCTCCGCCGGCCCGAACCGGCCTGATTCCACGGCCGGCGTTGATGGCAACGCTTGCTGCAACGTTGTCGTCCTGCCGGGTGCTGGTGCTGCATGCGCCGGCCGGCTTCGGCAAAAGCTGCGCCTTGCTGCAGCTGTACCACGCGCTCGGCCCCGAGCAGTGCCAGTGGCTGGCGCTGGAGCCGGGCGACCGGCGTCCGGCGCACGCTACGCGATCGGTGCTGGCGCAGATCGGCGGACACGCCGACCGGCCCTTGCTGCTGTTCGTCGATGCGCTCGAACGCTTGCCGGCGGCCTGTGAGGGGCGGTGGCTGCGGGCGGTGCTGGATGTGTTGCCGCCGTCGGTCACGCTGGTGCTGGCGACCCGCTGCTTCACGCCGCATGCGCTGGAACATCTGCGCATGGCCGGTGCGCTGGTCGAGGTCGGCCCGTCAACGCTGAGGATGGGCTGGGACGAGGTCATGCAGTTGTGCAGGGGGGCGCCGATGCCCAGCCATGCCGAAATCTCGCGCTGGGAACGGGCAACGGGCGGCTGGCCGGCCATCCTCGCCTTGCTGCGGCTAAGCCTGGATGCGGGCGAGGCGAGCGCGGGCGATGTGCTGAACTCGGCCGTCTTCCACCGGCGTGTCGGCCGCTATCTGGACGACGAGGTGCTGGCCTCCGGCAGTGACGACGACCGTCGGCTGCTTGCCGGCATTGCGCCGCTGGGCGATGCGTCGGCGCCGCTGTGCGATGCGCTGTACGGGCGCGACGACAGCACGTTGCGGCTGGCACAACTGGTGCAGCACGGTCTGCCGGTCGACGCACTGGGCGATGCGCGCTACCGCGTTCATCCGGTACTGGTGGCGTATGCGCCCGCGCTGACCCACGCGCAGCCGCTGCCGGCACTGGTGCAATGGCGACGGCGCGCGGCCGACTGGTTCATTGCGCAGGGCGAGGTCGAGGCGGCTGTCGGGCAACTGCTGGCGGCGCAGGCCTGGGACGAAGTCATGCATTACTTGCCGGCGCTGGCGCAAAGCCTGCTGTTTCGCGCGCATTTCCAGCAAGTGGTCGACTGGTGCGAGGCATTGCCGCCCGCTCGGCTGCGCGCTGACATCGGCCTGAGTGTCACTTATGTCTGGGGTCTGTTTTTTGGCGGCGCGGCGCAACGGGCGCTGCACGTCTTGAGTGAAATGAAAACGAATATGCGTGGCATGTGTGATCCGCTCGTCGAGCAAACCATCAATCTGCAGGAACTGGTCCTGACCGAATACCTGCAGCCCGACTACACCGTCATCCTGCAGGGCATCGGGGCGCTGATGCCGATGCTCGAAAGCGTCGGTGACATGAACCGTGGTCGCATCTACAACCTTTTGGCGATGATCCAGATCAGTCAGGGGGAACTGGCCGAGGCCGCTACCTCGGTAGTGCAGGCCAAGCGCATCCACCGGGAAGTCGGCAATCAGCAGGGACTTTTTACGTCGCATTTCCTCGAAGCAGCCATGCTGGCCAGTGGCGGCGATCTGCAGCAGGCGCTGGACGTGCTCGGCAACGCCGACGACATGCTCCGGCAGCGCGATGCACGGACGCTGGCCGGCAGCATGCATGTGTTCTGTGTCGGCTACCGGTTGCAACTGATGTACGAACTGGGCCAGTACGGCCTGGCGCGTGACTGGCTGGACCGTTATCAACGGCTGCAAAAAGGCTCGCCGTCGGTGCTGTCGACGTTGCTGGCCGGCCTGATCGACGCGCGTCTGACGCTGTTCGACAAGGGGGCGGGGCCGGCCTTGCTGGTGCTCGAGCGACTGGCCGACCGGTTCGGGCAAGACCGCGCCGTGCAGCGGCGGATCGGTTTCGAGATGGCCCGCATTGCCATCGTGACGCAGGACGCGTTGCGGCTGCGTGCCTTCGTCGCCGATCTGCTCGACGATGCCGACTGGCCCGACACGCCGGTGTTCGTCCACCCGAGCGAGGAGCTCGAAGGCGCCGGCGTCGAAGTGCTGCGGTTGATGCTGCATGCCGGCGAGCAATACCGGGCGAGGGCGATGCAGCGGCTTGAGCTGCTGCTGGCGGACACGGCGCTGATCGGCCGGTCCTGGCGGCGGATGAAGCTGTTGCTGCTGCTGGCGGTCGGGCATTTGTGTTCGGGGCAGCGGGATCGGGCCATCAACACCTTGCGCGAGGCCTTGCAGCTGGCGGCCGTCAACGGCACGGTCAGCTCCTTCCTCGACGAAGGGGCGGCGTTGATCGCGCTGCTGGCCAGCCTGCGCACGCACGGCGGCATCCTGACCGCGACCGAGCTGGCGCATGCGGACCGGATACTGAGCGCGCGCGGACAGACGTCACCGCCAGTGTCCGGCGTCGCGCTGAGCGAGCGCGAACTGGAAATCCTCCGGCTGGTCGCCGAAGGATTGACCAACGAACAGGTGGCCGAACGGCTCTGCCTGGCGATGCAGACGGTGAAATGGTATCTGAGCGGCATCTACGCCAAGCTCGGCGTCGGCAATCGGGTCGGCGCTGTCGACAAGTGCCGCAGACTGGGCCAGCTTTGATGCCTGTTTCACGCTCAAGTGCCTACGAGGCGAAGCGCCGGCTGCTGCAGGCACTGGTTGGCGTCGTCGCGATGGTGGCGATCAACGTGGCGCTGTACCGGTTTGCGCAGCACAGCGTACAGCAGGAGCTGACCGGCGTCGCGACGGCCTTGTCACAGCGGGTGAGTGTCGCGCTGGCCCAGTCGCGTGCGCTGGCCGACGGGGTGCACCAGCGATGGCTGGAGCGCTTGCCGCAGGCGGCGCCGTGTGACGCCGAGTTTACGAAAGCGCTCGGCAACCTGGCTGATCGCATGCCCTATGTCAAAGGGGTCAATGTGCTGGATGGTGCCGCGCTGGTTTGCACGTCGTTGCCGGGGACGGCGCAGGCCCAGGTCGACGGCATGCTGGGCCAGCTGCTGGCCGGCGACGATTTCCTGGGGGCTTCTCCGCTGAATCTCGGCAGCCCGGGGCTGCTGGCGTTTTATCCGTATGCCGACGGCCACAACGTGCTGAGCGTCATGCAGGCCGAGTACTTCTTCGACCTGTTGCGCGCGCAGGATCCGGCGCGTTACCGGCAGGTCGTGCTGCGGATCAGGGGCACTTATCTGCGGTCCGATCTGCAGGATGGCACGCATCTGCCGCCTTTCTACAACGCCTGGATCAGCGTGCCGGTTCCCGGCAACGCGCAGGTCTACGTCGAAGCGGGCGACACCTTGTGGTGGCTGTACATCCGCGACAGTGTCGTGACGTGGAACGTGATCGCGATCGGCGCCTTGTGGCTGCTGTTCGGATTGTCGCGTCGTTTCACCAGCCAGGCGCGCGCTTTCAATCGCGCGCTGCGCAAGGCCGTGGCGGGGAAGGTCATCGTGCCGTACTACCAGCCGCTGTTCGACTTGCCGGCACAGACGCTGGCCGGGGTCGAGGTGCTGGCGCGCTGGCCATTGCAGGACGGCAGCTTCGTGCCGCCCGATCTCTTCATTGCGCAGGCGGAGGCCAACGGCATGATCACCGCGCTGACCCGTTCGCTGATTGCGCAAGTGCTGGCCGATCTGCCGGCATTGGCGCTGCCGCCCGGAACCCGGGTGGCGCTGAATCTGCCGCACGAGGCGCTCGACGACGAAGTGCTGTTCGCCAGCGTCGAGGGCTGGGGACGGATATTGCAGGAGCACGGTCTGCAGCCGGTGATCGAAGTGACCGAACGCGGCTTTGTCGCGATTTCGCAAACCGAGCGGGTCAATGCCGTGTTTGGCCGCCTGCGTGACGGCGGCATCCAGATCGCGCTTGACGACTTCGGCGCCGAATACAGCTCACTCGGCTATCTGCATCGGTTTCACTTCGACTACGTGAAGATCGACGGGCTGTTTCTCGACGGGGTCGGCAAGAGTCGCGAAGTCGAGAGCGTGCTCGATGGCGTGCTCGGCATGGCGTCGAGCCTCGACCTGAAGGTCGTGGTCGAGAAGGTCGAGACGCCGGTTCAGCTGGCGTATCTGAACCAGCGCAAGGTCAGCACCGCGCAGGGGTATTACTTCGGCAGGCCGGTGTCGATCAGCGCCTGGCAGCAACAGGCCAGGCACTGCGCGGTGTGCCGCAACGCCTGCAATCTCAGTGTTTCGGCGTGCGAGGAGCTGCAGCGCGTGAATGAAATCGCGCTGCCATGCGCACGCTGATCCCCGACATCTGCCGGCCGGCTCAGTCCGCTTCGCCTGAAACCTGCAGCACGATCTTGCCGCGTGCGTGGCCGGTTTCGCTATGCTCGTGCGCTTCACGCGCGGCGTCGAGCGGGTAGACGTCGTCGATGACGACGGTGACGATGCCGGCGTCGATCAGGCGGGCGAGTTCGGCCAAACGGGGGCCGTCGGGCCGGACGACCACCAGTGCGCCGCGCGCCCGGTGCTGCTGCGCGGTTTCCACATCCGGCTCCGACACGACCGATACCAGTACGCCGCCGGGTTTGAGGCAGGCCCACGAACGATCCTGCGTGTCGCCGCCGATGGTGTCGAACACGACGTCGACGTCCGGCGCGCGGACGATGAAGTTCTCGCGGGTGTAATCGACGACATCGTCGGCGCCGAGCAGCCGCAGCAAGGCGAAGTTTTCGGTCGACGCGGTCGCGATCACGTGCGCGCCGGCGTGCTTGGCCAGCTGGATGCCGAAACCGCCGACGCCGCCCGCACCGGCATGAATCAGCACGCGCTGGCCGGCTTGCAGGCCGGCCTCGTCGAACAGCGCCTTCCAGGCCGTCAACGCTGACACCGGTACGCCAGCAGCCTCGACGAACGACACGGTCGGCGGCTTGTGCGCCGCGTCGCTGGCGCGCATCACCACGTATTCGGCGTAGCAGCCGTTACGCGAGACGTCGGGGAGGGCGTAGATGGCGTCGCCGGGCTTGAAGTCGGTGACCGAGGCACCGACGGCCTCGACGACGCCGGCGACATCCCAGCCCAGCGTCAGCGGCAGTGTGTGCGCCAGACGGTCGGCGAGCCGGCCTTCGCGGATTTTCCAGTCGGCCGGGTTGACGCCGGCGGCCTTGACCCGGACCAGCAGTTCATCGTCGCCGGCGACGGGGACCGGCACGTCGTCGAGTTGCAGGACTTCCGGACCGCCGTAGCGGTGGATGCGGATGGCCTTCACATCGTTCTCCTGTTCTGAGCGGGATACTGCGGGGTCCGGTGAGTCTAGTGCACCAATCAGGTGCCTGCGCTCAAGGCCTTGCTGGCGATTTCGAAGGTGTCGCCGGACAGGCCCGGTTCGCGGGTGATGCGTTCGAGCTCGGCGCGCATCAGCGCCCGGCGCACCGGTTCCAGCCGGGTCCAGCGGTTGAAGCACGAGGCCATGCGGGCGGCGATCTGCGGGTTGAGTTTGTCGAGTTCGATGATGCGGTCGGCGGCGAAGGCGTAGCCGTAACCGTCGAGCGCGTGGAAGTGTTGCAGGTTCTGCTGGCAGAACGCGCCGATCAGCGCGCGGACCTTGTTCGGGTTCTTGATCGAGAACGCCGGGTGGCTCATCAAGGCCTGGACTTGCGACTGCGCGCCCGGGCGGCGGCTGGTCGCCTGCAGGGCAAACCATTTGTCCAGCACCAGCGGATCGTCCTGCCAGACGTTGCCGAAGTCGGCGACATAGGGCTCGCCGTCGTCGCGCTGCGCCAGCGCCTTCAGCGCGGCGAGCCGGTCGGTCATGTTGTCGGCGTGGCGGTACTGGTTGGCGAGCAGCTCGGCGGTCAGCGGTTCGTCGAGTTCGGCCAGATAGTCGAGGCAGACGTTTTTCAGCGCGCGATCGGCAACGGCGACGCCGTCGTAGCGGTAGGGCGCGCCGTCGTTGAGCTGCTGGAAGAGCGTCAGGAATTGCGGACGCAGGCTGCGTGCCAGCGCCTCCTTCAAGCCCTGGCGAACGGCACACAGCTTTTGCGGGTCGACGTCCGACAGCGCCTCGAACAGCGCGGCCTCGCTCGGCAGCGTCAGCATCAGCGCGGCCAGCGCCGGGTCGAGCCGTGGGTTGCTCAGTGCCGCGGCCATCGCTGCGACGAATTTTTCCGGCGCCGGCGTATCGGTTTCGCCATCGCGGTAGCGTTGCAGCAGCAGCTGCGTCGCGTACTGGTTGGCCGCTTCCCAGCGTGCGAAGGCGTCGTTGTCGTGCGCCATCAGGAACACGAGGTCGTCGTCGCTGTACGGATAGCGGAGCTTCACCGGCGCCGAGAAGTCACGCAGCAGCGACGGTACCGGGTGGCAGGGGACATCCACGAAGGTGAACGTCTGCGTCGGCTCGCGCAAGGCGAGCACGCGGCTCGTGCCCGCTGCGGCGATTTCACCGGCCAGCTGCAGCGGCAGTTCCTGGCCGCGGCGATCCAGCAGACCCAGTGCCAGCGGAATGTGGAACGGCTGTTTGACGTCCTGGCCCGGCGTCGGCGGGCACGATTGCGTCACCGTCAGCGTGTACGTTTGCGCCTGGTCGTCGTAGACGCCTTCGACGTCGAGCACCGGCGTGCCGGCCTGGCTGTACCAGCGGCCGAACTGTTCGAGGTCGACGCCGTTGGCGTCGGCCATTGCGGCGCGGAAATCATCGCAACTGACGGCCTGACCGTCGTGGCGCTTGAAGTACAGATCCATGCCCTTGCGGAAACCGTCGGTGCCGAGCAGCGTCGCGTACATCCGCACGACCTCGGACCCCTTCTCGTACACGGTCCAGGTGTAGAAATTGTTGATTTCCTGATACTCGTCCGGGCGGACCGGATGCGCCTGTGGGCCGGCATCCTCGGCAAACTGGTATTCACGCAAGCCGCGGACGTTCTGGATCCGCTGCACCGCGCGGCTGCCGAGGTCGCTGGAAAATTCCTGGTCGCGATACACGGTCAGGCCTTCCTTCAGCGACAGCTGGAACCAGTCGCGGCAGGTCACGCGGTTGCCGGTCCAGTTGTGGAAGTATTCGTGGGCGACGACCGATTCGATGCCGTCGAAGTCGGCATCGGTTGCGGTTTCCGGTTTGGCCAGCACGAATTTGCTGTTGAAGACGTTCAGGCCCTTGTTCTCCATCGCGCCCATATTGAAATCGTTGGTTGCGACGATCATGTAGGCGTCAAGGTCATACTCGAGGCCGAAGCGCTGCTCGTCCCACGCCATCGCCTTCTGCGCTGCCTCGAGCGCGTGGTGGCAGCGGTCGGCGTTGCCCGGTTCGACGTAGATTTCGATCGCGACATTGCGGCCCGACGGCGTGGTGTGCTGGCCGCTGACCAAGACAAAACGCCCGGCGACCAGCGCGAACAGATAGGCCGGTTTCTTGAACGGATCGACCCATTTGACCCAGTGGCGGTTGCGGTCGAGCGTGCCTTCGCCGACGCGGTTGCCGTTCGACAACAACACCGGGTATTTGGTCTTGTCGGCGATGATGGTCGTGGTGAACTTGGCCATCACGTCCGGGCGGTCGAGGTAGAAGGTGATGCGCCGGAAGCCCTCGGCCTCGCACTGGGTGATGAAATTGCCGCTCGACTGGTACAGGCCCGACAGCGCGGTATTCGCCTGCGGATTGATCCTGGTGACGATTTCGAGAATGGCCGTGTCGGGCATCGCCGGGATCGTCAGCGCGGTCTCGCTCAGGGTGTAGTCGGCCGCGGTCAGCGGCGTGCCGTCGAGCTTGATGGCTTCGAGTTCGAGCGCCTCGCCGTCGAGCACCAGCGGCGCGTCGGCCGGGGTGCCGGCGTTGCGCTGCAGGACGAGCCGGCTGGTGACGCGCGTCGCGGTGTCGTCGAGCTCGAAGCTCAGGTCGACGCGATCGATCAGGTAGGCGGGGGCGGTGTAGTCGAGACGACGGATGGCTTGGCGCGGCAGGGACATGGCGGGCGTTCTTCTTGAATGATTTAGTACATGTGGCGTCAGCTTACCGCCGGGATCGGGGACTCACAATTGCAGCAATGCCGGATGCGGCGAATCCTGGGTGAACGTCGCGGTTTGAGGCTGACCGGATGCGGGCAGTTCCGTGCCGCTAGCCACTTATATAGCCAAATCATTGCAACTTATAAAAACTCAGTAATTCAGCTCATATGCCAGCAACTGGTATAGTTCCTGCCTCATGGGCGCGTGCGCGTATATGTTATTTCTGCACTTTCGCACCGCTCGTACTCCTTTCGCCGCCTTAGGATTGCGATGTACGTTTACGACGAACTCGACCAGAAAATCGTGGATCAGCGCGTTGCGCAGTTCCGTGATCAGACGCGCCGCTACCTCGCGGGCGAGCTGACCGAAGATGAATTCCGTCCGCTGCGCCTGCAGAATGGCCTTTACATCCAGCGCCATGCGCCGATGCTGCGCGTCGCCGTGCCCTACGGCGAACTGGCCAGCCGCCAGGTGCGCGTGCTCGCGAAGATCGCCCGGACCTATGACCGCGACTACGGCCACTTCACCACGCGCCAGAACATCCAGTACAACTGGCCCAAGCTTGAAGACGTGCCGCAGATCCTCGCCGATCTGGCGACGGTGCAGATGCACGCCATCCAGACCTCGGGCAACTGTATCCGCAACACCACGACCGACCAGTTTGCCGGCGTCGCTCACGACGAGATCGTCGATCCGCGCCCGTGGTGTGAAATCATCCGCGAGTGGAGCACCTTCCATCCGGAATTCGCCCACCTGCCGCGCAAGTTCAAGATCGCCGTCAACGGTGCCGTCGACGACCGCGCCGCGATCCTGGTCCACGATATCGGCATCAACGTGATCAAGAACGAAGCCGGCGAAATCGGCTTCCAGATCTACGTCGGCGGTGGCCTTGGCCGCACGCCGATCATCGGCGCCCTGATCAAGCCGTGGCTCGAGCCGGTGCACCTGCTGTCGTATCTGGATGCCGTGCTGCGCGTGTACAACCGCTACGGCCGCCGCGACAACAAGTACAAGGCGCGCATCAAGATCCTCGTCAAGGCGATGACGCCCGAAGCGTTCGGCGCCAAGGTCGAGCAGGAATGGGTGCATCTGAAAGATGGCCCGATGACGTTGACGCAGTCCGAAATCGACCGCGTGTCGAAGTTTTTCACCGCGCCGGCCTACGAGTCGTTCGCCGGTGACGACGCCGGCTTCGTCGCCGCGCGCCAGGACAACAAGGGCTTCGGCCGCTGGGTCGAGCGCAATGTGTTCGCGCACAAGCAGCCCGGCTACGCCTGTGTGACCTTGTCGCTGAAGCACCCGGGCGTCGCGCCCGGCGATGTCAGCGGCGACCAGCTCGACGCGATTGCCGATCTGGCCGACAAGTACTCGCTGGGCGAATTGCGCGCCAGCCACGAGCAGAACCTGATCCTGCCGTACGTGAAGCAGGCCGACCTCGTGGCGCTGTGGGACGAACTGAAGGCGCTGAAGCTGGCATCGCCGACCGTCGGTTTGTTGACCGACGTCGTCTGCTGCCCGGGCGGCGATTTCTGCTCGCTCGCCAATGCCAAGTCGATTCCGATCGCGCTGGCGATCCAGGATCGCTTCGACAATCTCGACTATCTGTACGACCTCGGCGAAATCGATCTGAACATGTCGGGCTGCATGAACGCCTGTGGTCATCACCACGTCGGCAACATCGGCATCCTCGGCGTCGACAAGAACGGTTCCGAGTGGTACCAGGTGTCGCTTGGCGGCCGTCAGGGCGTCAGTGCCAGCATCGGCAAGGTCATCGGCCCGTCGTTCGCACAGGACGAAATGCCCGAGGTGATCGAGAAGATCATCAATGTCTTCGTCGCTGCGCGCGAAGGCGAAGAGCCGTTTATCGACGTGTTCGACCGGATCGGCATGGAGCCGTTCAAGACCAAGGTCTACGCCGGCAAGCCGAATGTCCGCGCACCGAAGGAGGTCGCCGATGCCTAAGCTGATCCTTGACCGACAGATTGTTGACGACAGCGCGACTTTGCTGCGCAACAGCGACGACGGCGCCTTTGCTGCCGTGCCGGTCAGCGGCACCGTGATCGTGCCGTTGGCGCAGTATCTGGCGCAGAAGACCGAACTGAGCGCGCGTGGTGACGTCGGCGTCTGGTTTGCCGCCAGTGACGAGCCGGAATCGCTCGGTGCCGATGCGGCCAGCCTGTCGCTGATCGCTGTCGAATTCCCGGCGTTTACCGACGGCCGCGGCTTCTCGACCGGCCGCTTGCTGCGCGAGCGCTACGGTTTCAAGGGCGAGTTGCGTGCGTTTGGTGACGTGTTCAAGGACACGCTGAATTACCTGACCCGCTGCGGCTTCAATGCCTTCGTGATTCGTGACGACAAGGACATCGCCGAGGCGCTGAAGGGGCTAGACGACTTCACCGAGTCGTATCAGAGCAGCGTGGCGCAACCGATGCCCTTGTTCCGCCGCCGCCAGACGGGCTGAACGGACGCGTATCGCATAAGGGCGCACCTCGGTGCGCCTTTTTTCTTTGCCGGGTTGTGGGAACAACTTGATGCCGTTGCCATCTGAAACTGTTGCTAGACGTTTGCGATGACATTTCGTTGCATATCGCAACCGTGCAGATTACATTCAGATTATTGCCGCCGTTGGAGAGCCGGATATGAAACAGGATAAGGACGCGCGCCAGCTCCGGGAGTTGGTCTACCGCTTCATGGCTGAAGAACGTGACCAGCTTGCCGAACTCAAGCTGAGACCGCACAGCCGCATTGTCGAAATGATGTACCGCTATGGCCCGATGACCCAGTCGACGCTGGGGCGGTTGCTCAACTTCGAGAAAAGCTGGATCAGCCGCATGGTCGACCAACTGGTCGAAACGGGCTGGGTCGAGCGCACGCCGAACCCGCAGGACCGGCGCAGCAATATCCTCGTGCTGACCGAGGCCGGCGAGGTGCATGCACGCCAGATCGGCGCCATGTTCGACGCGCACGCCCGCCAGGTGCTCGACCGCCTGCAGGACGACGGGCAGAGCGACGTCCTGCGCGCCATGGTCCATCTGACTCGGGTGCTGCCGTCACCGTTTGGTAACGCCTAGCCGTGTCAGCTTCGCGTTCAAAGTGGGAATCGATTGCTGCGATGAGCGGCATCTGTCTGGTGATGATGCTGATCGCACTCGATCAGACGGTGGTGGGTACGGCCTTGCCGCGGGTCGTGGCCGAGCTGCAGGGTTATGCGCTGTATCCGTGGGTGGCCTCGGCCTATCTGATGACGAACGCGGTGATGATTGCGATCACCGGTCGGCTTGGCGATCTGTATGGCCGCAAGCCCTTCGTGCTGGTGGCCATTGTGGTGTTCACGCTGGCGTCGGTACTGTGCGGCATGGCGCAGAGCATGCTGCAGCTGGTACTGGCGCGTGCCCTGCAGGGCGTTGGCGGTGGCATGCTCGCCGGCGCCGCGTTTGCCTCGGTCAGCGATCTGTTCCCCGATCCGATGCAAAAAGTGCGCTGGCAGGCGATGCTGTCGGCGTCGTTCGGCATTGCCACGGCGATGGGGCCGGCGCTGGGCGGCTGGCTGACCGAACATCTGGGTTGGCGCAGCGTGTTCTACGTCAATCTGCCGATCGGCCTGCTGGCGCTGCCGGTGGTGTGGCGTTTCCTGCCGCATGTGGTTCACCACGATTCGGATGACCGTACGATCGACTGGCTTGGCGCCGCGCTGCTGGCGGCCGGTTTTTGCGCGATCCTGAACACGACCGAACGCTTCGGTACGATGGGCCTCGCCAATCCTTGGCTTTGGACGATGATCGCCGGCACCGTGCTGATCTGCTGGCTGTTCGTGCGCCATCAGTTGCGCAGTCGCGCGCCGATCATTCCGCCGCGCTTGTTCGCTGAAAAAGCGGTGCGACAGCTGTGCGCGCTCGGCTTCCTTACCGGCCTGGTGATGTTCGTGCTGATTTTCTATGCGCCGCTGCTGCTGCAGGGCGGTTTCGGCCTGTCGCCGAAAACGGCCGGGGTGCTGGTGACGCCGCTGCTGGTCAGCATCACCATCGGCAGCATCATCAACGGCCGGCTGGTGCCGCGTTTGCCGCATCCGGAGAAGCTGATTTCCTGGGGTTTGCTGGTGCTGATGTTCGGCGCTGCGCTGCTGGCCACGCTGAATGACGCCACGCCGCACTGGCTGATGGCGCTGGGCTTCGCGGTTTGCGGTTTGAGCCTTGGATTCCAGTTGCCCAATCTGACGCTGCAGGTACAGTCCGCCGTGGTCCGGGCCGACGTTGGCGTCGCATCGGCGCTGATCCAGATGATGCGGATGCTCGGCAGCATGATCGGTGCCAGCGCCGCTGGACTGGCGGTCGATTTGCGCTACCGCGAGCAGGTCTCCGGTGTATTGGCCGATGTCCATTCCCCCGAAATTACCCACTTGTTCGAGAGCCCGCAGCTGCTGGTGCGGGTGCAGGATCAGGTCCAGCTGGGGCAGTTGGCGGCCAGCCACGGGCTGGATGCCGCAGTATTGCTTGATGGAGCAAGGCAGTCGCTGGTCAGCGGTATTCACCTGGCGTTCTTTGCCTGCATCGTCGTCATCGTGCTCAGTTATTTGGTTGCACGCGGCTTGCCGCCTTTTGTGGTCAAGACCCGGCCGGCGCAGGAGCCGGCACATTGAACGCATCCCGGCACCGGGCTGGGCCGATTTCGCTGCATTTGGCAAGACCAAGTCGATCACGGCGGCCTGATGCAGGGAAACGGTAAGATTCGCAATATGCTTCCTTTGACTTCACTTCTTCGTGTGGCGCCGCTGCTTGTGGCGCTCTTGCTCACCGCCTGCGCCGGCACGCCCGATGCCGGCCCTGCGCCGGCTGGTTTTTATCGCGTCGCCCAGGGGGATACGCTGTGGCGCATTGCCAGCAAGAACGGCCGCAACGTGGCCGAGATCAAGCGCTGGAACAAGCTCGATGGCAACGATATACAGACCGGACAATTGCTGCGGGTGGCGCCGCCGGGTGGATCGCATACCGGTTCATCGACCGGCAGCAAGCCCAGTCCGGCACCGAGCAAGCCGGCAGTCGATATGCAGCTGGCGTGGCCGGTACCGGGGCAGGTGGTCGCGCGCTATAACGGCAGCACGATGAAGGGCGTGGCACTGGCGGTACAGCCGGGCGAACCGGTCAAGGCCGCCGCGGCGGGCAAGGTCGTCTACGTGGGCGGCGGCATCCGCGCCTATGGCAACCTGATCGTGATCAAGCACAACGCCCGGGTGATTACCGTGTATGCCTACAACCGCGATCTGCTGGTCAAGGACGGCGCCAGCGTTCAGGCGGGGCAGGTGATCGCCAGGGCCGGTGGTACGGCCGGTGTACCGAGCGATCGGGTGCATTTCGAGGCTCGCGTCGACGGCAAGGCCGTCGATCCGACGCCCTATCTGCCCTCACGCTGAGATCCTCCGGGAAGGGGCGACTTCCGGTCTCCCATCGCGTTGAAGGGGCTGTTGGTCTTGCCGAATAAGGGCCGTGTCCGAGCAGATCAGGCGTGGCTGACGCGGTTTGCCGATGCGAGCTGATCGCTAAGCAGCAGCAGATCCTGCCAGGCCTTGGCCTTGTCGGGCAGATTGCGCAGCAGGTAGGCCGGGTGATAGCCGACGACCACCGGAATCTCGCCGTGCCGGTGGACTTTGCCGCGCAGCGCGCTGATCGGCGCGTCGGTCTGCAGCAGGGTCTGGATCGCGAAGCGGCCGATGGCGAAGATCACCGCCGGCTGGATCAGCGCGATCTGCCGCGCCAGATACGGCGCGCATTCGGCGACTTCGGCCGGCTGCGGATTGCGATTGCCCGGCGGCCGGCACTTGAGCACATTGGCGATATAGACGCCGTCGCCACGTTTTTCGTTGATGGCCGCCAGCATATTGTCGAGCAGCTTGCCGGCCGCGCCGACAAAGGGCTCGCCGCGCTTGTCCTCTTCGGCGCCCGGCGCTTCGCCGACGATCAGCAGCCGCGCCGTCCGGTCGCCGACGCCCGGCACCGCCTGGGTGCGGCTCTCGCACAGCGCACAGGCGGTACAGCCCCGGATCGATGCATCGAGCGTTTCCCAGTCCATCGCGGCGATCTCGCGGCTGCGCGCGCTTTCTTCCGGCTGGGCCGTTTCCTGCGGCGTGGCACGGGTGCGTGCGTCGGGAATGACGACGACCGGCGCACGGCTGGCCTTGGCCGCAGGCTTGGTCGACGCGCCGGACAAGGCCACGGCCGCCGGCCGCGCCCCTTGCGCCGAACGTGCCGCAGGTGTGGCGTCGTTTTCTTCCGCTTCGGCGTCGTAGGCCAGCGCCGCAAGCTGGTCGCGGCGGATCCAGATCGGCCCGAGGCCCAGTTCGTCGAGTGCGCGGCGGCTCATTGTGCGTCTCCGCCCAGCGTGAAGGTGTACAGCAGCGCATCCTCGCGGCCGTGATCGTAATAGCCCTTGCGCCGGCCGACGACGTCGCCGCCGCAGCCGGCATACAAGGCCTGCGCACCGGTATTGCCGGCGCGGACTTCAAGCAGCAGCCGGGCAAGGCCGTCGCCGCGCAATTCGCTCAGCAAGGTATTCAATAGCAGCCGACCAAGGCCGCGACGCTGCCGGGCCGGTGAAACGGCGATCAGCTGCAGTTCGGCTTCATCGAGCACGCGGCTGCTGACGGTGAAGCCGATCAGTTGGCCGTCGTCGTCGAGCAGACCGACGCCGTGATCGCGCACCAGGGCGTCGCGCCACAGTCCGGCCGACCATGGATGCGGGTTGGTCGCGGCGTCGAGCGCCACCAGTGCATCAAGGTCGTCGGCAACAAGCGGGCGCAACGTCACTTGGCGGGGCGCTCGTGGGTTTTCAGCGCGACCTTGTCGCGCAGATAGACCAAGGTCGCCTCGTGTGCCGGGCGGCCAAGGCCAGCGGCAAAGCGCGGCAAGGCCAGCGCCAGCACATCACGCGCCAGCGGAAAACGCTCGGCTTCGGTGGCGGCGAGCCGGTCGCCAAGCCGCGCGGCCAGCACGTCGGCATAGGCGGCAAAGCCGCTGCCGACGCCGACCCAGCCGGCGTCAGGCGGAACGGGTACCGCATCGGGGTTGCAGACCAGCGCTTCGCCGTCTTCGCGCCAGCCCGCGCCATCGCGCAGGTAGCGGGCGACGTAGACCTGCTGCATCCGGGCATCGAGACAGGCGATCACCCGATCGGCACCAGCGCCTTGCGCCAGCGCTTCCAGCGTCGAAACGCCGATGACCGGAACTCCCAGGCCGAAGCCCAGCCCTTGGGCAATGCCGCAGCCGATACGCAAACCGGTAAACGAACCCGGTCCCATGCCGAAGGCGATGCCTTCTAGATCGGCGCGAGCCACGCCGGCCTCGGCCAGCAGCGCTTCAAGCCGCGGCAAGGTCTGCTCGGCATGGCGCTGGCCAACGTGCCAGTCGTGCGCAATCACGCCGCCGTTGTGCGACAGCGCGAGAGACAAGTGTTCGGTGGAGGTATCGAGGGCGAGGTAGGCCATGCGGCAAGCCGTGCAGAAACAGGCGGCCATTTTATCACGCAGCGGACGCCGCATCGTGGTGCTTCAGAACGGGGTCACCGTTCACGGGGCGCCGGCTGTGCCGGGGTTTGGATGGGCGCGGCCTGTTCATGCAATTTGGGTCGCGCCGGTAGATTGCACAGAATGATCCCGACAATGACCAGTCCGCCGCCGATGAACATGGGGACGGTCAGACTTTCATCCAGAATGACCGTGCCTAGAAAAACGGCCGTTAACGGATTGAGCGCAATGAATACACCTGAACGCGTAGCCCCGATTTTTTGTATGCAGTCATAGTACAAAATGTACGCCAAGGCAGAGCCGATGATGCCCAAGTAGGCAAGGCTGACGATGGCGGGGAGCCGAAGCCCAATCAGCATGGAATAACTGAACTGACCCGTTGCAACGGCCATTGCGGTAAGCATGGCAGTGCCAAACCAGATTGAGTAACTCACGGCATGTAATGCGCCGATGCTGGCGGATAGATTTTTGGAAAATACGCTGTAAATACCCCAGCTGATCACGCAGCCCAGTAACAGCATGTCACCGTATCCAGAATCGGCTGTTGCTCCTTGCATCGGGGCTTGTTTACTGATGATGATCATCGCCGCGCCGAACAGACAAAGAGCAATGCTGATTATTTTTAGCACAGACAATTTTTCGTTGAAGAACGTATAGGCAATCAATGCCATGACGGCAGGATTGAGTGCGACAATCAAGGATGCCCGTGAGGCACTTATATAATGAAGTCCATAGAAAAAACATAGATTGTAAGCAAATATGCCAAAGAAGCCGAGTGCCAGCAATTGAACGAATTGCCGCATATTGATACGAACCAAAGGTTGTTGCTTCATTCCCAGAAAAATCGCGAGGGCGGCGCTGGCCAGCCAAAAGCGAATAGACGAGACAAAGAGCGGTGGCGCTCCATCCGCAAGGTAGCGTCCAGCAACGAAGGTGCCGCCCCATATCATCGAGACCAGGCATAGCTTCAGGTAAACCAAAAAATTGGATTGCATCGCATTTTCCAAGCTGGTCCGGTTGGCTTTGCTGAATTGTCATGCTGTTGTGGGCCCATGGTAAAATGAGCATCCGCTCATGGCCGGCTTGAATGCATGCTGACATTTACCCAGCTTGAAGTTTTTTCTCGGCTTGCCGAACTTCGGGGCTTTACCGCCGCTGCGACGGATCTGGGGATTTCGCAGTCTGCGGTATCACATGCCATCCGGGCTTTGGAGCAGGAGCTTGGTGTTGCGCTGGTGCTTCGACAGCAATCCCCGCTCGAATTGACCGATGCCGGGGAGAAATTGCTTCGGCATGCGCGAGAGATACTGGGACTGGTGGCAACGATGCGGCAGGAGGCTTCGGATGCCCGTGCGATGAAGCAGGGCTGCTTGCGAATCGGCTCGTTCGGGCCGAGTTCATCGTTGCGCCTGATACCCGATATGCTGAACGAGTATCGTCGCCGCTATCCCGGCGTTGAGGTTCATATCGATGAGGGGCCGGATCGGCAGGTGATGCAGTGGTTGCTCGATCGGCGTATTGACATTGGCTTTGTCGTATTGCTCGAAGAGAGGTTTGATACTTACCCGCTGGTGTGCGATCAACTGCTGGCTGTTGTCCCGGCTGGGCATGCATTAGCCGGACAGGAAGCAATCAGCCTGCGTGAGCTATGCGATGATCCTTTTATCTTGACTGAGGCCGGGTCGACGGAACTGGTTTTGCAGTTGTTTCAGCAGGCCAGGCTTACGCCCAATATCCGTTATCGCAGCGCCCAATTGATGAGCATTCTGGAAATGGTGGCGCGCGGTGATGGCGTCACTATTCTGGCGGAGCTGGCCTTGCCGCAAGCCATGGCGGGCTTGTCCGGATATGTATGCCGGCCACTCAGCCCAAAGGCTGAACGCCATATTGGTTTGGCGGTGCTGGATGAGCGCAATCTATCCGCTACCGCACTGGCGTTCATCAAGATGGCGCGAAGCGGCGGAACACGAGGCAGTTGAATTGTGCGGATCAGGTTCAGATGGTGGTTCGCCGCCGGCTCGGGTACTACGATTATGCAAACGACGCCCACGGAACCCCATGCGCCTGATCCTTGCTTTCATCCTGCTGTTCGCCATCATGCCCGCGCGTGCCGACTACGCCGTCGCGCTGGGCTACGCGCCCAAATATCAGCCCGGTTTTACCCATTTTGACTATGTGAACCCGAAGGCGCCGGCTGGTGGTGAGCTGCGGCTGGCGGCGATGGGGGATTTCGACAAGCTCAATCCGTTCACGCTCAAGGGGCGTTCGGTGGCAGGGCTGGGCGGGCTTGGGGACGGGCTGGTGTTCGAGAGCCTGACGATGCAGAGCCAGGATGAGCCGCTGTCGGCCTATGGTCTGCTGGCTGACGATATCCGCATTGCAGCGGATGGCCTGTCGGTGACGTTTCACCTGAATCCGAAGGCGCGCTTCAGCAACGGTCGCAAGGTCGGCGCCGACGATGTGCGCTTTTCGTTCGAGACGCTGATGAGCAAGCGCGCCAGCCCGATGTTCCGTCAGTACTGGGGCGACGTCGCCGGCGTCGATGTGCTCGACACCGAAACCGTGCGGTTCCGTTTCAAGCAGCGCAACCGCGAGCTGCCGCTGACGATCGGCCAGTTGCCGGTGTTTGCCAGGGAGTGGGGCGGTGGCAAGCCGTTCGACGAGTGGGTGCAGCAGACGCCGATCGGTAGTGGGCCGTATGCGATCGAGACGGTCGATCAGGGCAAGCGCATCGTCTACCGGCGTCGCGCCGATTATTGGGGCTGGCAGTTGCCGGTGCGCCTCGGCACGTACAACTTCGGCCGGATCAGCTATCGCTATTACCAGGACGATACCGCGCGGCTTGAAGCCTTCAAGGCCGGTGAGTTCGATTTCACCTTCGAGAACGTCGCCCGCCAGTGGGGGCGCGGCTACACCGGGCCGGCGTTCCGCGACGGGCGCATCGTCAAGAAGACGTTTGCGCACGAGAACAGCGCCGGCATGCAGGGCTACGCGATCAATGTGCGCCGGCCCGATTTCAAGGATGTGCGCGTGCGGCGTGCGCTGGTGCTGGCGATGGATTTCGAATGGATGAATCGCCAGTTGTTCTATGACCAGTACACCCGCTCGCCGAGTTATTTTTCCAATAGCGAGATCGAGGCGAAGGGCAAGCCGGGGCCGGGCGAGCTGCGCTATCTCGAACCGTTGCGCGGCAAGGTCGATCCGTCGGTCTTCGTCACCGCGACGATGCCGCCGACGACCACGCCGCCCGACAGCCTGCGCAAAAACCTGCTGCGCGCACGGCAACTGCTTGAGGACGCCGGCTGGACCTATCGCGACGGTGCATTGCGCAACAAGAAGGGCGAGCCCTTCGTCATCGACATGCTGCTGTACCAGAAGGCGTTCGAACGGCTGGTGGCGCCGTATGCGCGCAATCTGCAGAAGCTCGGCATCACGCTCAACTACCGTGTGCTCGATCTGGCGCTGGCGCAAAAGCGGCTGGATGCGTTCGATTACGACATGACCGTCGTGACCTTTGGCGCAAGTCAAAGCCCCGGTAACGAGCTTTACGGTAACTTCGGTTCGCGTTCGGCGGACGAGCCGGGTTCGAACAATGCGATGGGCATCAAGGATCCGGCCGTCGACGCGTTGATCGACGCGGTGGTGCAGACGCCCGATCGCGCCGCGCTGGTCGACGCCGGTCGCGCGCTGGATCGGGTATTGCGCGCCGGTTACTACCTGGTGCCGAACTGGCATAACCGGGTGCATCGCGTCGCCTTCCGCGTCGGTTACGCCTGGCCGGCGAGTTTGCCCAAGTACTACGGCGCTGAGGAATGGGCGATCCAGACTTGGTGGGCCGCCGCTGATCACCGGTAGTTTGACCGATACGTCGCTGCAACGCGGCGTGTACGCGTTATTGCCGATGCAGGTGTGCTGTTTCGCCGGTAGAGTCCGCCGGTTTGCCCGGATTACAAGTTAGAAGAACCCATGAATGCTGTCCTGATTTCCGTGCTGCTGATGCTGCTGCTCTCGCTGGCGAGAGTGAATGTCGTCGTCAGTATCCTGCTTGCCGTTGTCACCGCCGGCTGGGTCGCGCACATGCCGCTGACCGAGACGCTGACGGCGTTCGGTTCCGGCCTCGGTAACGGCGCCAGTGTTGCGCTGTCGTACGGCCTGCTCGGCGCGTTCGCGCTGGCACTGGCCGAATCAGGCCTGCCGCATGCCATGGCCGACGGCTTGGCGCGGATGGCCGAGAAGGGCACGCGCGGGTCGTCGATCAAATGGGGCATCATCGGTGCGCTGCTGCTGTTGGCGATCGCCTCGCAGAATCTGCTGCCGATTCATATCGCCTTCATTCCGCTGGTCGTACCGCCGCTGCTGTTTACGCTCGGCCAGTTCAAGGTCGATCGGCGGCTGTTGGCCTGCGTGATCACCTTCGGTCTGGTCACGCCCTACATGTTCTGGCCGGTCGGCTTCGGCCACATCTTCCTGAACCAGATCCTGCTGGGCAATATCGCCAAGGCCGGCCTCGACGCCAGCCATGTCAACGTGATGCACGCGATGCTGATCCCGGCGATCGGCATGTTGTTCGGTCTGCTGATTGCGGTGTTCTTCAGCTATCGCAAGCCGCGCCACTACGATCTTGAGGCCTTGGTGGCGGTCGAGCGCGAGGGCGGCCACTACACGCGTCGCTCGCTGACCGTCGCCGTCGTGGCAATGGTTGCAACGTTTGCCGTGCAGCTCGCCGCCGATTCGATGATCCTCGGCGCGCTGGCCGGTTTCGTCGTCTGTGTGCTCGGTGGCGCCGTGCCCTTCAAGAAGTCGGACAGCCTGTTTCAGGAAGGCATGAAACTGATGGCCGGCATCGGCCTGATCATGATCGCCGCCAACGGCTTTGCCGCCGTCCTGCAGGCCACCGGCGACGTCGACACCCTGGTCAAGGGCTCGATGTCGATGATCGGCGACAACAAGCCGCTCGCCGCCTTCCTGATGCTGCTGGTCGGCCTGATCGTGACGATGGGCATCGGCTCGTCGTTCTCGACCGTGCCGATCATCGCGACGATCTACGTGCCGCTGGCCATGCATCTGGGCTTCTCGGCGACAGCGATTGTCGCGCTGGTCGGCACCGCCGGTGCACTGGGCGACGCCGGCAGCCCGGCCGCCGATTCGACGCTGGGGCCGACCTCGGGCCTCAACGTCGACGGCCAGCACGACCACATGTGGGACACGGTGGTGCCGACGTTCCTGCACTACAACCTGCCGCTGCTGGCCTTCGGCTGGATTGCGGTAATGGTGCTCTAAACCTATCCCATCAGGCGGCTGCGCCTGCGCGTTTTGTCCCCGTCCGATGCTCGGGCCCCTCCGGACCTTGTGTCCATTCCGGCCCCTGTGCTTCGGGCGGGAACAAACTGCTTTGGCCCGCTCTCCTGCTGGGATCGTTTCTAAGGGCGGTTAGCAGGAGCAACGCTGCCAACCGTCAGAGCCCGGCGGCTCAGGGCTTCTCGAAGTTCGGCATGGCGTGTTCGGCCTGCCGAGCGTCGGGAATAAAGCGCAGGATGCGCTGACCGACAAACGCCAGTGCGACAAAGACGCCGACCAGTGCCGCGGTGAACGCCCGCTTGTAGAAAGCCAGGTCGGCCACCGCGTCGCCGCGGCTGAACAGCATCACGGCCAGCAACGCCGTGAGGAAAATCATTGCGACAGCGTAGTTGGTCCAGAATCGGCCGCGCGTCGGCGTGCCGCATAAATCGGTGATGACTTCGCGCATGGGCGCGAACAGCGACAGGCTGGCGGTGAGCGCAACCAGCGCGCCGACAAAGAGTTCGCTCAACAGCAGTATTAGCGGATGCATGGGAATGCTCCTTCACGGTTGAAATCAGAACGGCTTGGCCACCATCAGCCAGTACACCACCAGCAGGCCGCCAAAGGCCGGAAAACCCAGCACGGTCCACCAGCGCTCGAATCGCCAGTAGCGCGCCGGCAGGTGGGTTACTCCAGCGGCGGCGGCGATCTGCGCCATATCGCGCATGCGCAGTTGCAGCCACACCACCGGCAACCAGCAGAGGCCGGCCATCGTGTACAGCAGCAAGGTCAGCCCGACCCAGTTCCAGCCGATCGCCCAGCCAGCCTGATGCATCAGCCAGATGCCGGAGAGCGGCTGGAAAATCACCGCCGGCGTGGTGAACCACCAGTCGGCCTTAGCCACCCAGCGCGTGACAACGGCGATGGCCTGGACGTTCTTGCTGCGGTTGCTGAAGAACATATAAAAGGCCGTACCAAAACCGGTACCGAACATCAGCGTGGCGGACAGGATGTGCAGCGTTTTGATGATCAGGTAGTCCATCTCATTTCTCCTCGGTGGCCATCAGTGCCAGCAGTCCGGCGAGCAGGCCGGCGTTCTTGGTCAGCGGCCCGAACGGGTGGATCAGGAACTCGGGCAAAAAACCGGCGACAAGCACGCTGTATCCGGCGATCAGCAGCAGCTGTGCCTGCCACAGCCGGCGGCTTGGTCTGCACAGTGTCAGCACGCCGAACAAGGCATCGAGCCCCGCCGAGCCGATCCGCATCGGTTCAAACAGCAGTGGCGGGATATGGCAAGCCGCCAGCAGTTGGTGGCTGGCGGCGACCGGATACACCCAGAGCGACACCACGACGGTAGCGAGCCAGACGAAGGCCAGCCCGGCGCGCAGCCAGCCGCGCGCAATACCGAGGCGGGCGCGCAGTTGCATCGCTGGACCCGCGAAGCCGGCCGGATCGCGCAGGGGGTGGGGCAGCAGCGCGGCGAAATCGCGGCCATCGGCGGTGTTGCCGGTGGCGAGCATGGTCAGGCTGTCACGCGTCAACAGCGCGCCGGGCAGGGTTTCGGCCAGCCGGGCGGCCACGCGGCACAGCGTTTGCGGCATGCGCAACACCGGGCGCTGCGTGCCACCCAGCAGTCGCAGATAGTCCGCGAAAGCGAGCGCGATCGGCCCGGTCGCATCGAAAACCCGATTGGCGTGCTCGACCCGGCTCAGCAAGGCCGCGCAGCCGGCGGCGAAGTCGTCGACGTGGATCGGCTGCACCTTGCCGCACTGCGCTGGCAAGGCCAGCAACGGGCTTTGCGCCAGCGTGGCGAACAAGCGCGTGCTGGCGCCATCGTCGCCGTAGACGAGCGAAGGGCGAACGATGTTCCAGCCGACGCCGGACTCGCGCAGCGCCGCTTCGCCCTCCGCCTTGCTGCGCCAGTAGCGGGTATCGGCATCCGGCGCGGCACCGAGTGCCGAGATCAGCAACACGCGCTGGACGCCGGCATCACGGCACGCCCGGTAAAGCGCAGTGGGAGCGTGGATATGAATCGCGTCAAACGAGGCGTGGGCCGACTCGCGGAACAGCCCGACGCTGTTGATGACGACGTCGATGCCGGCCAGCCTGGGCAGCCAGACCGCGGCCGTGTGATCGCGCATGAAATCGACCGCGATCTGGCCGGCGTGTTGCGGCCGGTGCACGGCGTCGACGACCTCGTGGCCGGCGGCCAATAGTGCGGCTTTCAGCTGCCGGCCCAGAAAGCCGTCGGCGCCGAGCAGCAGGATGCGCAGGACGTTCATCTCGTTGATCCGTGTTGTGACCGGCCGGTGCGGCGGTGGCGGGTCGGAGGTCTACTCGTCGCTCGCCGGCGCCGAATGTTTCTTGCCGGCGGTTGAGCGTGACGATCCGGAATTTCTCTTATTTCTGTTAATTCAGAAATTAGAGAATAAGCAGGCAACCCGCAAGTTTTTCAATCGATACTCGCGCTGTGTGTTGCAGTGTCGTAACGGCATTGCACAGCCTGTGCGCCAGCAAGCTTGGGGTAGGCACTGGCGGCGAGCGTGGTTGCCGTAAGTGCGTAGACCGATTCGACGCGGACGTCGGCATGCGTTTTTTGTGCGACCAGCGCGGCGCAGGCAAGCCGGGCTTCGTCGGCGTGCGGGACGCTGGCGCAGGCGGTAAGGCCCAGCAGGCCGGAGAGGATCAGTAAACGCATCGGGTCTTTCACAGCGACAGTCGGGTCGGCCATTATCGTGGCCGGCGTCGGCCTTGTCGCGCCCGTGCCGAGCACCTGTTCACGATCTTTTCGCGCCAGCGTTCGGCAATGCGCCGAACCCGAAGGGTCGGACCGGAAAAACGCATTCACTGCGTTGTACGCCTTGCTCATAACCAGTTATGGTCTGCGTCGTACGCCTTGTGCCTGCGCTTTTTCCGATCCGGCGCTGCCGTGAAAAAATCGTGAACAGGTTCTAAGGTGGGACAAACCTCCGGATTCCCTTCGATGCCGCTCTATCTCGCCAAACGCCTGCTGCTGATGTTGCCGACGCTGTTCGGCATCCTGCTGCTGACCTTTGTCGTGATCCAGTTCGTTCCCGGCGGGCCGGCCGACGAGCTGATCCAGCAACTGAAGGGCACGTCGTCGTTCGCCGAGGCCAGCGGTGGCGGCGGTTCGGCGGCGCGGCTCGGCCACCGCGGGCTCGATCCGCAACAACTGGCCGAAATCCGCGCGCTGTACGGTTTCGACAAGCCGGTGATCGAGCGTTTCTGGCTGATGATCAAGCAATACCTGCAGTTCGATCTCGGCCAGAGCTATTTCCACCACGAGGACGTGTGGACGCTGATCAAGTCCAAGCTGCCGGTATCGGCCAGCCTCGGCGTGTGGAGTTTCATCATCGTTTATACGGTTTCGTTGCCGCTCGGCGTGGCCAAGGCCATGCGCCACGGCAGCCGTTTCGACTGGGTCACGACGATGGTGCTGATGGTCGGCTACGCGATCCCCGGCTTCGTGCTTGGGGTGTTGCTGCTGGTGCTGTTTGGCGGCGGCAGCTTTTGGCAGTTGTTTCCGCTGCGCGGGCTGACATCGGATGGCTGGGAGAGCCTGTCGCTGCTCGGTAAAGTCACTGATTATCTGTGGCATCTGGTGCTGCCGGTTTCGGCGATGGTGGTCGGCAGTTTCGCGTCGGTAGCCCTGCTGACCAAGAACAGCTTGCTGGAGGAAATCCGCCGTCAATATGTGCTGACCGCGCGTGCCAAGGGGCTGTCGGAGCGGCGCGTGCTGTGGGGCCATGTATTCCGCAATGCGATGATTCCGATCGTCACCGGCTTTCCGGCAGCCTTTGTCGGTGCGTTCTTCACCGGCAGCCTGCTGATCGAAACGTTGTTCTCGCTCGATGGTCTCGGCTTGCTGTCGTACGAGTCGGTGATCCGACGCGATTACCCGGTGGTCATGGGCGCGCTGTATCTGTTCTCGCTGATCGGGTTGCTGACCAAGCTGCTGTCCGACCTGTGCTACGTGCTGGTCGACCCGCGCTTGCGCTTCGAAGGGGTCGACGCATGAAGCCCATTCTCGAACCCGCACTCGGGCCGGTACTCGACGGGGCATTGCCGTCGCCGGTGCTGGATGCACCGAGTTTGCCGCTGTCGCCATGGCGGCGCGCGTGGCGGCGCTTTCGCGCGCAAAAACTCGGTTTTTACAGCCTGATCATGCTGACCTTGCTGTTCGTCCTCAGTCTGGGTGCCGAGCTGCTGTCGAACGACAAGCCGCTCGTTGTCCGCTACCACGGCACTTGGTATTTCCCACTGGTGCAGACCTATCCGGAGACCGAGTTCGGCGGCGATTTTCCGACGCCGGCCGATTACCTCGACCCCTATATCCGCGATCGCCTGAGCAGCGACGGTAACTGGGCGCTGTTCGCGCCGAATCGTTATGCGGCGAATACGATCAATTACTTTGCACCGAGCCCGAACCCGGCGCCGCCATCGCGGGCCAACTGGCTGGGGACCGACGATCGCGGCCGCGATGTGCTGGCGCGGCTGATCTACGGCTTTCGCATATCGCTGCTGTTCGGGCTGGCGCTGACGATGATCGGCTGCGCCCTCGGCATCGTCGCCGGCGCGATCCAGGGCTATTTCGCCGGCAAGATCGATCTGGTCGGCCAGCGGCTGATCGAGGTCTGGAGTTCGATGCCCGAGCTGTACCTGCTGCTGATCTTCGCGTCGATGTTCGAACCCAGCCTGCTGATCCTGCTGGTATTGCTGTCGGTATTCGGCTGGATGGGGCTGGCCGACTATGTGCGCGCCGAATTTCTGCGCAACCGCAATCTTGAATACGTGCTGGCGGCGCGGGCGCTCGGGCTGTCGGACTGGCAGATCATCCGGCGACACCTGCTGCCCAACTCGCTGACCGCCGTGATCGCCTTCCTGCCGTTCCGGATGTCCGGCGCGGTGCTGGCGCTGACGAGTTTCGACTTCCTCGGCCTGGGCGTGCCGGCGTCGACGCCGTCGCTCGGCGAACTGCTGGCGCAGGGCAAGGCCAATCTCGATGCATGGTGGATTTCGCTGCCGACCTTCGTGGTGCTGGTCGGCATGCTGCTGCTGCTGGTGTTCATCGGCGAAGCGCTGCGCGCCGCACTCGATCCACGCGCCGACGCATGAAAAAACCGGCGCAAGCCGGTTTTTTTTTAAGGTGAAGCGGATCAGCAATTGCCTTTCTTGGCCTGGCCCGGCGGACAGTGATAGCCATCCTTGTAGGCGCCGTTGCCCTTGCCGTTCTTTTTCCACCACTTTTCATCACGCCAGCGACCACCATCCCAGTAATAGCCGCGCGGGTCACGGTAACCGTACTTGGGGTGGTATTGCGGGTGGGCATTCCACCACGCCGGCTCGCGGTAGCGACCGTCATACCAGTAGTAGCCGCGGTCGTCGCGGTCGCCGATATAGATCGACACGCCCGGTGCCGAGATGCCGATGTTGACGTCGGCAGCGTGTGTCACCAGCGGTGCCAGCAGTGGCAGCGCCGCGAGCACGCCGACGAGCAATGCTTTTTTCATGATCGTTGCCCTTTGCAAATGGATGGAGGAGCGGATGGATGACATCAGCTTAACAAGCAAGCGTCGCTTGGGCTGTGTACTGGTTCACAGTCTAGCGATCAAGCTTGAGGCCGACGCGGGTAATCCGGTCGCGCTCGAGTTCGCGAACGATCAGCGTCACATGGCCGAAGGCGATCTGGTCGCCGACCACGGCGGGGCGGTGCAGGCGCGAGCGGATCAGCGTGGCGACGTCGAACTCGGTTTCGCTGTCGGCGATCGGAAAATCGTACAGCTCGGCCAGTGCCGTGAGCGGCGCATCGCCATCCAGAACGAAATCACCGAAGAAACTGCGCTCGTACGCCATCCGTGCATTCTGGGCTTCGCCGTACCAGCGGCCCAGCTCGGGCAACGCCTCCTCGGTTGACGCCAACACGATCAGGTCGCCAGCGCGCAAGCGCTCGGCCTGACGCGGTAGCGCCAGCCGGATGCCGCGTAGCACCGCCAGCGGCTTGGCCCGGCCGTGCTCCAGATGCGGCGCGGTATGGGCCATGCTGTGCTCGCCGGGCGCATCGGCGACGACGCGGTACTGAACGATCTGCCAGTCGGCGCGGCCCGGTTGGCGCAGCCCGTGTCTGGCCAGCGGTTCGGGGTAGTCGGGCACTTCGACCTTGCAGCGCTTGGCCATCCACGGTACCAGCGTGCCCTGAATCAGCAATGAGGCCAGCACGACGGCAAACGCGATGTCGAACAGCGCGACTGCGCCGCTGACGCCGGCCATGATCGGGAACGTCGCCAGCACGATCGGAACGGCGCCACGCAGGCCGACCCAGCTGACAAAGACGATCTCGCGTCGGCTGAACTTGAGCGGCACCAGACAGAGCGCAACGGCGATCGGCCGGGCGATGAACATCAGGAAAGCGGCAAACGCCAGACTGGGGCCGATTTCGGGCAGCAGCCGGCTTGGCGTCACCAACAGCCCGAGCAGCAGGAACATGCCGGCCTGCGCCAGCCAGGCGAGGCCGTCCATCATGCCGCGCACGCTTTCGCTGGCCGGCAAGGGCCGGTTGCCGATGACGAGGCCGGCGAGGTAGATCGCCAGAAAACCGCTGCCGCCTGCACTGTTGACCGCGGCAAAAATCATCAGCCCACCGCCGAGCACCAGCAGCGGATACAGGCTTTCTGCGAGGGTGAAGCGGGCGGCTGCGCGCGAGAGCAACCAGCCACCGGCGAGCCCGCCCGCCGCGCCAAAACCGAACTGACGCACGAATTCGCCCAGCATGCTGAGCACATCCGGCTGGCTTTCGCCGGTCATGATGCTCAGCAAGGTGATGACGAGGAAGATCGCCATCGGGTCGTTGGCGCCGGATTCGATTTCCAGCGTCGCGCCGACACGTTCGTTCAGGCGTACGCCACCGTAGCGCAACTGGGCGAAGACCGCAGCGGCATCGGTCGAGCCGACAATGGCGCCGAGCAACATCGCGTGCAGCCACGGCAGGCCGAGCAGCCACGCGGCAAACGCCCCGGCCAGGCCGGCCGAGACAACGACGCCGACGGTAGCCAGCGACAGCGCGGGTTTGAGCGCGACCCGGAAACTGTCGATCCGCGTTTGCAGGCCACCGGCGAGCAGGATGACCGCCAGCGCGACGTTGCCGACGCCGAAAGCCAGCGGGTAGTTGCTGAAGTTGATCTGCCCCGGACCGCTGTCGCCGGCCAGCATGCCGACACCGAGAAACACGAGCAGCAGGGGCAGGCCAAGGCGGGCGGTAATCGTGCTCGACAAGGTCGCGAGCAAAAGCAGAAAGCTGCCAAGCAGCAGCCAGTAATTGAGTTGTCCCATCGGAAACCAGAAAAGCGGGCGAGATGAAAGTTCCCTGGCCGCCTTGTGATGCGTGTCGGCTGTGACGGCGGGCACAGTGCGGCGCTGGGGCGATGCACGTTTGTAACATAAGATGATCCCATGATGCCGCAAACCAAGCCCCCGCTTCTTGATGTGCATGCGCTCAGCGTGCGTTATCCCTGTGCGCCTGTTCCGGCGGTCGACGGCATCAGTTTTGCCGTGGCGGCCGGTGAAACGCTGGCGATTGTCGGCGGCTCGGGGTCGGGCAAGAGCGTGACTGCAAGGGCGCTGATGCGGCTCGACCCTGACGCGGCTTGCAGCGGTGAAATCCGTTTTGCCGGCGATGACGTGCTGGCGATGTCGCCACGCCAGCTGCGCGCTTTGCGCGGTGGCGGCATCGGCATGGTGTTCCAGGAGCCCTTGTCGGCGTTGAATCCGGTGATGAGTGTCGGTGCGCAGCTTGCCGAAGCACTGGCGCTGCAGCGTGGTTTGTCCGGCAGGGCGGCGCAGGCGGAAATGGCGAGCCTGTTGCAGCGGGTCGGCCTGGACGATGCGCAGCGGATGCTGGCGAGTTTTCCGCATCAGCTTTCCGGGGGGCAGCGCCAGCGCGTGCTGATTGCCATTGCGCTGGCCGGGTCGCCGAAGCTGCTGGTGGCCGACGAGCCGACGACGGCGCTGGATGCCCACTTGCGCCTGCAGGTGCTCGTCCTGCTCAAGGCGCTGGCGACCGAATCGGGCATGGGCTTGCTGCTGATCTCGCACGATCTGCCGCTGGTGCGCGATTTTGCCGATCGCGTCGCGGTGATGCACGAGGGCCGCATTGTCGAAACGGCGCCGACCGCGGCATTGTTTGCCTCGCCGGTCCATCCGTATACCCAGGCCTTGCTGGCGGCACGCAGTATCCGGCTGGCGCGGCCGCTGAATGACGATGCCGGCGTGCTGCTGCAGGCGCGTGGCCTGCACTGCCGCTATCGTCGCTCGCGCGGCTGGTTTCGTCGCGCCGAGCAGTTTCATGCGCTGGACTCGGTTGATTTCTCGCTGGCACGCGGCGAGACGCTCGGCGTCGTCGGTGCATCCGGCTCGGGCAAGACCACGCTGGGCCTGGCGGTGTTGCGCCTGGTGCGCGAAGCCGGTGGGCAGATCGAATTTCACGGCAAGGCCGGCAGCGTGCTGCTCGATACCTTGAGCGGTGCGCCGCTGCGGCAGGTGCGCCGGCACTTGCAGGTGGTGCTGCAAGATCCGTTTGCCTCGCTGTCACCGCGGATGACTGTCGGCGAAATCGTCGGCGAGGGGTTGCGGGTTTACCAGCCGGAACTGGACGAAGCCGGGCGGAGGTCTCGCGTCCTCGCGGCGCTGGACGAGGTCGGGCTTGGTGCCGAGGTAATTGATCGCTATCCGCACGCTTTTTCGGGCGGTCAGCGCCAGCGCATCGCCATTGCCCGCGCGTTGATCGTCTCACCCGATATCCTGGTGCTGGACGAGCCGACGTCGGCGCTGGATGCGCATATCGCCGTGCAGGTGCTGACGCTGCTGGCCGAATTGCAGCAGCGGCACGGGATGAGTTACGTGCTGATCACGCACGATCTGGCTATCGTCCGGGCGCTGGCGCACCGGGTCATGGTGATGCAGGCCGGCAAGGTGGTCGAAACCGGCGCGGTGGCCACGGTGCTGTCTGCGCCGACGCATGCCTATACACGTTCGCTGCTGGCTGCAGCGGGGTGAGTCCGGCGGCGGTCGATCAGCCGAGCAGAACGCCGTGAAAGCTGTGTAGCTCGCGCAGTCCATGACCGGCACCGCGTACGATCAGCCGGTAAATCGCCGTATGTTGCCCGCCCAGCAGATAAAACGTGCCGCCGACCATGGCCAGCAACAGTGCTTTTTCGACCACGCTGCCGGTGACCAGTAGCGGCAGCGAAAACCGGTGCCGCCACGGCCAGAGCAAGGGCACGCCGCGCGGGGTCAACAGATCGCCGGCCAGATGCGAGAGCGCGCCGATGCAGATTGCCCTGACCCAGGCTTGGTCGGCCAGCTGCGCCTGCAACAGCCCATAAGCGAGCGCCAGGATGGCGAGCAGCGAATGGGTGATGCCGCGGTGGCCGAACAGTTTGGCAATGGCGCCCGAGATACCCGGCAGCCATCGTCCCAGCGTGGATTTCGGGTGGTCGATATCGGGCAGGAGCGCGGCGGCGCCGGCGACGATCAGTTCGGTGCCGCTGGGCACGTAGCCCAGGTAGTGTCCGGCCAGTGCCATACAAAATACGCCCGCAACGACGTGGGTTTTTGCCAGCATCGGCAAGTTTTCCGGCTTTTTGCAAAAAGCCGGCAAGTGTAGCCTTTTTGTCTTGTAGAAACTGGCTCTATTTGACGTCGTAGACTGGCGCGGGTTAGAGCTTTCCGTTCAAGCCTTCGGCCCGACCGAGGCCATTCAGGCAGGCTGGCGCGCTTTTGCTTCACTGCCGACTGGCCTGGCGGCCTCGGCTTGGCGAAAGTGCGCGGGTAGCTGGGACAATAAATGCTCGCAGACACCCGGCGCCATGTCATGCGCCATGCCGTCGACTTCGACCCAGCGGGCGTTCGGAATCTTGGCCGCACAATCGCGACCGCAGGCTGGCGGAATCAGCGGATCGTGGCTGCCGTGAATGATCAGGCTGGGGACCGAAATGGACGCCAGCAGGGCGCTGCGGTCGGGCGCTGCGGCGACCGCGAACAGCTGGCGCCGCATGCCGGCTGGGTGGATCGCACGGCTCAGGCTGCGTTGCAGGCGTGCCCGCTGCAACTCGGGCGGCGTCGGAAAACCGGGGCTCCGGATCACAGCGATATTGCGCATCAGCCAGTCGATCATGGTGGCGCGGTTGCACTCGGCGTAGGCATTGCGCGGCGGGCGGCGAAGCAAGGCCGTCAGCGCGGCCCGGCTCGGTCCGGGCAAGCCGGCGGCGCCACTGGTGCTCATGATGCTGGACAGGCTCAGTACCCGCTGCGGCGCGCGCGCGGCGATCAACTGGGCGATCATGCCGCCCATCGAGACGCCGGCAATGTGCGCTGCATCGATGCCGAGCGCATCCATCAGCGCCAGCGTATCGGCTGTCATGTCGTCGAGCGAATAGGGCGCCTTGATCGTCAGGCCCATCCTTCGCTTCAACAGATTCCACGGCAGGCTGGGCGTACCCAGATGGTCGAGATAGCTCGACAGGCCGACGTCGCGATTGTCGAAGCGGACGACGTGAAATCCTTCGTCAGCGAGCGACTGGCAGAACTCGTCGGGCCAGCCGATCAACTGCATGCCCAGTCCCATGATCAGGATCACGGCCGGATCGCGGGCGTCGCCGAATCGTTCGTATTCGAGCTGCAGTCCGTTGGCGCTGGCTTGGGGCATGGGGGCTCCGGTTGGTTCGCGGTTCTCCTCCAGACATCGGGGGCGTTTGTGTCGATTCAAGCGGAAATTGTGCCCGTTGTCGCCGGAAAAAAAACACCCCGCCAAAGCGGGGTGTGTCGGCAACGGTGCGCCTGATCAGTGCTGGAACACCATCTTGCCGTCGGCAATGTCGACGTGGACGGTGTCCTTGGCGCCGAATTCGCCGGCCAGAATCCGCTTGGCCAGCGGGTTCTCGATCTCGCTCTGGATCGCCCGCTTCAGCGGCCGTGCGCCATAGACCGGGTCGAAGCCGGCTTCGGCGATCTGTGCCAGTGCCGCATCGCTGACCGTCAGGCCGATCTCCAGCGCCGCCAACCGGCCTTCGAGGCGTTTGAGCTGGATCGCGGCAATGCCCTTGATCTGCTCGGCCGCGAGCGCATGGAACACGACGATTTCGTCGATCCGGTTGACGAATTCGGGCCGGAAATGCGCCTTCACTTCGGCGAGCACGGCGATCTTGGTCAACTGGTAATCCTCGCCGGCCATCATCTGGATCTGCGAGGAGCCGAGGTTGCTGGTCATCACGATCACGGTGTTCTTGAAGTCGACCGTGCGACCCTGGCCATCGGTGAGGCGGCCGTCGTCGAGCACTTGCAGCAGCACGTTGAACACGTCCGGGTGGGCTTTTTCGACTTCGTCGAGCAGGATCACGCTGTACGGTTTGCGCCGTACCGCCTCGGTCAGATAACCGCCTTCCTCATAGCCGACATAACCCGGCGGTGCGCCGATCAGCCGCGCGACGCTGTGCTTTTCCATGAACTCGGACATGTCGAGCCGGATGATGTGCTCATCGGTATCGAACAGGAATTCGGCCAGCGCCTTGGTCAGCTCGGTCTTGCCGACGCCGGTCGGGCCGAGGAACAGGAAGGAGCCGTAAGGCCGGTTCGGATCGGCCAGACCCGAGCGCGAGCGGCGAATCGCGTCCGAAACGACGGTGATCGCTTCGTCCTGACCGACGACGCGGCGGTGCAGCGCGTCCTCCATATTCAGCAGTTTCTCACGCTCGCCCGACATCATCTTGCTGACCGGAATCCCGGTCGCGCGGCTGACGACCTCGGCGATTTCTTCGGCACCGACTTGCGTTCTCAGCAGCCGGTTCGGCTTGTCCTGGCCTTCGGCGGCTTCGGCGGCCTTCAGCTTGGCTTCGAGCTCGGGCAGCTTGCCGTACTGCAATTCGGACGCCTTGTCCCACTCGCCACGGCGCTGTGCCGCATCCATCGCGTTGCGCACCTGCTCGATTTCTTCCTTGATCGATTGCGAGCCGAGCACGGCGGCTTTTTCGGCCTTCCAGATTTCTTCCAGATCCGAATACTCTTTTTCCAGCGTGCCGATTTCTTCCTCGATCAGGCCGAAACGGCGCTGCGACGCTTCGTCCTTCTCGCGCTTGACCGCTTCGCGCTCGATCTTGAGCTGGATGATGCGGCGCTCGAGCTTGTCCATCGATTCCGGCTTGGAGTCGATTTCCATCTTGATCTTGGCCGCCGCCTCGTCGATCAGGTCGATCGCCTTGTCGGGCAGGAAGCGGTCGGTGATGTAGCGGTGCGAGAGCTCGGCCGCGGCGACAATAGCCGGGTCGGTGATGTCGACACCGTGGTGGATTTCGTACTTTTCCTGCAGTCCGCGCAAGATGGCGATGGTGGCTTCGACACTCGGTTCATCGACCAGCACTTTCTGGAAGCGGCGCTCGAGCGCGGCGTCCTTCTCGATGTACTTTCTGTATTCATCCAGCGTGGTCGCGCCCAGACAGTGCAGCTCGCCGCGCGACAGCGCCGGCTTGAGCATATTGCCGGCGTCCATCGCGCCTTCGGCCTTGCCGGCGCCGACCATGGTGTGGATTTCGTCGATAAAGATGATGGTGTTGCCTTCATCCTTGGCGATGTCGCTGAGCACGGCCTTGAGGCGTTCTTCGAATTCGCCACGGTACTTGGCGCCGGCAAGCAGGGCTGCCAGATCGAGCACCAAGAGGCGCTTGTGCTTCAGTGATTCGGGCACCTCGCCGTTGACGATGCGCTGCGCCAGCCCTTCGACGATGGCGGTCTTGCCGACGCCGGGTTCGCCGATCAGCACCGGATTGTTCTTGGTGCGGCGTTGCAAGACCTGGATCGCACGGCGGATTTCGTCGTCGCGGCCGATCACCGGGTCGAGCTTGCCGGCGCGGGCGCGCTCGGTCAGGTCGATCGTGTATTTGGACAGCGCCTCGCGCTGTTCTTCGGCGTTGGCATCGTTGACGCTGGCACCGCCGCGCACGGCATCGATTGCCGCTTCGATGGCGGCCTTGTTGCCGCCATGCTGCTTCAGCAGCCGGCCGGCCTCGCCCTTGTCCTCGCACAGCGCGAGGAGGAAGAGTTCGGACGAGATGAATGCATCGCCGCGCTTGAGCGCGGCCTTGTCGGTCAGGTTCAGCAGGTTGGCCAGATCGCGCGAGACGTTGATTTCGCCGCCGGTGCCTTCAACCTTGGCCTGCCGCTCAAGCGCGGTATTGATCGCGGTTTTCAGCGGCGGCACATTGACGCCGGCGCGCGACAGCAGCGCAGCCGCGCCGGATTCGTTGTCGTTCAGCAGCGCGGCGAACAGGTGGACGGGCTCGATAAAGCCGGCATCGTGGCCGAGCGCCAGGCTCTGCGCATCGGCAAAGGCGGCCTGGAATTTGGTGGTGAGTTTGTCGAATCGCATGCTTGTTCCTCGCAGGCAGAAGTTCTGTATGCATGCTAGATGGAGCGGCTGCGAAGCATTTCAAGCGACAAAAAAACCTGTGTCATCCAGCGATGCCGGGGGCAGGGCAAGGCATCACGCTTCAGGTGGCAGCGTAACGACGGTATTGCGGCCGCGGTGCTTGGCTTCGTACAGCGCGCGGTCGGCGCGTTCAAGGAAGGCCGCCAGCGGTTCGGCGCTCAGTGTCGTGACGCCGAAACTCGCCGTCAGCGTCTGGCCGGTTGGCCAGCGGTTGGCCTCGGTGCTGTAGCGGAGCGATTGCGCCAGTTGTCCGGCATGCTCGAGCGAGGTGTCGGGGCAGAGCAGGACGAACTCCTCGCCACCCCAGCGGACCAGATAATCGCGCTGGCGGATGCGCTTGCGCAGCAAGGCGGAGAACTGCTGCAGCACCTGATCGCCCATTGCATGGCCGTGTACATCGTTGACCTGTTTGAAATGGTCGATGTCACAGAAGATGACCGCCAGCGGCCGTTCTTCGTCCAGTGCTCTGGCCGCCTCGTCGAGCAATGCGTCACGGATGCCGGCGCGGTTGAGCGCGCCGGTCAGCGGGTCGCGCTTGGCCTTTTCGCCGATTTTGGCGTTTTCCAGCATCAGCGCCGTGTTGAGCTGCTGCAGCTCGGCTTCGCGTTCACGGCTGTGTGCCAGCGTGCTGCGCATGCGCAGTTGCCAATGCACGAGATACGCCATGGCGGCGCACAGCCACAGGGCGACGATAAACAGCGCCATTTCGCCAGCGCTGACCCATTTGCCGCGAAACTCGATGTAGTCGATCTCGAAGCGCAAGTCGGCGTGTTCACGTACGCCGGCCGTATCCAGCAGCATCATCGGCACATTGCTCATTTCGACCACGGCGCGTTCGATCGGGATGTTGTTGTTGTTGAGCCACCATGAGCTCACGTTGAAGGTGCGCATCGGTACGACGATTTCGCTGCCGTCGGCGCGAGGTTCGAACTGCAATTCGTTGAGCCGCCAGGTCAGTGGGTCGTTGGCCTTGGCGTTGCCGGCATCGAAGTCGCGCAGGAACAAGCGCAGGCGCTGTGCGCCGGTACCGCTGACCGCGACCTTGAGCGCGATGTGCGAGAAACGGGAGAAATCGATGCCACGGTGTGGATCGTCGCTGAACGAGAGACGCAGTTCGCAATACGGCCATTCGTAGCTTGGGTTCAGCCGGCAATTGAAGACCATGCGTCGGTCTTGTCGCTGCAGGGTAGCGACCGAGGTGCCGCCTTCATCGCTGTCGGAGAGGGCGGTGATCCGGTAGGTGCTTTTGCCGTCGAGTCGCAAAACCCGATTCAGGCCCAGATGCTGCCACGCAAGCAGGGCGATGCTGAGAATCAGCAGGATGAATATGGCGGCGCGCAGGCGTCGGTCAGCATTGGGTGCGTTCATCAGCTCTCGGATTGATTGCGTCAAATACAATTAAACCGGTTTTTTTGCGCAATCAACAAATGGAATGCGCCGGTTGTGTCCCGACGGTCATTCCGGTATTCAAAAGCAACGGAATTGGGCCTATTCAGCCGAATTGGTAAATGTGTTGGCCATGAAGTCGTGTCAATTTACTTGTCGTCAATTGTCTGTGTGTGTAAGGCGTGCGGTTTTCATGTAAGCGCGTCCGCGGAACTACGTCATCATTACCAATGCCAATTGCGTAGTCTGGCCGTACATTCGGCGCTTCCGAGCCCGCGCGCGTCCCCGATCCGCCATGTTCCTTCATCCCGCCCTGACCTTGCAGCACACCCCGATCAACCGGCGACGGATGCTGCGCGCGGTGATCGCGGTCGGTTTGCCGCTGGCGATCGCGCTGATGCGCGGCGAGTTCCTGCCGGCCGTCTACGGCGCCGTGGCCGGGTTCTACACGCTGTTCGTCGACAGCGGCGGCGATGCTGGCGAGCGGCTGGCGGCGATCCTGTACATGACAGTCGGCATGCTGCTGGCCGGCATTGCCGGCGTCGTCGGCCACTCTGTCCCGGGGGCGTCCTTGGTGCTGCTGCTCGGGTTCACCGCCGTAGCCGGCTGGCTGCAAGGCGCCGGCAACGCCGTCGAATTCATCGGCAAGTACTGGCTGATTGCCTTCCTGTTCGGTGACAGCGCACCCGATCTGCCCCCCTTGTGCGGAACGTATCTGATTGTCGGCGGTCTGGCGGGTATGTTGGCCGTGCTGGTCGACCTGGTCATCGCACGCCGGCCCGAGCCGCAGAGTGCGCCGATGCTGCGTGATGCGGCGCGGCACCTGTTGCGGCGCAGGCATACCAACGGCGCGTTCACCTTCTATTTCATGGTGCTGGTCGTCACGGGCTATGCCGTCGGTCACTGGCTTGGCCTGACGCGGGCGTACTGGGTGCCGCTGACCATCGTCATCGTGACCGTCTACGATCCGCGCCACAGCATTCACAAGCTGATCCAGCGGCTCGCGGGTTCGCTGATCGGCGCGGTGCTTGGCGCGTTGATCGTGCATTTCGTCCGCGCCGAATGGGCACTGGCGCTGTGCGTGACGGCAATGGCCGCGTGGTTGCCGGCGGCACAGGCGCGCAACTATTGGGTGGCGGTGATTCCGATTACCGCCTTGGTGATGGTGCTGCTGGATTTCGGCATTTTGCGCGGCAGCATGTCGGCGACCGGTTTCGCGCTGGCGCGCATGGTCGATACGGTGGTCGGCTGCGTGGTGTGCGGGCTGGGTGCAATGATTTACCTGCGGCTGCTGCCAAGCATAGAGGCCGCGCAGTCGCCGCGCCGTTTGCAACGCAAGCAAAGAATATAGTCAATTAGATTGATCTAATTTTTCGGGATGTCAATGCCAGCGAAACGGTGGCGTGACATCGAGCAAGTTTCACGCCGCCAGCGTAATAAGTACCGCCACGAGGCAGGGGCGATGCACTACATTTCCGGCAACAGATTATTCAACGCAGCCCGCTTTTAAACAGCACAGGCTGCGATGGCCGGATCGAATCGAATCAGTGGCTCAGGCACTTCGGTGCCATTGCAAAGGAATCCCATATGCAGACATTCTTCATTGCGCCGACGCGGCAGAACGTCGGTTTGACCTCGGTCTCGCTCGGCGTGGTCCGCGCACTGCAGCGTCAGGGCCTCAAGGTCGGCTTCGTCAAGCCGGTGTCGCAGGACCATCACGAGGTCGAGCGTTCGACCCATTTCGCCCGCGAGATCTGCCAGATCGACACGCCGAACGGCCTGTCGACCGGCCAGGTGATCGCCCGCGTCACCGCCGGCCAGAACGACGAACTGATGGAAGACATCGTCAGCCTGTGCATGGGCGCCGCGCACGGTGCCGATGTGCTCGTCGTCGAAGGCCTGCACGTCGATCCGAACAACGCCTTTACCGCCGGTCTGAACGCCAATATCGCCCGCAGCATGCAGGCGGAAACCGTGCTGGTCGCCAATGCCGGTGCATCGGGCGCCGTCAACGAGGTCAAGGTACTGGCCGCGCAGCTGCGGCACGAGGGGCTGAACGTCGCCGGGGTCATTTTCAACAAGGCGCCGGCCACGTTCGACGCCGCGGCGCAGCCGGCCATCGACGGCATTCCGGTCTGGGGCGTGGTGCGCTATGACGCGCAACTGCTCGCACCGCGGACGCTCGACGTCGCGCGCCATCTGAACGCCGAAGTCCTGATCGAAGGCGAGATCGCCAAGCGCCGCGTCCACGAGACCGTGATCGCCGCGCGTTCGGTCACCGAAGTGGTCGAGCGGCTCAAGCCGGGTGCGCTGGTCGTCAGCGCCGGCGACCGCGACGACATCATGCTGGCGACGGCGCTGGCGGCGAAGAACGGCGTCCAGCTTGCCGGCCTGCTGCTGACGCATTCGAGCATGCCTGATCCGCGCATCCGCCAATTTGCCGCGCTGGCGCTCAATAGCGGGATTCCGGTGCTGCAAACCGATACCGACAGCTACGGCACCGCCGCGCGCATCGCCCAGGTGCCCCTGGCCGTCGCCGCTGACGACATCGAACGGATGAACGCCGTACTCGATACCGTCGCCGAGCAATTGTCGGCCGAATCGCTCGCGGCTGGCGTCAAGGTACCGGCGTCGATGCGGATGTCGCCGCCGGCGTTCCGTTACCAGTTGATCAGCAAGGCCCGTGCTGCCAAGAAACGCATCGTCCTGCCGGAAGGCGATGAGCCGCGCACGATCAAGGCAGCGGTCATCTGCGAAGAGAAGGGCATTGCCAGCTGCGTGCTGCTCGGCAAGCGCGAGACGATCGAATCGATCGCCGCGGCCCAGGGCGTCACGCTGCCGGCGTCGCTGGAGATCCTTGATCCGGATCTCATCCGTCAGGAGTACGTCGCGCCGATGGTCGAGTTGCGCAAGAGCAAGGGCCTGACCGAAGGACAGGCGCTGCAACAGCTCGAAGACACCGTGGTGCTCGGCACGATGATGCTGGCGGTCGACAAGGTCGACGGTCTGGTGTCCGGCGCCGTGCACACCACGGCCAGCACCGTTCGGCCTGCATTGCAGCTGATCAAGACCGCGCCGGGCTCGTCGATTGTCTCGTCGGTGTTTTTCATGCTGATGCCCGATCAGGTGCTCGTTTACGGCGACTGCGCGATCAATCCGAATCCGACCGCCGAGCAACTGGCCGAGATCGCCAAGCAGAGCGCCGACAGCGCGCAGGCCTTCGGGGTCGATCCGAAGGTGGCGATGATCAGCTACAGCACCGGCAAATCCGGTGCCGGTGCCGACGTCGACAAGGTGCGTGCCGCGGCCGAACTGGCGCGCGAGAAATACCCGTCGCTGGTGCTCGATGGCCCGCTGCAGTACGACGCCGCGTCGGTGGCCGATGTCGCCGCACAAAAGGCGCCGGGCAGCCAGGTCGCCGGCAAGGCCACGGTGTTCGTGTTCCCGGATCTGAATACCGGCAATACGACGTACAAGGCGGTGCAGCGCAGCGCCCATGTCGTCAGCGTCGGCCCGATGCTGCAAGGCCTCAGGAAGCCGGTGAACGATCTGTCGCGCGGTGCACTGGTCGACGACATCGTGTTCACGATCGCGCTGACCGCGATTCAGGCCGCGCAGATGGACGCGGCGCGTTAATCGCCCGTTCCGATAGCTGTATCGAGAAAAAACGCCGGCTTCAAGCCGGCGTTTTTATTGGCTGCAAGCCGCGCCGGTGCTAGACAAATCAGCGGGGGAGCGGGGCAATTTATGCCGGACGGTCATTGTGCCCAAAGCTTATCGTCATGATCGCGTGGTAGAATCCCCGGTTTACCCAAACCTTCGCAGCATTCCATGACACGCGCCCTTCGCAACATCGCCATCATTGCCCACGTCGACCACGGCAAAACCACCCTGGTCGACCAACTCCTGCGCCAATCCGGCACCTTCCGCGACAACCAGCAGGTTGACGAGCGCGTGATGGACTCGAACGATCTTGAAAAGGAACGTGGCATCACGATTCTGGCCAAGAACACCGCCATCGAATACGAAGGCACCCACATCAACATCGTCGACACCCCGGGGCACGCTGACTTCGGCGGTGAAGTCGAGCGCGTGCTCGGCATGGTCGACGGTGTGCTGCTGCTGGTCGATTCGGTTGAAGGCCCGATGCCGCAAACCCGTTTCGTGACCAAGAAAGCGCTGGCGCTGGGTCTGAAGCCGATCGTCGTGATCAACAAGGTCGACCGTCCGGGCGCACGTCCGGACTGGGTTGTCGACCAGACGTTCGATCTGTTCGACAAGCTCGGCGCGACCGACGAACAGCTCGACTTCCCGATCATTTACGCATCGGGCCTGAACGGTTTTGCCAAGCTTGAACTGGCCGAAGAGTCGGACAATATGCGTCCGCTGTTCGAAGTCGTGCTCAAGCACGTTCCGACCCCGCCGGGTGATCCGGATGCACCGCTGCAACTGCAACTGTCGGCACTGGACTACTCGACCTACACCGGCCGCCTTGGCGTCGGCAAGGTCGTCAACGGCCGCATCAAGCCGGGCCAGCAAGTGGTGGTGATGAACCACGACGAGCAAGTGGCGTCGGGCCGTATCAACCAGGTGCTGGGTTTCCAGGGTCTGGACCGTGTGCCGGTTGAAGGCGCCGAAGCCGGCGACATCATCATCATCTCGGGTCTGGACGACATCGGTATCGGTGTCACGATCTGTGACAAGGAAAACCCGGTCGGCCTGCCGGTGCTCGGCGTCGATGAGCCGACGCTGAACATGGACTTCATGGTCAACACCTCGCCGCTGGCCGGCACCGAAGGCAAGTTCGTCACGTCGCGCCAGATCCGCGATCGCCTGACCAAGGAACTGCTGACCAACGTCGCGCTGCGCGTCGAAGACACGGCCGATGCCGATATCTTCCGCGTGTCGGGCCGCGGTGAGTTGCACCTGACCATCCTGCTGGAAAGCATGCGTCGCGAAGGCTTTGAAATGGCCGTGGCCAAGCCGCGCGTCGTTTACAAGGACGTCAACGGCGTCAAGAGCGAGCCGTACGAAAACCTGACCATCGACCTGGAAGACGAACACCAGGGCGGCATCATGGAAGAAATCGGTCGTCGCCGTGGCGAGCTGACCAATATGGAATCGGACGGCCAAGGCCGGACGCGTCTGGAATACCATATCCCGGCACGTGGCCTGATCGGCTTCCAGTCGGACTTCATGACCATGACCCGCGGCACCGGCCTGATGAGCCACGTGTTCGACGACTACGCACCGGTGAAGCCGGACATGCCGGGTCGCCACAACGGCGTGCTGATCTCGCAGGACAACGGCGAAGCCGTGGCCTACGCACTGTGGAAGCTGGAAGACCGCGGCCGCATGTTCGTGTCGCCGGGCGACAAGCTGTATGAAGGCATGATCATCGGCATCCATTCGCGCGACAACGATCTGGTCGTGAACCCGATCAAGGGCAAGCAGCTGACCAACGTCCGCGCCTCGGGCACCGACGAAGCCGTTCGCCTGACCACGCCGATCAAGCTGTCGCTGGAATCGGCGGTCGAGTTCATCGACGACGACGAACTGGTCGAAATCACCCCGAAGTCGATTCGTATCCGCAAGCGTCACCTGCAGGAACACGAACGCCGCCGTGCGGCCAAGTCGGAAGGCTGATTCAGCGTGCCTTGAAAAGAACGGAGCCCGAGCGGCTCCGTTTTTTTTGTCCGTCTGTCGTGCCCGGCGCAACGCCTGCCGCCGGTCGCTTGTCCGGCGTGGTGACCCGACTTATCGTTTTTCGCGATCGGCCCGAAGGCCGGCATTCACACAAGGCGCCGGACGCCAAGGATGGAGACAGCGATGAAAACGATACAGGGTGCGGCGTTTGCCGTGCTGTTGGGCCTGAGCATGCTTGGCCACGCTGCCTGCCGCGGCGACTGGGCCGAAGGCAACACTTATACCGCCGGTGATACGGTGATCTATAGCGGAACGGTCTACACCGCCCGCAGCACGCACACCGCCTACGTCGGTACCGGCTGGAACCCGGCAGCGACGCCGACGTTGTGGTCGGTCGGCGGGACTTGCGGCGCAACGCCGACCCCGACACCCTCGCCAACGCCAACGCCAACGCCAACGCCAACGCCAACGCCAACGCCAACGCCAACGCCAACGCCAACGCCAACGCCAACGCCAGTACCATCGCCGACTCCGACTCCGACTCCGACTCCGACTCCGACTCCGACTCCGGTACCCGGTGGCTGGGTGCTGCAGAACACGTTCGAAAACGATGCGGTCGGTCTGTATACGGCCGGCGCTTTTCAGAGCGACTGGGGGATCACACCCGGTGAATCGACCGGTGTCGCGGCGGGGCGACTGTCGATCGTCGGCGATCCGGACAATCAGGCCAACAAGGTGCTGCGCGTTACCTACAAGGCCGGCCAGATCGGTGGCAACTCGGCGATGACCTTCGATGCACCGCTGGGTGGCAACTACGGCCAGCTGTGGCTGCAGTACAAGCTGCGCTTCGACAGCGGCTTCACCTGGGTCAAGGGCGGCAAGTTGCCGGGGCTGGGCGGTGGCGATACGCCGACCGGCTGCATCCAGAACGGCACCTTCGACGGCTTCACCACCCGGCTGATGTGGCGCGAAAACGGCGTCGGCTTCAGCTATCAGTACTATCCGGGCAAGAAGGACGAATGCGGCGACTATTACGCCGTTGCGACCAGATTCAAGCCGGGCGTCTGGTACACGCTGACGCAGCAGGTCGTGCTGGGTGACGCGGGTCAGGCCACCGGCCAGTTCCGCCAGTGGGTCGATGGCAAGCTGGTGCTGGAGCAAAGCGGGCTGTTGCTGCGCAATGCCGCCGCAGTGGGTGTGTCGGCGATCAAGATGGATACTTTCTTTGGCGGCTCGAGCGCCGACTGGGCGCCGGCCAGCGATCAGTACGCCTACTTCGACGACTTCCGCGTTGCGACCACCAGCCCGCTGGCGCTGGTCGACACGGTGAAAGCGCCACCGCCGCACAACGATCCGATCGTTGGCTACGGCCAGTGGCAAGCCGGTAAGAGCTATGCGCAGAACAGTCTGGTGTTCCGCATCGACGGCAACGGCGTCTACCGCTACTACAAGGCGCGCGCTTATGTGGCGGCCAACGTCGACCCGCTCGCCAGCAGCCTGCTCGATGTCTACTACCAGGTGTACTCGCCGCTGCGGCTCGACAACGGCCAGAAGTGGATCGAGTTGAGCGAGCCCTGGTCCTGATCGGGCTCGGGCAAACAACAAACCCGCCATGAGCGGGTTTGTTGTTTCAGCCGCGATGGATTGCCAGCGGCCCGTTGGCCTGGCACACCGGCATCAGCTGGATATTGTTGATGTTGACGTGTGCCGGCCGGCTAGCCGCCCAGTAGACGGTGTCGGCGATGTCGTCGGCGGTCAGCGGCTGAACGTTCTGGTACACCGCACCGGCCTTGGCGTCATCGCCATGGAAGCGCACATTGGAGAACTCGGTGCCGCCGGCCAGCCCGGGCTCGATATTGGTGACGCGCACCGGCGTGCCAAGCAGGTCGGCGCGCAGGTTGTAGCTGAGCTGGCGTACGAAGGCCTTGCTCGCCCCGTAGACGTTGCCGCCCGGATAGGGCCATTCGCCTGCGGTCGAGCCGAGGTTGACGACGTGACCACGGCCGCGTTCGACCATGCCCGGCAACAGGGCACGGGTGCAGTAGACGAGGCCCTTGATGTTGGTGTCGATCATCCGGCCCCAGTCGTCGAGATCGGCGCGTTGCGCCGGTTCAAGCCCGAGTGCCAGTCCGGCGTTGTTGACCAGCAAATCGACGGCGGCAAAGTCGGCGGGCAGGGCGGCGAAGGCGCTGGCCACCGCGTCGCGGTCGGTGACGTCGAGCTGCAGCGGCAACAGTTTGGCACCCAGTTCCGCAGCCAGGGCGTTCAACCGGTCGATCCGCCGGCCCGCAGCGACGACCTGGTGGCCTTCGGCGACAAAACGGCGTGCGATGGCCTGACCGAATCCGGCGCTGGCACCGGTGACGACGACAATCATGGTGGTCTCCTGCTTGAACGGCTTTTTAGCGTGCACCATGCTGTGTGAGGCAGCAACAGACAATCACCGGTAATTTCGGCCAGCGCAGTTGCGGACACAGGGCAGGCGGATCGAACGCGTAGTACCATTCACCGCATCTCACGACGGTCTGGACATCATGCCGGTACACGACGAGGCCGCGACCAAGGTCCGGCTGGACAAATGGCTCTGGGCGGCGCGCTTTTTCAAGACCCGTTCGATGGCCACCGAGGCGATCGACGCCGGTCACGTTCATCTGAACGGCGATCGCGCCAAGCCGGCGCGAACCGTCAAGATCGGTGATCGCCTGCGCGTACTGACCGCCCACGGCGAGTTCGAGCTGGCCGTTCAAGGTTTGTCCGACCGGCGCGGCCCGGCCGAAGTCGCCCGGACGCTGTACGCCGAAACACCCGACAGCGAGGCGAGGCGGGCGCAGCAGGCGCTGGATCGCGAGCTGGTGCCGACGTTCGAGCACCCGCTGTCCAAAGGCCGGCCGACCAAGAAATGGCGCCGGCAACTTCATGATTTCTCGCGCAAGCAGCAAGGCTGAAACCGATGGCTTCCGATACGCTCTCCGCACCGATTTATCTGCTGTGTCGCAATGGCGATTACGCCGCGACGGTCAGCCAGCAACTGGCGATGTTCGGCCTGCGTGCGATCGCCTGTGCCCGCGCCAGCGCGTTGCTCGCGGCGATGCACGGCGAGGCGCCGCTGGCGGTGCTGGTCGACGAGGCAGGCTGCGAGGACATGACGCTGACGCAGGTGCTGCCGATGATCGCGCGGCTGAGCCAGGGGCCTCTGGTGTATCTGTCGCTACCGATGGCCGCGCAGGAACAGATCGAACTGGCCCGCGCCGGCGTGACCGATTTCCTGCCCAAGCCCTTCGATAGCCACAGGCTGATCGACCAGATCGACCGGATGCTCGAGGCCCAGTCGCCGCAAGCGGCGAGGGTGCTGATCGTCGATGACTCGGAGACGCTGACCCACTGGGCGAGCAATGTGCTGACCATGGCCGGCATGCGCGTGCGCAGCGTCAAGAATCCGCTGAAGGTGCCGCAGCTGGTGGCGCTGGAAAAGCCCGAGCTGATCCTGCTCGACATGTATATGCCCGAATGCACCGGCGACGAGCTGGCCAAGGTGCTGCGGCAGAATCCGGCCTTCGACGGCATCCCGATCGTTTTCCTGTCGAGCGAAACGCAGCGGGGCAGGCAGCTGTCGGCGCGGCGCATGGGCGGCGATGATTTCCTGGTGAAGAACAACGACCCCGACGAGCTGATCGACATCGTCGCGATGATGGTCGACCGCTATCGCCGCCTGCGCGAACTGATGACGCGCGACAGCCTGACCCGGCTGTTGAACCATACCCACCTGATCGAACGGCTGCTGCAGGAAGTGGCGCGTGCGCACGAGACCGTGCGTCCGCTGGCGTTCGCGATGATCGACATCGATCATTTCAAGTCGGTCAACGACCGCTACGGCCATGCCGTGGGCGACCGGGTGATCAAGAGCCTGGCGCGACTGCTGCGGCAGAGCTTTCCGGGGGCCGATCTCGTCGGCCGTTACGGCGGCGAGGAATTCTCGATCATCTTTCCCGATGCATCGCTATTGCGCGCGGCGCAGCAGGTCGACGAGCTGCGGCAGCGTTTCAGCGAGCTTTGCCATTTCAGCGGCAACGGCGAACCGTTGACGATTTCGTTCAGTGCCGGCGTTGCACAATTGAGCAACGGCATGCAAACCGAACAACTGATTGAAACCGCCGATGCGGCGCTCTACCAGGCCAAGGCGGCCGGCCGCAACCAGGTCGGCCTGGCGCGCTAACAACAAGGAAGCCCATGTCTGCACTGCACTACCGTATCCGCCCAGCCGATCTCGCCGGCCACTATTTCGATGTGACGCTGACAATTGCCGAACCAGCTGCCGATGGCCAGATCGTCTGGTTGCCGGTGTGGATCCCCGGCAGTTACCTGATTCGGGAGTTTGCGCGGAACATCACCGAAATGGCCGCATACAGCGGCAAAAAACCGGTTGAACTGCGCAAACTGGACAAGCACCGCTGGCAGGCCGTAGCGGTGGCCGGACCGCTGGTGATCGAATACCGTGTGTACGCCTTCGATCTGTCGGTGCGCGGTGCTTATCTGGACGACACGCGCGGCTTCTTCAACGGCACCAGCGTTTTCGTCGCCGTGGCCGGCCAGGAGTCGCAGCCGTGCGACGTCGATATCGCCACGCCACGCGGTGATGCGGGCAAGCGCTGGCGCGTGGCGACGACGCTGCCGGCGGTGAAGCTCAAGGACGGCGGCTTCGGACGCTATCGCGCACGCGATTACGACGAGCTGATCGATCACCCGGTCGAGCTTGGTACCTTCGATACGGACAGCTTCAAGGCCTGCGGCATACCGCATGAAATCGTCATTGCAGGCCGGCACCGGACCGATTTCAAACAGCTGAAGAAAGACCTGAAGAAAATCTGCGAAGCGCAGATTCGCCTGTTCGGCGAGCCGGCACCGTTCGATCGCTACCTGTTCATGACTATGGTGACCGGCGACGGCTATGGCGGGCTCGAGCACCGCGCCTCGACCGCGCTGATCACCAGCCGCCCGGATTTGCCGCTGGCGCACGAGACCGAACGTAAGACCGGTTATATCCAGTATCTCGGGCTGTGCAGCCACGAGTACTTCCACAGCTGGAACGTCAAGCGGATCAAACCGGCGGCATATGCACCGTATCCGCTCGATCGCGAAGCCTACACCCGGCTGTTGTGGGCGTTCGAGGGCATCACCTCGTACTACGACGACCTGATGCTGCTGCGCGCCGGCATCCTGACGCCGCAACAGTATCTGGATTTGCTGGCACAGACGCTGACCGGCGTCGAACGGGCGCCGGGGCGCAAACGGCAGACGCTGGAAGACGCCAGCCTCGATGCCTGGGTCAAGTACTACCGGCAGGACGAAAACAGCCCCAATGCGCTGGTCAGCTACTACACCAAGGGCGCGCTGGCGGCCTTGTGCCTCGACCTGACCATCCGGCAGCGGACCGACGGCGCGAAGAGCCTCGACGACGTCATGCGGACGCTGTGGCAACGCTTCGGCCGCGACTTCGACCGGAATGGCATCGGGGTCGGTGAAACCGAATGGGAGGCCGTTGCCAGCGAAGTGGCAGGATTCGATCTCAAGGCCTTTTTCGATCGGGCCCTGCGTTCGACCGATGACTTGCCGGCGGCCGAGCTGCTCGACGCATTCGGTGTCGACGTACAACTGCGACCGCCACTGGGCGGCAGCGACAAGGGCGGCTGGCGCACCGGCACGATTACCGCCGGCATCAGCATCGGCGCCCGTGTGGCTGCCGATCCGGCCGGGATCAAGCTGACCCAGGTCTTCGATGGTGGCGCGGCCAGGTCCGCGGGGCTGGCGGCCGGCGATGTGCTGGTCGCTTTCGACGGGTTGCGCGTCAACGCGGCCAGCTTTGACGGCGTGCTGGCCGGCTATCCGGCTGGCGCCAAGGTGCATGTCCACGCCTTCCGGCGCGACGAGCTGATCGAGCGGAGCCTGCAACTGCAGCTTGCCCTGACCGATACCTGGGGGCTCAGGCTGCGGGATGCGGGGGGGAATCCTTTGCGCCTTGCTTGGCTGGATGAATAAATTAAGTTTTTGGTAAGTTTGTGTGGGCTTGTGTAAATTGAATGAGTAGCCCAACACGGACGTCCGCATGTATCTGCCCCTGCCCGGATCGGGCTGGCTTTTCAGCTTGCGAAACCGGATGCTGCTTGTATTTCTGTTGATCACCATGATCATCAGTGGTGCAGGTGCAACTTATGTCTATTGGCTCAAGGCGTCTGCCATCCGGGCCGAAGTCGACGGTCGGCTGCGTGCAGCGGCAGCCGCCGCCGAGCCGCTGCTGCCGCCGAGTCTGGTTTCGCAGAATGTGCTGCTCGACGACGCGCAGCATGACCCAGTCCAATCCCGTTTTGCCATCGAGCGCTATTGCCTGCAGGCCGGCATCGATGGCTTGGGCTTTTACGTCTTCGACCGCGACACGCCGCGCTGGGTTGCTGGCGCGACCATCAACGCCTTCGCGCAAGGACGGATCCCGATCGAACTGCTTGCCCCGGCGCGGACCGGTGGCAAGGTCCAGGTGCTCGAAGCACGGATCCAGGGGCGATCGGCCCGCGTACTTTTTGTTCCCGGCCCGCTCAACAGTGCCAGTCGTTACATCATTGCAGTCACGGTTGCAGACGAGGGCTTCAACCAGGCTTTGCAGCAAGCCAGAATCGAGGTCGCCATTGGCGGCGGGGCGCTGCTGCTGACCGGGCTGCTGCTGTCCTGCTTGCTGGCACGCTGGCTGGCCGCGCCGATGACACAGATGCTCGCTGCGGTTCGGCGCATGCGGGGTGGCGATTACAGCACGCGGCTGCGTTTCAAGGGCCGCGGTGAACTCGGCGAGCTGGCGAGCAATTTCAATGCGATGAGCGAAGCGGTTGCCGAGCGGCAAAGGCTGATCCTGCGTCAGGCATTCGAAGATGGACTGACCGGCTTGCCCAACCGGAGCCGCATGCTCGAGCTGATGCAGACGCAGATCGTGACCGACGGCACACCGTTCGTCGTGCTGCTGATCGACATCAACCAGTTCAAGTACGTCAATGATTACCTCGGCTATCAGACCGGTGACGCAATGCTGGTGGCGCTTGCCAAGCGCCTGTCGGGCCTGATGCATCTGCGTGGCGAATTGTGCGCGCGGCTACCCGGCGACGAGTTTGCCCTGCTCTTCCCCAATGCGCTGATCGGTAGTCTGCCGCGATTGCTGGCGCGGCTGGAGTCCGCGCTGGTCGACCCGGTGATCATCAGCGGCCAGCGTCTCGATCTGAGCGTCGGGATCGGCGTTGCAGCTTACCCGGAGCACGGCGAGAGCGCGGAGTTGCTGTTGCGCCACGCCGAAGTGGCAATGTATCTCGCCAAGCGCGACCATGCCGCATACGCGGTCTATTGCACCGAAACCGAAACGCACCGCCGCAACCGGACGGCCTTGCTCGCCGATCTGCGCGAGGCAATCGAAGGCGGCCAGCTGCGCGTGCATTATCAGCCCAAGGCCTTGCTGCGCGACGGATCGGTCAGCAAGGCCGAAGCGCTGGTGCGCTGGGCGCATCCCGAACGGGGCTGGATCGGTCCGGACGAGTTCATTCCGTTTGCCGAACAGACGGGGCGGTTGCGGGCGATCACGCATTGGGTCGTCGATAGTGTGACCAGTCAGCTGGCGCGCTGGCGTGAGGGAGGACTGACCCTGTGCATTGCGGTGAATGTCGGCATGAGCGACGTCGAGGACGATAGCTTCGTCGCCTTTGTCGACCGGGCTTTGCGGCGTCATGGCATCGACCCGGCGCAGCTCAGCCTCGAGATCACCGAAACCGGCATGATGCACCGGCCGAAACAATTGCTCACCAATCTGGACCGACTGCGCCAGCTCGGTGTGCAGCTGTCGATCGATGACTTCGGCAACGGTTATTCGTCGTTTGGCTATCTGGCGCAGATGCCGGTACACGAGCTGAAAATCGACCGGACCTTCATCGAGCGGCTCGAGCACAACTTCGAGAATGTCTCCATCGTGCGCTCGATCATCGAACTCGGTCACATCCTCGGCCTTGATGTGGTTGCTGAAGGGGTGGAAACGCCGGCGACCTGGCAGGCGCTGGCGGTGATGGGCTGCGACGAGGCGCAAGGCTATCTGATCGCCAAGCCGATGCCCGCCGACGAGCTGACGCGCTGGCTGGAAAAGGGCTTCGACGTGCCACCGCGGGTGCCAAATATGGCGCCGGTGCTGTCGTCCTGAGCGTCGGCTGGCGCCCGTAGACCGACTTCCAGAATAGGTCTAGACGTCACAACCTCGTAATAAGTGCTGCCTAGAATCCGCTGCGATTTCCCTCTCACTGGATCGCACAAGGATCGCAGCCATGAAACTCGTCAACCGTATCGCTTTCGGCCTTGCCTGCGTATTTGCCGGCACCGCTTTCGCCGATACCACGCTCACCGTGTACACCGCGCTGGAGGCCGATCAGCTCAAGGCCTATCAGCAGAAGTTCGAGGAAGAGAACCCGGGCATCAAGATCAAGTGGGTGCGCGATTCGACCGGCATCATCACCGCCAAACTGCTGGCCGAAAAAGCCAGCCCGCAGGCCGATGTCGTGATGGGCGTCGCCGCCAGCTCGCTGCTGGTGCTCGAGAAGGAAGGGATGCTGCAGGGCTACGCGCCGAAGGGCGTCGACAAGCTGTCCAAGGCCTATGTCGATCCGTCCAGCCCGCCGTCGTGGGTCGGGATGGACGTTTGGGGCGCGACGATCTGTTTCAATACCGTCGAAGCCGCCAAGCTTGGGCTGAAGAAGCCGGAAAGCTGGAACGACCTGACCAAGCCTGAGTACAAGGGCAAGATCGTCATGCCGAACCCGGCGTCGAGCGGCACCGGCTACTTCGACGTTTCGGCATGGCTCAAGGTCTTCGGCGAGAAGGACGGCTGGGCCTATATGGACAAGTTGCACGACAACATTGCCCAGTACACGCACTCGGGCTCCAAGCCGTGCAAACAGGCGGCAGCCGGCGAGTTCCCGATCGGCATTTCGTTCGAGTACCGTGCGGCCAAGCTCAAGGAAGGCGGCGCGCCGATCGATCTCGTGTTCCCGAAGGAAGGCCTGGGCTGGGACGTCGAAGCCACGGCGATCATGAAGGGCACCAAGCACGTCGAGGCGGCGAGGAAGCTCGCCGACTGGTCGGCATCGCGCTCGGCCAACGAGCTGTACGAAAAGAACTTCGCCATCGTCGCCATGCCGGGCGTGGCCAAGAAAAACGAGCACATTCCGGCCAACTACGAGCAACTGCTGATCAAGCAGGATCTGAAATGGTCGGCGAACAATCGCGACAAGATCCTTGCCGAATGGACCAAGCGTTACGACGCCAAATCCGAGCCGAAGAAGTAAGCAGCGCTTCATTTGCCAAACAGCCCCGCACGCGGGGCTGTTTGCATTCCGGCGTGCGCTGCGCCTCGCCAAGTGCCCGCCAAAGTCGTCTAGACGTCATGGGTACGTAATACAAGCCATCTAGAGTGGCGCCATGTCAAAACCGGACGGAAACACCATGATCCTGGATTGGTCTGGGCTGGAAAGCCTGTTGCGCGACGCAGGCCATTCGCTGTACGGCGGCGAGGCCATCAGCCAGCTCGAACACGCCTTGCAAAGCGCCGAGTGCGCCGAGCGCGACGGGGCCCCGGCGGCGCTGATCACCGCCGCCCTGCTGCACGACGTCGGCCATCTGGTGGCCGGGCAGGGGGACGACGACCTCGCCGATGGGATCGACGATCGTCACGAGCAGACTGGGGTTGCCGCACTGCGCGAACTGTTTGGCGATGACGTGCTGGCGCCGATCGCGCTGCATGTCACGGCCAAGCGCTATCTGTGCGGGGTCGAGCCGGGCTATCTGGCGGATCTGTCGGAAGCGTCGCGCCTGTCGCTGGCGCTGCAGGGCGGGGTGATGGCTGAACCGGAGGCCGAACGCTTCGGCCGCAACCCGCATGCCGTCGCCGCGATCGCGCTGCGGCGCTGGGATGATGAGGCCAAGGTGGTCGGCAAGACGACGCCGGGCCTGGACCACTATCTGACGATTGCCCGCCGCGCCGCGCATACGCGGGCCGGAGCACTGCAATGAACCGCGATTGGCAGCAAACGACAAGCACGCTCGACGCATTGCGGGTCGAGCGCGTCGCCAAGCGCTTCGGGGCATTCACGGCGCTCGAAGGCGTATCGCTGTCGGTGAAAAAGGGCGAGTTCCTGTGTCTGCTCGGCCCGTCGGGCTGCGGCAAGACGACCCTGCTGCGCATCATCGCCGGGCTGGAAACCGCCAGCGACGGCGCGCTGTTCATGGCTGTCGACGATGCCGAACGCGAGGTGACGCGGCTGCCTGCCTCGCAGCGTGACTACGGCATCGTCTTTCAGAGCTACGCACTGTTTCCGAATCTGAACGTCGCGCAGAACATCGCCTATGGCCTCAAGGGTCGGCGCGAGGACAAGACCTTGCGCGTTACCGAGCTGCTGGCGCAGATCGGCCTGCCGGGTATCGAGCACAAGTTTCCGTCGCAATTGTCGGGTGGGCAGCAGCAGCGCGTCGCGCTGGCGCGTGCGCTGGCGACGAGCCCGTCGCTGCTCCTGCTCGACGAGCCGCTGTCGGCGCTCGACGCCCGCGTGCGCGAGCATCTGCGCCGCGAGATCAAGTCGCTGCAGCAAAAGCTTGGCGTCACGACGATCATGGTGACGCACGATCAGGAAGAAGCGCTGACGATGGCCGACCGCATCGTGGTGATGAACCACGGTGTGATCGAGCAGGTCGGCACGCCGGAAGAAATCTACGCGCGACCGGCGAACCGCTTTGTCGCCGAATTCGTCGGCCAGTCGAACTGGCTGGCCGCGACGTCGGCCGGCATTGGTCAGGTCCAGCTCGGCGATGCCTTGCTCGGCGCCACGGTGACCCCGCCGCGGCCCGACGGCCATCCGGTCGAGTTGTTCATCCGGCCCGAGGACGTGCAGCTGCACGCGAGCTGGAGCCCGGTCGAGGCGCAGATCGTCAACACCGCGCTGGCGCATGTGCGCAAGATCGAATTGCTCGGCGGCTTCTACCGCGTTGCGCTGAGCGTGCCGGGCTGGGGTGGCCAGCCGCTGCTGGCCGACGTGGCGCGCAGCGAGTTCGAGCGGCTGAACCTGTCGCTGGCGCGCATGGTGCCGGTGTCGCTGCCGGCCAACCGTTTGCGGGCCTTTTCGCCCTCGACCTCGACTGGCGGTGCCGCATGATCGCGCTGCGCTTGCGTGGCCGGATCGCGCCGGACCGCAGCCAGTACGTGGCCGCCGGTCTGTTATGGCTGCTGGCGGCCGCGCTGGTGCTGGGCCTGGCGCTGCCGCTGGCTGCGATCCTCGGCAAGGCGCTGACCGGCGACGATGGCCAGTTTGCCGGCCTGGCCCAATTCGCCGCGATCGCCGGTGAGGCGCGCTTCTGGGATGCCGTGTCGAACAGCCTCGCGGTCTCGCTGACGACGACGGCGATCGTGCTGCCGCTGGCCTATGTGTTTGCCGCCGCGCTGACGCGCACCTGCATGCCGGCCAAGCCGCTGTTCCGCGCGCTGGCGCTGATTCCGCTGCTCGCGCCGTCGCTGCTGCCCGGCATCGCGCTGGTCTACCTGTTCGGCAATCAGGGCCTGTTGAAAGCGTGGTTTCCCGACGGCAGCATCTATGGCTTCTGGGGCATCGTCATTGCCGAAGTCTTCTTCACGTTTCCGCATGCGCTGATGATTCTGGTCACGGCGCTGTCGGTTGCCGATGCCCGGCTGTACGAAGCGGCGACGGCGCTCGGTGCCGGCCGCATCCGCCGCTTCCTGACCGTGACGCTGCCGGCGGCACGCTACGGGCTGATCTCGTCGGCGCTGGTCGTGTTCACGCTGGTCATCGTCGATTTCGGCGCGCCGAAGGTGATTGGCGGTCAGTACAACGTCCTTGCGGTCGAGGTGTACAAGCAGGTCATCGGTCAGCAGAACTTCCCCAAGGGCGCGGTGATCGGCATGTTGCTGCTGCTGCCGGCGGTGCTCGGTTTCGTGATCGACCATCTGCTGCAGAAACGCCAGCGGGCCCTGCTTTCCGCCCGCGCTCAGCCGCTGGTGGTCAAACCGCAGGGCTGGGTCGACCTCGTCAGTACGCTGACGTGCACGCTGATCGGCGGTGCGATGCTGGTGGTGCTGGGCACCGCGATCGCTGCGGCATTCATCAAGCTGTGGCCGTACAACCTGAGCCCGACGCTGGCGCATTTCGACTTCGACAATATGGATGGCGGTGGCTGGGCGGCGTTCTTCAACAGCGTGAAGCTGGCCTTGGCGACCGCGGTGTTCGGCACGCTGGCGGTGTTCGCCGGCGCCTATCTGGCCGAAAAGACCAGCGCGGCGCCGGTCGCGCGGCAACTGGTGAAAATGCTAGCGATTGTCCCGATGGCGGTACCGGGCCTGGTGCTCGGCCTCGGCTACATCCTCTTCTTCAACAATCCGGCCAATCCGCTGCACTTCCTCTACGGCTCGATGACGGTGCTGGTGCTGTGTTCGGTCATGCACTTCTACACCACGGCGAACCTGACCGCGACGACGGCGCTGAAGCAGCTCGATGCCGAGTTCGAAGCCGTCGCCGCCTCGCTCAAGGTGCCGTTCTGGACGACGCTGTGGCGGGTGACGCTGCCGGTCTGTCTGCCGGCGATGCTCGATATCGCGCGCTTCTATTTTGTTTCGGCGATGTGCACCGTCTCGGCGGTCATCTTCATCTACACGCCCGATACCGTGCTGGCATCGGTGGCGGTGCTGAACATGGACGACGCCGGTGACACCGCTGCGGCCGCGGCGATGGCGACGCTGATCGTCGCCGCGTCGGCGCTGATCTGTCTGGTGTTCAGCGTCGCCGCATGGTGGCTGGGGCGGAAGACGCAGGCGTGGCGCACACGTTGAACCTATTCGGCCGGGGCCTTGCCCCGGTTTTTTGGTAGCAGAAAATTCGTCTAGATGACTGAGAGAAAGCAATGAGAGAAGCCATTTTGCTCACCCCGGGGCCGCTGACGACCAGCCTGGCGACCAAGACCGCCATGCTGACCGACTGGGGCTCGTGGGATTCGGCGTTCAATGCGCTGACGGCGCGGGTCTGCAACGATCTGGTGAACATCGTCCACGGCGGCGAGACGCACGTCTGCGTGCCGTTGCAGGGCTCGGGCACGTTTGCCGTCGAAGCGGCGATCGGCACACTAGTGCCGAAGGACGGCAAGCTGCTGGTGCTCGTCAACGGCGCGTATGGCCGACGGATGGCGCAGCTCACCAAGGTGATCGGCCGGCAGGTTGCCGTGTATGAAACCGCCGACGATCAACCGGCCGACCCGGCCGAAATCGCGGTCCGGCTGGCCGCCGATCCGGCGATCACCCACGTTGGCGCAATCCATTGCGAAACCAGCACCGGCATCCTCAACCCGCTGGCCGCGATCGCCGCCGTGGTCGAGCGGGCGGGGCGGCGGCTGATCATCGACGCAATGAGCGCCTTCGGTGCGCTGCCGGTCGATGCGCGCGAGATCCGCTTCGATGCGCTGATCGCGACGAGCAACAAATGCCTCGAAGGCGTGCCCGGCGTCGGCTTCGTCATCGCCCAGCGCGAGGCGCTGCTGGCGGCTAGCGGCAACAGCCATTCGCTCGCGCTCGACCTCGTCGACCAGTACCTCTATCTGCAGAAAACCGGCCAATGGCGCTTCACGCCGCCAACCCATGTCGTCGCCGCGCTGGCGTCGGCGCTGGAACAGTATCTGGCGGAGGGCGGCCAGTCGGCGCGGCTGGCGCGCTACGCGGCCAATTGCCGTCAGCTGGTGTCGGGTCTGGCGCGACTGGGGCTGAGGCCGTTGCTCGAACCGTCGCTGCAGGCGCCGATCATCGTCACCGTCCACGCGCCGCGCCATCCCGATTACGACTTCAAGCGCTTCTACGAGGCAGTGCGCGCCCGCGGCTTCGTCTTGTACCCGGGCAAGCTGACCGAGGTCGAGACCTTCCGCGTCGGCTGCATCGGCGCGATCGATCACGCCGAGATCGGCCAGGCCGTGTCGGCGATGGCCGATGCACTGGCCGAACTGGGCTGGACCCACTGATTTGTCGCGGCCGGCAAAACCCCATGCCGTACTTGCTCGTGCTGCTGCGACCGCAGGGAGTCCCCGAGGGACGCCTCGCACGCCCAGCCGGCAGGGTTTTTCCGGCCGCTCTTTAACAGGAGCATACCCATGAACTACCGCTACACCCGCCGCTACGCCGGCAAGCTGCAGGCCGTGATTTTCGACTGGGCCGGCACTGTCGTCGATTTCGGCTCGTTCGCACCGACCCAGGTACTGATCGACGCACTGGGCGGCTTCGGCATCGACATCCACATGGCCGAGGCGCGCGTGTCGATGGGGCTGGCCAAGTGGGACCATATCCGCGCGCTGGGCGACATGCCGCAGGTGGCCGCGCGCTGGCGCGCAAAGTACGGCCACGAGATGAGCGACCGCGACGTTGACGCCGTATACGAAGCCTTCATGCCGCTGCAGGTTGCCCACGTCGGTCAGTACTCGCAGCTGATCCCCGGCGCGCTTGAGGTGATCGCGGCCTTGCGCGCACAGGGCATCAGCATCGGTTCGTGCTCGGGTTATCCGCGCATCGTGATGGACACGCTGCTCCCGATCGCCGCCGAGCGCGGCTATGCGCCCGACTGCACCATCGCGACCGACGATCTGGCCGCCGGCGGCCGGCCGGGGCCGTGGATGGCGCTGGAAAACGTTGTTCGCCTTGGCGCCAGCGATGTTGCCGCCTGCGTCAAGGTCGACGACACGGTGCCGGGCATCGACGAGGGTCTGGCGGCCGGCATGTGGACGGTCGGCCTGTCGGCATCGGGCAATGAAGTCGGGCTGACATTTGAGGAGTGGACGGCGCTCGGTCCGTCCGAGCAGGCGGCACGGCGCGCACCGGCCGAGGCCAAGCTCTACGCCGCCGGCGCGCATTTCGTCATCGACAGCATCGCCGCGCTACCGGCGGTGATCGCCGAGATCAACGCGCGCCTCGCGCGCGGGGAGCGTCCATGAGTCAGGCCGCGCGGGGAGCGCCCATGAGTCAGGACGCGCGAAAAGCGCTCGCGAGCCAGACCATGTGGGGAGCGCAACCATGAGCATGACACCAAGCGCAGCAAGCCAGCGCCGCTGTGATATCGCCATCGTCGGTGCCGGCATCGTCGGGCTGGCGCATGCGCTGGCGGCGGTCAAGCGCGGCTACACCGTGACGGTGTTCGAACGCGACAGCCAGCCGCTCGGCGCATCGATTCGCAATTTCGGCCTTGGCCTCGTGCTCGGGCAGGCGCAGGGCGAGATGCACGCGCTGGCACAGGCCAGCCGCGAGATCTGGCTCGACGTCTTGCCGCAGGCCGGCTGCTGGCACAAGGCCTGCGGCAGCGTGACCGTGGCGCGCAATCCGGTCGAGCAGGCGGTGCTCGACGAGTTTCAGGCGCTGCGTGGCGACACCTACGGCACGCGCTTGCTGAGCCGGACCGCAGTTGCTGCGTTCGGCCTGCCGATCGGCCAGGTCACCGGCGCGCTGCACAGTGGCGACGAGATCGCCTTCGAATCACGCGTCGCCTTGCCGCGTCTTGTTGCCTGGCTGGCCGAGGTACACGGGGTCGAGTTCGTCTTCGGCGCGCAGGTCAACGCGATCGAGCTACCGACCGTGACGACCAGCCGTGGCGTCTGGCATGCCGAGCGGGCCTTTGTCTGCGCTGGCCACGATTTCCAGACGCTGTTTGCCGATGCCTACGCCGAGCCGCCGCTGCAGCGCTGCGCCTTGCAGATGCTGCGCGTCGCCAATCCGGGGCTGACGCTTGGCCCGGCTTTCATGACCGGGATGTCGACGCTGCGCTACGACTCGTTTGCCGGGCTGGAAACGCTCGCGGCCTTGCGTCGCCAGCTCGACGACGCCGACCCGGTCTGGCTGATGGAGGGCATTCACCTGATCGTCCAGCAGGTCGGTGAATCGGGCGAACTGCTGATCGGCGATTCGCACCGCTACGCCGAGTCGGTCGGTCCGTTCGGCAGCGAGGCGATCGACCGGCGTCTGCTGCAGCTGGCCGAATCGTTGCTCGGCCGGCGACTGACCGTGATCGAGCGCTGGCAAGGCGTGTACGCCAGTGGCCCGGGCGGCTATCTCGTCAAACCGGCGGCGCCCGGCGTCACGGCGGTGGCGATTACCTGCGGCATCGGCATGAGCGTGGCATTCGGGCTGGCCGAGCAGGTGCTGGACGCTGCGCTGGCCTAGTCGGCCGTCATCGGCGCAGTGCCGGCGGCCTGAATCAGCTCGACACGGTTGCCGGCAGGATCGATGGTGAAGCCGCGCGGGCTGCCGAGGACATCGGATTGCGCGTGCCAGTCGATGCCACGCTCGGCCAGTTTGACCCGCACGGCGGCAAGGTCGTCGACCACGACGGCAAAGTGGGCGCTGGGGTGGGGCGGCATATCGCTTTCCGACAGGTGCAGTTGCACCGTCGGCGACAGTTGCAGCCATGCACCGCTGACCCGGCCGCCCTTGGCCGGCTTGGGAATGCGGGCAAAACCGAGCACGTCGGCATAGAAGGCGACGACCGCTTCGGTGCCGCCGGGCGGAACGGCGATGGTGAGGTGATGAAGATGCGCCATGGCTGATCCTGTACGGTGGCGGTGACTGAATAAGGGCGGTGAACAAAACCGCTGGCGGCGTCGCGCTTATTGGCCGGACTTTGGTGCCGACGCGGCCGTCGACGTCTCCGTGCGACGTTTTGCGCGCCTTGCCAGCCTCTTTTCATCGGCTTGTCACCCGGTACGTTTGCCGCGCTAGGCCGACGCTACGGAAGCCGTCGTTGCGGGCGCTCATCGTGCGACTGGTGCAAACGCGCAACAACGAATCATGCCACACGGTTTGCAATGGCTGGGACGGGCAAGGGCTGGCTATGATCGCGCCGCGGTGCAGGGTGCACCGTTTACCGGTATCCCCGCGATGTCCTCCGCCTGTCAATCCTGCGGCGCCTGCTGCGCCAGTTTTCGTGTCTCGTTCTACTGGGGCGAAACCGACGCCTGTCCGGGCGGCACGGTGCCGGCCGAGCTGACGACGCAGATCAATCCGTGGCGGGTGGCGATGCGTGGCACCGAGGTCGCACCGGTCAAATGCATCGCGCTGCTGGGCGATGTGGGCGTCTCGGTCGGCTGCAGCATCTACACCCAGCGCTCGAGCACCTGCCACGAGTTCAGCGAGGGCGACGAGCGCTGCAACGATGCCCGCGCCCGCCACGGCCTGCCAGCCTTACAGGCGGCAATCAGCCTGTCATAGCGCCGTCACCTCCGGCTCGTACGCTGCCGCTCCTTGACCGATGACGACAAGAGAGCAGCAAGGTGAGGAAGATCGTAGCAACCGCGTTTGCCGGCGCACTGCTGGCCAATCTGAGCGCCTGTGGTGGCGGCAGCGACAATGCCAGCCCGACGCCCGCACCGGTACCGACCCCGGTCCCGGCTCCCACGCCGGTACCGAGTCCCGCGCCGACTCCGGCGCCGGTACCGAGTCCCGCGCCGACTCCGGCGCCGGTGCCGCAAACCTGGTACACGACCAAGACACCGTATTCGCCGAAGCAGGACATGGCGAGCTACGAGGCGCCGCCAGCCGGCTTCAGCCCGGTGTACACCGAACTTGTCGCCCGTCACGGCTCCCGTGGGCTGTCCAGCCTGAAGTACGATGCGGCGATGTATGCGATCTGGCAGAAGGCCGCCGCCGACGGCGCGCTGACCGAGCTGGGGCAGAAACTGGGTCCGGACCTGATGCGGTTGATGAAGGCCAATGCCTTGCTCGGCTACGGTGTTGCCGGCATTTCAACGCCGGGCTATGGCAACCTGACCGCGGTCGGCATTGCCGAACACCAGCAGCTGGCGGCGCGATTGCTCAAGCGGCTGCCGGCTTACTTCGACGATGTGGCCAAGGCTGCCGGGAGCGGCGCGGCGCGGCAGATCGTCGTGCAATCGTCCGGCGTCGACCGGGCCGTCGACAGCGCCAGTTTCTTCAGTCAGGCGCTGACGGGCAATGCGCCGGCACTCAAGCCGGTCACCGTCGCCGCCGACGCGCTGACCGCCTATCCGGCCAATGCCCCGGTGGCACAGGCCGCAGGCGTGAACCGCTTCCTGTTGTACTTCCACAAGCTCGCCGCCAAAACCGATCTGGTCAGCGACCCCGCCAGCCCGTATTACCAGACGTATCAGGACAGCCTGGCGTTCCAGGCCTACGCCGCCGATGCCGATCTGAGCGCCAAACTGGCCGGATTCAATGCCGACCCGGCACTGAAGGTTGCCGCGCGCGCGGTGCTCGAGCGCTTGTTCACCAAGGCTTTCGTCGACAGGATCGATAACGGCACTTACAGCTTTGCCAACAGCGGCAGCTTCAGCTTCACCAGCGACGACGGCAAGTTCACCAACACGCTGACCGGTGACGGCAAGACGACGGTGAAAGGCATCGTTGATGCGGTGTCGATGTTGTACAACGTTTACGTGATCACGCCGGCCTTCAAGGGCACGCTCGATCTCGATTTCAGCGCCTATCTGCCGGATGCGCAGGCCAGGGCCTTCGCCTACCTGCAGGATGCGCAGGACTTCTACGCGATGGGGCCGGGCATGAGCGAAGCCGGCTCGGTCACGTTCAGGATGGCCACCGCGCTGCGCGAGGATTTCTTCAACGAGGTCGACGCCATCGCCAAGGGCCAGCTCGGCCGTGCGGCCAAGCTGCGCTTCACGCATGCCGAAATCATCGTTCCGTTTTCGTCCAGCCTCGGGTTGGCCAACGTCTACGTGCCGGTGCCCAAGGCGCAGACCTACAGCTACGACAATAATCCGTGGCGTGGCGAGCTGGTGTCGCCGATGGCCGCCAATGTGCAGTGGGATGTCTATCGCGATGCCGGTGGCAGGCTGCTGGTGAAGATGCTCTACAACGAGCGCGAGACGGCCTTCAAGGCGGACTGCGAGGGCGCCCGTTACAGTGCCGGCAGCAACTTCTACGACTATGGCAAGCTGAAAGCCTGCTACGGTCACGTGGCAAGCTGAGCCGGTCCGGCCCCGACCGCCTGGCGGCGGGGGCGTTCAGTCCAGCCCGAGCAGGCTGCGCAGATCGCGCATGTCGAGTACCTGGTTACCGGACGCAGGGGCCTGCATCAGCAGCACGCACGCTTCGGCGATCCTCGGGCTGGTCAGCGGCGTGGCCGAACGCGGCAGCATGTAGGCGAACTGGGCCAGATAGGCCGAGTGGAACCGCGCCAGCCAGCCTTGTCCGGCCGGTGGCGTCCTGAAGACGGTCGGATGGACATGCGCCACGCGTTCGAACGGCAACAGCGCCAGCTGCCGGCCGGTTTCGCCGGCGGCCAGCGGCAGGTGGCGCATCATCTGCGTGCTCGGCGCCATTGCCTCGATCAGGCAGAACTGGCGCGCGCCCGCCCGCGCAGCGGCCTGCGCGATCGGGACGATGTCGTCATGGGACACGGCGTGCAGGCCGGCATCGCGCTGGTTGGCCAGGCCGCGCTCGCCGACATGGCAGTACACGTCGTCGACCTGCGGCAGGCGGATGGCCGCCAGTTCGGCATGATCGAGCGGATCGCCGGGCAGCTGGATCTCGTCGCAGCGCGACGTGCTGCTGAGCAGCGGTTTGCTCGTCAGCACCCAGACGTGGCGGTACTCGACCAGCAGCCGGTTCAGCAGTGCTTCGCCGAGCCGGTTGACCGCACCGGCAATCAGCGCGGTGCGGCGTTCGTCCTGCGGCGGCGCGACACCCTGCAGCGCGCCGCGCAGGTCGAGGTGCGGTCTGATTACCGGCTTCATCGGCGGGTGATCTCGTCCCAGGTCTTGTTCAGCCGCTTCAGCGACACCGGATACGGCGTTTTCAGCTCCTGCGCGAACAGCGAGATGCGCAGCTCTTCGATCATCCAGCGGAACGGCGCCAGCGGCGCGGTATCGCGGCCTTCGCGCTGCCACTTGTCGAGTTCGCTCTCCCAGCGTTGCCATAGCTCGGTGATCTCGGCGTTGCGCTGGCCGTCGCGCTGCGGGTTGGCGACGCGCTTTTCCAGCCGGATGCGGATCGCCTTCAAGTACAGCGGCAGCCGTGGCAACTGCTCCCACGGCGTCGCGGCGAGGAAGCCCTGATACACCAGTGTGCCGAGCTGCTGGTTCAGCGCGTGGGCGAGGTTGCCGGACTTGTTCGCCACCATCACCACCGGCACGTATTCGGCGACCACCGCCGCCAGTGTGCGGACCACGGCATCGCGCACGCTCGGCAGCCGGACCTTGGCGCGCGATTTCTGGTTGTCGAACTCCTTCTTGCTGCGCGGTGCGTCGTCATCACCGACGAAGGCGCGGTCGCAGATCGCCGCGACGATGTCGGCCATCAACTGGTCGGCGTTCTGCGTGCTGCGCAGCGCGATCGCGTGCTGCTGGAAGTTCGGCACCGATTTTTCCAGTTGTTTGACGTGCTCTTTCAATTCGAGCCGCATCAGCCGCACCACGCCCTGGCGGTGTGCTGCAGCGGCCGCATGCGCGGTATCGAACAGCCGGATGGCGCAAGCGTCTTCGTCGGGCACCAGCGCCGGATAGCCGGTCAGCTTGCGGCCGTGGCGCTTGAAGGTGATCTGCTCGGGCAGGTCGCCGAAGTCCCATTTCACGATGCCGGATTTTTCGATGCTGTTGTCGTCGGCCTCGTCGCGGAAGGTCAGCTGCGCGGCTTCGCCGAGCTGGGCGCGGATCGCGATCAGGTCGCGCCCGCTGGCCAGCTCCTGGCCGGCGTCGTCGACGACGCGGAAGTTCATCAGCAGGTGGGGCGGCAGCACGCTGGCGTCGAAATCGTCGGCGGTCACGGTCAGGCCGGTACCGCGCGTCACCGCATGCGCCAGCTGCGGCAGCAGCGGCGCTTCGCGGTCGGCCTTGTCAAGCTCAAGCAGCATTTTGGTCGCGAACTCGGGCACCGGTACGCAGACGCGGCGGATGGTTTTCGGCAGCGATTTGACCAGCAGCGTGACCTTTTCGCGCAGCATGCCCGGCACCAGCCAGTCGAACACCGCGTGATTGACGCGGTTCAGCTGATGCAGCGGCAGCGTCAGCGTCACGCCGTCGAGTGCGTGGCCGAGCTCGAAGCGATAGGCGAGCGGCAACTTGGCTTCGGCCAGCTTGAAGAACACCGGGAACTGATCCTCGGTCACCGCATCGGCGGTGTGGCTCATCAGGAATTCGCGGCTCAAATACAAAAGCTGCGGATTGTCGCGTTCGGCTTTTTTCAGCCAGGCCTCGAAGCTGGCGCCGTTGACGAGGTCAGCCGGCACGCGTTCGTCGAAGAAGGCGTACAGCGCGTTTTCGTCGACCAGCACGTCCTGCCGGCGCGCCTTGTGTTCGAGCTCTTCGATCTCGAGCAGCAGTTCGAGGTTGTGATCGAAGAATTTGGCGCGGGTTTCATAGTTGAAGCGGACCAGCGCTTCGCGGATGAAGATCTCGCGCGCCTCGACGGCGTTGATCCGGCCGTAGTGGACGCGGCGGCGGTTGACGATGGGTAGGCCGTACAGCGTGACGCGCTCGCTGGCGATCACCTGCGCGCCGGCTTTTTCCCAGTGCGGGTCGAAATACTGTTTCTTCGTCAGGTGCGTCGCGAGTTTCTCGACCCAGTCCGATTCGATCGCCGCGACGCCGCGCGCGTAGAGCTTGGTCGTCTCGACCAGTTCGCCGGCAACAATCCATTTCGGCCGCGATTTCTTCAAGCCGGAGCCCGGGAAGATGTTGAACTTGATGCCGCGTGCGCCGAGGTATTCGTCGTTGTCGGGCTGTTTGAAGCCCAGATTGCCCAGCAGCCCGGTCAGCAGCGCCTTGTGGATCTGCTCGAAGGTGCCCGCGGACTCGTTGGTGCGCCAGCCGAGGTCGTCGACGATGTCGGCCAGCTGCCGGTACAGGTCGCGCCATTCGCGCATGCGGATGTGCGACAGGAAATGGGTATGGCAGACCTCGACGAGCTGGCGGTTCGACGTCTTCTCGGCGACGGCCTTCTCGAAGAAGGCCCACAGGTTCAGATAGGTGAGGAAGTCGGACTTCTCGTCGACGAACTTCGCCTGCGCACGATCGGCGGCGTCGCGCGCGTCAAACGGCCGGTCGCGCGGGTCTTGCACCGACAGGCCCGAGGCGATGATCAGCACCTCCTTCAGGCAGGTGTGCTCGTGACCGGCGAGCAGCATGCGAGCCAGTCGCGGATCGACGGGCAGCCGCGCCAGCTGTTTGCCGACCGGGGTCAGTTCGTCCTGATCGTCGACGGCGCCGAGTTCGTGCAACTGCTGGTAGCCGTCGGCGACGAGGCGGCTCGACGGCGCTTCGAGAAAGGGGAAGGCGTCGACCTTGCCGAGCCTGAGCGCGGCCATGCGCAGGATCACGCCGGCGAGGCTGGAGCGGATGATTTCCGGATCGGTGAACGGCGAGCGCAGATTGAAATCTTCCTCCGAATACAGCCGCACGCAAATGCCCGACGACACGCGGCCGCAACGGCCGGCACGCTGCCTTGCCGATGCCTGCGAAATCTTTTCGACCAGCAGCTGCTCGACCTTGGCGCGCGGGCTGTAGCGGTTGATCCGCGCGTGGCCGGAATCGATCACATAGCGGATGCCGGGGACGGTGAGCGAGGTTTCGGCGACGTTGGTCGCCAGCACAACGCGGCGGCCGTTGCCGGGGCGGAAAATGCGCTGCTGGTCTTCGTTGCTCAGCCTTGCGAACAGCGGAATTACTTCGGCATTGCGCAGCTTGGCCTTGCGAAAGGCCTCGGTGGTTTCGCGGATTTCTCGCTCGCCGGGCAGGAAGACCAGGACGTCGCCGGCGCCGTCGGTGCGCCACAACTGCTCGACCTCGGCGACGATGGCTTCTTCCATCTCGATCTCGGCGTCGTCCTCGTCTCGGCTTTCGAGTGGCGCGTAGCGGACTTCGACCGGATAGGTGCGGCCCGAGACCTCGAGTACCGGCGCACCGTCGAAATGTGCCGAGAAACGTTCGGCGTCGATCGTCGCCGACGTGACGATGACCTTGAGGTCGGGCCGGCGCGGCAACAGCTGCTTCAGGTAACCGAGCAGGAAATCGATGTTGAGGCTGCGTTCGTGCGCCTCGTCGACGATGATCGTGTCGTAGGCGGCGAGATCGCGGTCGGACAGCGTTTCGGCCAGCAGGATGCCGTCGGTCATCAGCTTGATATAGCTGTCGCCGCTCGATTTCTCGGTGAAACGGACCTTGAAGCCGACGATGCTGCCGAGCTCGGACTGCAGCTCCTGCGCGATCCGTGTCGCGACCGAGCGCGCGGCCAGCCGGCGTGGCTGAGTGTGGCCGATCAGCCCGGTGACGCCGCGGCCGAGCTCAAGGCAGATTTTCGGCAGCTGCGTGGTCTTGCCCGAGCCGGTTTCGCCGCAGACGATGACGACCTGATGGGCCGCGATCGCCGCGCGGATCTCGTCGCGGCGCTGATTGACCGGCAGCGATTCGTCGAAGCTCGGGACCGGCAGATTGTGCCGCCGCCGCTCGGTCTTGCCGGCGGCGTGGACCAGTTCGCGTTCAAGCTCGGTTTTGAGCCGGTCGACCGGTTTGCCGGCCGCGCTGCGGGCTTCGAGCGTGGCGAGCTTCCTGGCCAGTGGGGCGTGTTCACGTGCCGGCACCAGGGCCAGGAGTTCGGAAAGGGAAGCGGAAGCGGTCATTGCGGCGCGGCGTCGTTGGCGTAACCGCGCATTTTATCACGCGGCAACCGCGGGCCTGCGATGCCGCGGGCCTGCTAGTCGGCGGGTCGCAGCACGATCAGTGTTCTGGCGCTGCTGCTGATCGTCCGGGCGTCGCTGATCAGTGCCGTTTCGCTGGTCACCGGTGTAAAGCGGCAAGTGCGCTGGGTGTCGTCGTTCTCGGGGAGCAGGCTGGTACCGGCGATCACGTCGAGCGGACGCCCGAGCAGGGTAACGGGCGGTGTGTTCAGCAACTCGCAGGCGCGCAGATTGGCGAATTCGATCTGGGCATCGCGTACCAGCAGGAAAGCACAGGGCAGCGCGTCGGCGATGTCGCCACCGAGCGGGTCGGTGACGGCCAGCGCCGCCTCGGCGGCCTTGACGTGGCTGATGTCGATTGCGATCGACAGGATGTAGACGTCACCGTCGCGGACCAGCGGTTGCTTGGTGATGTCGAACCAGTGGGTCCGGCCATTGGGCAGGGTCCAGTGGTCGACGACGCGGATCGTCTGGCCGTGTTCGAGTACTTCTTCGTCGCCGGTCGAGAACGGCAGGCTGCCGTCGTCGGTGCCCATGTGCGACTGCACCAGCAGATCGTGACCGAGCGTGGTCTGCGTGGCGCGGTTGACCAGCAGGAAGCGGCCATGCCGATCGCGAACGTAGATCAGGTTCGGGCTGACATCGATCACCTGATTGACGAACAGTTGCTGCTGGAACAGGGCTTCCTCGGCGTCCTTGAGCGCGCTGACATCACGGATCAGTGCGACGCAACTCTTCGTATCCCGCGGCATCATCCGGACTTCGAACGCCCGGGTGCTGCGCGCGTCGTTGCCGATCTTGTATTCGAAATGCAGCGGCTTGTTGCTGCTCTGGACGACGATCAGCGATTCGAGGAACTGCCGGGCGATGCGGGTCGGGAACAGCGAGGAAATGCGATTGTTGCCGCTGGCGGGCATCGGGTGCTGATCGTAGCGGGGGGCATTGAGCGCAATCGCCGAGCGATTGGCGTAGTCGATTTGCCAGAGCAGATCGGGTAGGCAGGCGGGCAGATCGGCAAAATCCGGCGGTGGCTTGGCTTGGTTGTCACGCCGGGTGCCGAACCACAGCACCGCCGCGCACACGGCGATGCCAAGCTGCAGCAGCAGCATGCCGATTGAGGACGACGCCAGTACTGGGCTGAGGGCCAGCAATACGGCGACGCCGACGGCGGCGGCGACAAATACGGAATGGGGCAGGGAGCGCATGCGGATTGGGCGCCTGTCCGGGATCGGGTCAAAGACGACCACGAGTGTATCGGTCGGGCCGGGGGCTTGACCATCAGGGGTGTCTGCAACGGTGACTGCATTGCAACAGTGCGGCAGAAATGCAAAAAGCCAGCTTTCGCTGGCTTTTTGCTAATATTTTGGCGGAGCGGACGGGACTCGAACCCGCGACCCCCGGCGTGACAGGCCGGTATTCTAACCAACTGAACTACCGCTCCGCAGCGGTCTCGCTAATGCCATTTACCGAAGTAACTGGTGGGTGATGACGGGGTCGAACCGCCGACATTCTGCGTGTAAGGCAGACGCTCTACCAACTGAGCTAATCACCCGTCGTCAAACGAGGAGCGCATTTAAGCATGCCAGTTTTGAGACGTCAACACTTTTTTCGAAAAACAGCAGTCGAATGGCTAAATTTAGCCGTGGTAGCGTCCTGTAATGTGCTTGACGTATAAAAGCTGAGAAAATTTCACAGTTCTGTAATTTCTGGAAAAGCATGTGTTGAGAGTGCCCGCACTGAAGTTGCGTTGGCCTGCATCGGGCAGGGTCATCCCGGTCGTCGAAATGGTCCTGGTGCTGATCGTGGCCTGGCTGGCCGCAGGGATCTTCTGGCAGCTGTTTGCCCCCAGATCGTCCGGCCCCGTCTTGAAACCGCCGCAGACCGCGCCGGTTGCGCAAAACCTGCTCTGGAACAATGCGGCGTCCTGGTTCGGTGCCGTCGGTGGCGACGTCACGGCCAGTACCTTGTCGGCGCGGCTGATCGCGGTCATCGCCGGCGACGACACCAGCAGCGCGGCGGTGTTTACCGGCATCGAAGCCAGTGCCGTAGCCGTTCGCGTCGGCGATGCCGTACAGCCGGGGGTTCGGTTGCTGCGGGTTGAGCGCGATCGGGTCGAGCTTGAACGCAACGGCCGGCGCGAAACGCTGATGCTCGATGGTCGCGATGCCAGCGGCCCGGTTGCCATGGTCACGCCGGTGGCTGGCGGCGTGGTGGCTGCTGCGGCCGAATTGCCGGCGCAGACGCTCTATCGTGGCCAGCTGGCCGCGATGATGCAGGCAGGCAATATCGCCGACTGGGCCAAGGGGCTGGCGCAGGCGCCAGGGGGCGGCATCCTGATCAATGACCCGGCCCAGCAGCCGCTGGCCAGATCATTGCAGCTGCAGGCAGGAGACGTGCTCAAGTCGGTGAACGGCCAGAATCTGGCGCAACCGGCCGATATGTCCCTGCTGCTGACCGCGTTCAGCCAGCAGGCCCAGATCAAGCTTTCAGTGTTGCGTGGTGGCGTGCCGACCACGTTGCAGTACCAAATCCAACCTTGAAAAACACAATGAAATCCATGTTTCGCGCGTCCCGTCGCCTCTTGTTGGCCAGCCTGCTCGCCGCCCACGTTCACGCGGCGGACAACAAGGTGACGCTCAATTTCGTCAATGCCGACATCGAATCGACCGTCAAGGCGGTCGGGCTGATCACCGGCAAGAACTTCCTGATCGATCCGCGCGTGAAGGGGACGATCAACATCGTCTCGGCGCAGCCGGTCGATAAGGATTCGGTCTATCCAGTGCTGCTGTCGGCGCTGCGCCAGCAGGGTTTTACCGCGGTCGAATCCGGCAAATTGATCAAGGTGATGCCCGAGGCCGATGCGAAGACCAATAGCGGGCCGACCGAAAACCGGGAATTGCGCGCCGCCGGTGACAGGATCGTGACGCAGGTCTATCCGCTGAAGTTCGAGTCGGCCAACCAGATCCTGCCGATCTTGCGGCCGCTGGTGTCGGCGAACAACGCGATTTCGGTCTACGTTCCGGCGAATACGCTGGTGATCACCGATTATGCCGACAATATCCGCAGGCTCAATCGCATCATCCAGAGCATCGACCAGCCGGCTCAGTCGGATATCTTTCCGATCCAGCTCAAGTACGCTTCGGCCGTTGACGTGGCGCAGATGCTCTCCAGGCTGATGCCAGAACTCAACGCCCAGGGTGTTGCGCCCGGCGTGACGCCGGCCGACGGCGCGCGGCGCAGCAGCGTGGTGCCCGATGTGCGCAGCAATACGCTGCTGGTCCGCAGCGAAAATGCCGTGCATGCGCAGCAGATCAAGCGGCTGGTCGAAACGCTCGACCAGCCCGGTGCGGCTGGCGGCAATATCCATGTCGTCTATCTGCGCAACGCCGAGGCGGTGAAGCTGGCGGCAACGCTCAAGGGCGTGCTCACCGGCCAGGACAGCGGTGGCAGCGGGCAGACCGGCAGCAGCAGCGTTCCGTCGCTGACGGCCAGCAGCAGCACCGGCGGCATGTCGCTGCCGCCGACGAGTGCACCCACGACGACCACCGGCAGCTCGGCAGCCAGCGTGCAGATCGGTGGCTCCACGGTGCTGCTGCAGGCCGATCCGATGACCAATGCGTTGATCATCACCGCGCCGGACAACGTCTACAACAATCTGCGCTCGGTGATCGACAAGCTCGACGTGCGCCGTGCGCAGGTCTACGTCGAGGCGATGATCGCCGAAGTCAACGCGTCCAAGGTCGGCGAATTCGGCGTGCAGTGGCTGCTCGCGGCCGGCGGCGACAACGTGGCCGGCGTCGGCATCAGTTCGCTGGGGCTGCTGTCGAATGGCATCGGCAATCTGATCAGCGGCATCGTCAACAAGGACCCGAACGCGATTCCGGGCGGGCTGACCGTCGGCGTCGTCAACGGCAATCCGCTCAAGGAGGGCGGCAAGCGGCCGACGCTCGGCGTGCTCGCCAGCGCGCTGCAGAACTCCGGCGACGCCAACATCCTGTCGACGCCGAACCTGATCACGCTGGACAACGAAGAAGCGCGGATCATGGTCGGCCAGAACATTCCGATCATCACCGGCACGCAATCGTCGACCGGCAGCAACCCCAATCCGTTTACGACGGTCGAGCGCAAGGACATCGGTATTGCGCTGCGGGTGAAGCCGCAGGTGTCCGAGGGTGGCAGCATTACGCTGTCGGTGTATCAGGAAGTGTCCAGCATCGACAACACGGTGAACACCAACGGCGCCGGCATCGCGACCAAGAAGCGCGCGCTTGAATCCAAGGTGCTGGTCGACGACGGCCAGGTCGTCGTGCTCGGCGGCTTGATCCAGGACCAGCTCGACAATTCGGTCAACAAGGTGCCGGGGCTCGGCGATATCCCCGGGGTCGGCAACCTGTTCAAATACCAGAGCCGCAACTGGGGCAAGGTCAATCTGATGATCTTCCTGCGCCCGGTGATCCTGCGCGACGGTGCTGCCAGCGATACGCTGTCGACCGATCGCTACCAGTACCTGCGCAATGAACAAGCCAAGTTCGGTTTCGACAGTCATCCCTTCCTGCCCGACCTGCCCAAGGTGGTGCTGCCTGAGCTGCCGGCCAAGCCGGCCGAGTCCGCCGAGCCGGCCAAACAAGTCGAGCCGGCTGCGCAGGCCCCGGCGACCAAGACGCAGGCTCAGGCACAACCATGAGCCGGCTGGTGCCGTTCCACTTCGCCCGTGACCGTGGTGTCGTCGATGTTTCGAGCGACGACACCAGCGTCCAGGTGCTGATGCGTCGCGGTGCGGCGCTGTCGGCGCTGAACGAACTGCGCCGCACCGCCGGCCGGCCGCTCGATGTCGAACTGGTCGATGCCAGTGAGTACGAGCAGCGTTTGTCGCAGTTGTTCAGCAATGGCAGTCAGGCTGCGAGCGTCGCCGATGACGTCGAGCAGCAGGTCGACCTGTCGCGGCTGGTGCAGGCCTTGCCCGAGATCGAGGATTTGCTCGATGCACAGGACGACGCGCCGATCATCCGGCTGATCAATGCACTGCTGACCGAGGCCTTGCGTGAAGGCGCGTCCGATTTGCATCTCGAAGCGTTCGAGACCCGATCGCTGGTGCGTTTCCGCGTCGACGGCACGCTGCGCGACGTGCTCGAACCCAAGCGCGCCTTGCACGCGGCGCTCGTGTCGCGGATCAAGGTCATGGCCGGCCTCGACATCGCCGAAAAACGGCTACCGCAGGATGGCCGGATCACGTTGCGGATCGCCGGCCGGCCGGTTGATGTACGAGTGTCGACCCTGCCGTCCGGCCACGGCGAGCGCGCGGTGTTGCGCTTGCTCGACAAGTCGGCGGGGCGCTTGAATCTCGAAAAGCTTGGCATGGGCGGGCAGGTCTTGGTGCAGTTGCAGGCACTGCTGAACCAGCCGCACGGCATTGTCCTTGTCACCGGGCCGACCGGTTCGGGCAAGACGACGACGCTGTATGCAGCTTTGTCGGGCATGGATGCCAAGACCGCCAACATCATGACGGTCGAGGATCCGATCGAGTACGACCTCGACGGCGTCGGCCAGACGCAGATCAATCCGAAGATCGACATGAGCTTCGCCCGCGCCTTGCGGGCGATCCTGCGTCAGGATCCGGACGTGATCATGATCGGCGAAATCCGCGATCTGGAGACCGCGCAGATCGCCGTGCAGGCGTCGCTGACCGGGCATTTGGTGCTGGCGACCTTGCATACCAACGATGCAGCCAGCGCGGTGACGCGTCTGACCGATATGGGCATCGAACCCTTTCTGCTCGCCAGCTCGCTGCTGGGCGTGCTCGCACAACGGCTGGCGCGAACATTGTGCCCCGACTGCCGGATTGCCTATGCTGCAGACGACGCCGAGCGCGCAGCAATGGGCTGCGTCGACGCGGTCACGCTGTACCGGCCGGTCGGTTGTCCGTCGTGCAAGCAGAGCGGCTATCGCGGACGTTCGGGCATCTATGAGCTGTTGACGGTCGACGAGACGCTGCGCGGGATGATCCACAACCGCGATACCGAACTGGCGATCAAGCAGCACGCGATGCGCAACGGCATGCTGACGCTGCGCCAGGACGGCGAGCGGCGCGCTCGCTCGGGGCAGACGAGTCTCGAGGAAGTCTGGCGCGTGACGCGCGAAAGCTGATCGCACGGCGCGCGGGCGCCAGGTCCAGGGTTGTGCACGACTTCAGCCAGCGTACTGAGAGTGGGTTGAATCACCACCGGGTTCGAGGAGAAAAGCATGCAGCATGGATTACCTGCGCCCGATGCACGCGGCGCGCTACGCGTTCCGCTGGACTGCAAGGTCCGGCTGCGCGGTATCGACGGCCGTTCGTATTACGGTGTGTGTGCCGATCTGTCCGTTACCGGTCTCACGGTGCGGACGATGTTCGTGCCGCAGGAGGACGAGCTGCTCGACGTATGCGTATTGCCGCCGCCGCAGGGCGGCCGGACGCAACCGCTGTCGGCCCGGGCGCGCGTGGTGCGTTGCCACGCAATCGATGATGAGCTGTTCGAACTTGGGCTGGCGATCGAGGAAATCCTCGGGTGAGCGCATGGTGGTGCCTGCTGCTCTGGCCTGTCGCCATGTCGGCGCAGGCCGATGCCGTTCGCGCCGACGTGGTCCGGCACGGCGACACTGTGATGCTGAGTGCGAATTTCACCGTCGCAGTCCCGCAATCGCTGGCCTGGGAGGTCATGGTCGATTTCGAGCATATGCCGGCCTTTCTGCCGCAGCTCGATGAAAGCCATGCCGTACCGACCTCGCCGGACCATCTCGAAGTGCGCCAACGCGGCCACTATGTCGTTGCGGGGCTGTCGTTCTCGTACGAGTCGGTGCGCGATATCAATCTGCTGCCGATGTCCGAAATTCGCGCGCGTACGCTCGAAGGCAGCGCCGGCAAGGTCGAAAGTATTTGCCACCTGCAGCAGCGCGGTGAGCAGACCGTAGTAAACTACCGCGCCGATTGGACGCCGGGCTCGATCTGGCAAGCGGCCATCGGTACGGATTTTCTCAAACAGCAACTGGTTCGCCAGTTCGATGCGATGCAGCAGGAAATGTTGCGCCGCAAGGCTCACCCGATTGCGCCGGTTTCGGTGCCTTAAACCAATATGCGGCTTCTCACGCTCAAAATCGACGTCGATACGTATCGCGGCACGCGCGAAGGTATTCCCCGGCTCGTCGACCTGCTTCAGCGCTTCAACGCCAATGCCACCTTCCTGTGGAGCCTCGGCCCGGATCACACCGGCCGGGCCATCAAGCGGGTGTTTCGCCCAGGTTTCCTGAAAAAGGTATCGCGCACCTCGGTGCGCGAACACTACGGCCTCAAAACCTTGCTGTACGGCACCTTGCTGCCCGGCCCGGACATCGGCAAGCGCTGTGCGCCGCTGATGCGGGAAGTCGTGGCGGCGGGCTTTGAGAGCGGTGTGCATACCTGGGATCACATCCGCTGGCAGGATGGCGTCGCCGAGGCCGACGAGGCCTGGACCGCGGCCGAGCTGAATGCGGCGATCGAGCGCTATATCGAGATTTTCGGCGAGCCGCCGCAAACCCATGGCGCCGCAGGCTGGCAGATGAATACCCATGCTTACCGGCTCGAACAGCGGCTGGGTATGCGCTACGCCTCCGATGGCCGTGGTACCCACCCGTTCTGGCCGATGGTGCGCGGTGAACCGGTCCGGGTGCCGCAACTGCCGACGACGCTGCCGACACTGGACGAGCTGATCGGCATCGACGGGCTGACGCCGGACAATGTGCACGAGCATCTGCTCAAGCTGACCGAGGCCGAAGGGCCGTTTGGTCACGTCTACACGCTGCATGCCGAACTCGAGGGCATGAAGCTGCTGCCGGTGTTCGAGCGCCTCTTGGCGGGTTGGCAGGAGCAGGGCTACCAGTTTGTCAGTCTGGGCGAGCATTGCGCCGCGCTCGACTTGAATCTGCTGCCGTATCACGAAGTGCAGATGACCGAGATCCCAGGGCGCAGCGGTGCGCTGGCGACGCAAGGGGCCGAATTCCTCTAAGCGTGATCCAAACAACAACGCCGGCGATTGCCGGCGTTGTTGTTTCTGGATGGATGCCGCGTTACTTGCTGGCCTTGACGATATTCATCGCCGTGGCGACCACGCCGGCAACGTCGCCGACATTGCCGGGCAGCAGCATCGTGTTGCCTTCCTTGGCGATCTTGCCGAAGGCATCGATATAGCGCTCGGCCACCTTGAGGTTGACGGCTTCGATGCCACCGCTGGTGCCGATCGATTTGCCGACGGTCTCGACCGCTTCGGCCGTGGCATGCGCAACCAGACGGAGCGCTTGCGCCTCGCCGGTGGCACGGTTGATCGCCGCCTGCTTTTCGCCTTCCGACTGGTTGATCGCCGCCTGCATATCCCCTTGGGACTTCTGGATCGCTGCTTCGCGCTGGCCGCTGGCGAGGTTGATCTGCTGCTGTTTCACGCCTTCGGATTGCGCGATCAGGGCACGCTTTTCGCGTTCGGCCGTGATCTGTTTCTGCATCGAGTGGAGGATTTCCTGCGGCGGTGTCAGGTCCTTGATCTCGTAGCGCAAGACCTTGACGCCCCAGTTTGCCGCGGCTTCGTCGAGCGACAGTACCACGGCACGGTTGATGTCCTCGCGCTCCTCGAAGGTTTTGTCGAGTTCGAGCTTGCCGATCACCGAACGCAGCGTTGTCTGTGCCAGCTGGGTAATCGCGAGCACGTAATCGCTGGCACCGTACGAGGCCAGTTTCGGGTCACGGACCTGGAAGTACAGGATGCCGTCGACTTGCAGCTGGGTGTTGTCACGGGTGATGCAAATCTGGCTCGGTACATCGAGCGGGATTTCCTTCAGGTTGTGCTTGTACGCGACCCGGTCGATGAAGGGGACGACAATGCGCAGCCCGGGTTCGAGCACATCGTGAAAGCGCCCAAGACGTTCGCGCACCCATGCCTGTTGCTGGGGGACGATTTTCAGCGTCTTGGATATGAAAATGACGACGATGACCGCAAACGCGACGACGAACGGCAGCGACATGGACGACTCCATCAAGGTTGGGGGGGCGTGGTATCGAGCAGCAGGGTGTTGCCGCGCTGTCCGACAATGTAGAACTGGGTCAGGGTTTGATCGGCCGGCTGGACAAATTCGGCGTCCCAATCGGCGCCGCGATAGCGGACCCGGGCGTGTTGCGTGTCGAGCCAGCGCTCGATCGTCACCTTGTGGCCGAGATCGAGTGCGTTGCTTTCGTCGTGCTTGGGTTGCGTCCGGCGCTTCCAGCGTCGCAACCCGGCGACGGCAAACAGGCTGGCAATGGTCGCAATGGCGATTTGTACCGGCAGCGGGGCCGAGAGCGCGCCGGCAATGGCACCGGCAAGCATGCCGACGGCAATGGCCAGCAGATAGAACGTGCCGCTGAGCATTTCCAGTCCGACCAGTACTGCCGCGGCAATGAGCCAAATAGTAGTGGGAGTCATGATCAAGTCAGATTCCAAAAAGCTCGGCAAGTTCCCGATCATGCCGCATCCGACGAGCGAAGCATAGCGCTCCGCCCGAGCCGGAGATGAAAACGGCGACCCTGAGGTCGCCGTTCTCTTAGCCGCCGATGCGGGTCAGTCCACCCATATAGGGCAACAGGACCGTCGGGACGGTAATGCTGCCATCGGCGTTCTGGTAGTTCTCGAGTACCGCGACCAGCGTGCGGCCGACGGCGAGGCCGGAACCGTTCAGCGTGTGGACGAGTTCGTTCTTGCCGGCATCGTTCTTGAAGCGCGCCTGCATCCGGCGCGCCTGGAAGGATTCGCAGTTCGAGCAGCTCGAGATTTCGCGGTAGGTGTTTTGCGCCGGCAGCCAGACTTCCAGGTCATAGGTCTTGGCGGCCGAGAAACCCATGTCGCCGGTGCACAGCGACACGACGCGGTAGGGCAGTTCGAGCTTCTGCAGAATCGCCTCGGCGTGGCCGACCATTTCCTCGAGTGCGGCGTACGACTGCTCGGGCGTGGTGATCTGTACCATCTCGACCTTGTCGAACTGGTGCTGGCGGATCAGTCCGCGGGTGTCGCGTCCGGCAGCGCCGGCTTCGGAGCGGAAGCAGGGCGAGTGCGCGGTGAGCTTCACCGGCAGTTCTTCGGTCTTGAGGATGCTGTCGCGGACGGTATTGGTCAGCGAGATTTCCGAGGTCGAAATCAGGTACTGGGTCTGGCCGTCGGTGCCGCCACGCTCGACGCGGAACATGTCGTCGGCAAACTTGGGCAGCTGGCCGGTGCCGTAGAGGACTTCCGGGTTGACGATGTAGGGCGTGTAGGCCTCGGTGTAACCGTGCTCTTCGGTCTGGGTGTTGAGCATGAATTGCGCCAGCGCGCGGTGCAGGCGGGCAATCTGGCCGCGCAGCAGCGTGAAGCGCGAGCCGGAGAGCTTGGCACCGGTTTCGAAATCCAGACCATGCGGTGCGCCGACATCGACGTGATCACGCGCTTCGAAATCAAAGGCGCGCGGCGTGCCCCAGCGGCGCACTTCGATGTTGCCGCTTTCGTCATCGCCGGCCGGCACCGACTCGTGCGGCAGGTTCGGCAGGTTCAACAGCAGGCTGTTCAGCTTGTCCTGCAGCGCGCTCAGCGCCGACTCGTTGGTAGCCAGCTCACCCTTGAGGTTTTCGACCTCGGCCAGAATAGGGGCGACATCCTCGCCCTTGGATTTGGCGATGCCGATCTGCTTTGACACGCTATTGCGTTTGGCTTGCAGTTCCTGCGTGGCGGTTTGCAGCGTCTTGCGCTCGGCTTCAAGCGTGGCGAAGGTCGCGCCATCGAAGGCGAAACCGCGGGCGGCGAGGCGGGCGACGACGGCGTCGAGGTCGTTGCGGAGCAAATTGATATCGAGCATGGGCTGGATTCTTGTCGTTTATCGGGTGATGCGGATGGTGTTCATTCTACACGAAGCACCTTAGGCCTTCCGGTGCTGCTCGGCCAGCCAGGCCGCGTCCAGCTCGGCAAGATGACGCAGTTTTTCGGCGATCTTGCCTTCGAGTCCACGCGGTGTCGGCCGATAGAAGCGGGTGCCTTCGAGTCCTTCGGGCAAATAGGTTTCACCGGCGGCATAGGCCTCGGGTTCGTCGTGCGCGTAGCGATATAGCTTGCCGTAGCCGAGTTCTTTCATCAGCTTGGTCGGGGCGTTGCGCAGGTGTTCGGGTACCGGGCGCGACTTGTCTTGTCCGACCTGGGCGCGGGCAGCGTTGTAGGCGTTGTAACCGGCGTTGGACTTGGGGGCGATGGCCAGATAGATCACCGCCTGCGCCAGCGCCAGCTCGCCTTCGGGGCTGCCGAGGCGCTCGAACGTTTCGGCTGCATCGTTGCAGATCGTCATTGCGCGCGGGTCGGCGAGGCCGATGTCTTCCCACGCCATGCGCACGATGCGGCGCGCCAGATAGCGCGGGTCGGCGCCGCCATCGAGCATCCGGCAGAACCAGTACAGCGCGCCATCGGCGTTCGAGCCGCGCACCGATTTGTGCAGGGCGGATATCTGGTCGTAAAACGCATCACCACCCTTGTCGAAACGGCGGTTGTTCAGCGTCAGCGCGTCTTGCAGAAATGCGGCGTCCAGATGGTGGAGGCCTTGCGCGTTCGCGGCGTTGGCGGCCTGCTCGACCAGGTTGAGCAAGCGGCGGGCATCGCCATCGGCGTAGCCAGTCAGTAGCGCAATGGCATCGGCCTGAAAATCCAGTCCGGAGTAACACTGGGTCTGGGCGCGGGCGACAAGTTCGGCCAGCGCGTCTTCTTCCAGTGCTTTGAGAACATAGACTTGAGCGCGCGACAGCAAGGCCGCATTGACTTCGAACGACGGGTTTTCGGTGGTGGCGCCGATGAAGGTGACGAGACCGGATTCGACGAAGGGCAGGAAGGCATCCTGCTGCGATTTGTTGAAGCGGTGGACTTCATCGACGAACAGGATGGTGCGGTGCCCGCCGGCACGGTAGTGCTCGGCCTGTTCCATTGCTGCACGGATGTCCTTGACGCCGGAAAAGACCGCCGACAACGGAATGAACTCAGCCTTGAATGCGCCGGCCATCAGTCGTGCCAGCGTGGTCTTGCCGACGCCGGGCGGACCCCAGAAAATCATCGAATGCGGCTGCCCCGATGCAACGGCGAGTGCCAGCGGTTTGCCTGCAGCAAGCAGATGCCGCTGGCCGATGACGTCGTCGAGCACCTTGGGGCGCAGTCGTTCGGCGAGCGGTTCGTGTTCGTTATGCTCGCCTGCGAAGAGGTCATTCTTCGACGACATCGACGTCCTTCGGCGGGGTGAACTGGAACAGGGCGGCCGATTGCTTCGGATTCTGAGTCAGGCCGCTGAACGAAACCCGCGTCGTCTGACCAAAATGGTCCTGCAGTTCCATCGCGACGACCTGTGCATTTTTCAGGCCGAGCCGGATGCTGTCGAAGGTCGACTCCTTGCTTTTGGGTACGGCCTCGACCCAGGACAGGCCATCGCGGTTGGCGAGGTTTCTGAGTGTATAGGTCTTGTCGAGCGCGTTATCGCCGGCGAGCAGGGCCGCAGGGCTGCTTTCGAGCGCGGCGGAGAGCTGTTTCGAGGTTGCCTGACGCAGTTCCGGGTCATACAGCCAGACGCGTTTGCCGTCGCCGACGATCAGTTGCTCATAGGGCTTGAGATAGCTCCAGCGGAATTTGCCTGGACGCTGGATGGCAAAGTCACCACTGCTGGTTTGCACCGGCGTGCCGGGTTTGCCGGAGACGCTCTGGCTGAACTGCCCCTGCACGCCCGTAGTCGACGACAGGAAGCGTTTCAGATCGCTTACCCCATCGGCGTGGGCCAGCGACGATGCGGCCAACACCAATGCGAGAAGCCAGCGAAATGTATTCATTGGTGGCATTTCCTTGGGCTGAGAAATGAAAAAGCCCCGCCAAGGGCGGGGCTTTGGGGCAAAACCAGAATTACTTGGTTGCCGGAACAACAACTTCCTGCACGCCCTTCACTTCGATCTCGACGCGACGATCCGGAGCCAGGCATTCGATCAGCTGCTTGCGAGCCTTGATCTTGTTGCAAGTATCGCCGGTCACCGGGTCAGCCTTGCCGCGGCCTTCAGCGCTGAACTTGTCAGCCGGAGCACCCTTCGAAACCAGGTAGTCGACAACCGACTGAGCGCGCTTTTGCGACAGAGCGTTGTTGTACTTGTCCGAACCGATGCGGTCGGTGTAGCCAACGACAACTGCGTTGCCTTCCTTCGGGTCGAAGTTCACGACGTCTTGGTACAGCTTGTCCAGAGCGTCCTTGCCGGCCGGCTTCAGGCTAGCCTTGTTGAAGTCGAACAGCACGTCAGCTTGCAGGCTGAAGGTCTTGTTCTTCACGACCGGAGCCGGAGCCGGGACCGGAGCCGGAGCTTCAACCTTCGGTTGCGGCTTCACGTAGCCGTCGCAGCCTTCCACGGTCGCTTGGTCTTTGCTCCACGTGCCGGTGCGCCAGCATTCGCCGATCGAGTTTTTCACCACGCCTTCAACGTTGGTCGGAGCGACGTTGGTACCGTTGGTGCTGTAAGCGGTGGTAGCGGCGAAAGCCGAGCCCATGCTCAGAGCCGAAACGACAGCAAGGGACATCATGGTTTGCTTGAGCGACAGCATAGTTTTTCTCCTGGTAAATTTGGATATGGTGTTTGAACCAACCAAGCCTTGTTGTTTCTGGATATACCTGACAACAGCCCTGCGTCAAGGCATTTATTTCTTCCAAAACCCCGGCCATTCTAAGGTCGGTCAGACATGGGCTGCAAATGAATTGCGCGTGAATTTTTGTTGCCACGGCAACGAAATTGGAGCGCGCCGAGCGCCATGTTACACTGACCGGGCGCGGTTTTGCGCGGTGCCTCAGTCGCATTAGCCATTTCCGCACAGTCTAAGAAATTCTCTTTCCCCGCGCTTCGGCGCCCAGCGATTGACCTGGAAGATGTCCGAACAGCCTAGCTTCGCCAAAGAAACGATTCCCGTCAGCCTTGAAGAGGAGATGCGCCGCTCCTACCTCGATTACGCCATGAGCGTCATCGTGGGGCGTGCATTGCCCGATGTGCGTGACGGTCTGAAACCGGTGCACCGGCGCATCCTGTTCGCGATGCATGAAAGCAACAACGTGTGGAATCGCGCGTATGTCAAATGCGCGCGCGTCATCGGTGATGTGTTGGGTAAATACCACCCGCACGGCGACTCAGCTGCCTATGAGGCGCTGGTGCGGATGGCGCAGGACTTCTCGCTGCGCTACACGCTCATCGACGGCCAGGGTAACTTCGGTTCGATTGACGGCGACAATGCCGCTGCGTATCGGTACACCGAATGCCGGCTGGAGAAAATCTCCAGCGAGTTGCTTGCCGATATCGATAAAGAAACCGTCGACTTCACGCCCAACTACGACGAAAAAGAACTTGAACCGACGGTACTGCCGACCCGGATTCCGAACCTGCTGATTAATGGCTCGTCCGGTATTGCCGTCGGCATGGCGACCAATATCCCGCCGCACAATCTGAATGAAGTGGTCGATGCTGCGCTGGCGCTGCTTGCCAATGCCGAGCTGACCGTCGACGAACTGATCGACATCATTCCGGCGCCGGACTTCCCCACCGCCGGCATCATCTACGGCATACACGGTGTGCGCGAAGGCTACCGCACCGGCCGCGGCCGCGTGGTGATGCGCGCCCGGACGCATTTCGAAGACGTCTCGCGCGACAAGCAGGCGATCATCGTCGACGAATTGCCGTATCAGGTGAACAAGGCTCGCTTGCTCGAACGCATCGGCGATCTGGTGCGCGAGAAATCGCTCGAAGGCATCAGCGAAATTCGCGACGAGTCGGACAAGTCCGGCATGCGCGTGGTGATCGAGCTCAAGCGCGGCGAAATGCCCGATGTCGTACTGAACAACCTCTACAAGCAGACGCAGCTGCAAGACAGCTTCGGCATCAATATGGTCGCGCTGGTCGATGGCCAGCCGCGCCTGTTGAACCTGAAGCAGGTGCTCGAATGCTTCCTCAGGCATCGTCGCGAGGTCGTGACCCGCCGGACGGTGTTCGAGCTGCGCAAGGCGCGCGAGCGCGGTCACATCCTCGAAGGCCTCGCGGTGGCTTTGTCGAATGTCGACGAGATCATTGCGCTGATCAAGGCTGCGCCGACGCCGGCCGAAGCCAAGATCGGCCTGATGGGCCGGACCTGGCGCTCGTCCTTGGTCGAGGAAATGCTTGCTCGCGCCGACGCCAGCGCTTCGCGTCCCGATGGTCTCGACGATGTCTACGGCTTGGGCGAGGACGGCTATCGTCTGTCCGAAGCACAGTCGCAACGCATTCTGGAAATGCAGCTGCAGCGCCTCACCGGCCTTGAGCAGGACAAGATCGTTGCCGAGTACAAGGACATCATGGAGAAGATCCTTGATCTTCTCGACATCCTGGCGCGGCCGGAGCGCGTGACACAGATCATCGCCGACGAAATGAACGAGGTGAAGACGGCCTTTGGCGATGCGCGTAAATCGGAAATCATCGCGCACGGCGAGGACCTGTGCCTTGAAGACCTGATTACGCCGCAGGATATGGTCGTCACGCTGACGCACGGCGGCTATATGAAGGCGACGCCGACCGACGAATACCGCGCGCAGAAGCGCGGCGGTCGTGGCAAGCAGGCGGCGGCGACCAAGGAAGACGATTTCATCGACCAGCTGTTTGTCGCCAATACCCACGATTACATCCTCTGCTTCAGCTCGCGGGGCCGGGTCTATTGGCTCAAGGTCTACACGCTGCCGCAGGGCGGCCGCACCAGCCGTGGCAAGCCCATCGTCAATCTCTTGCCGCTGGAAGAGGGTGAGAAGATCAACGCGGTGCTGCCGGTCAAGGAGTTCAGCGAAGACCAGTACATCTTCATGGCGACCGCGGATGGCACGGTGAAGAAAACGCCGCTGGCAGCATTCAAACGACCGATGAAGCGCGGCATCATCGCGATCAACCTCGATGAGGGTAATTACCTCGTTGGCGTTGCGCTGACCCGCGGTGCCGGCGGCCCGCTGCTGGACGACGATGCCCCTGCGGATGACGAGCTGGCGCACGACGACGAACAGATCGACGACGCGGATCAAACGGCAGAAGGCGACCAGGTGATGCTGTTCTCGGACGCAGGCAAGTCGGTCCGCTTCAGCCAGAGCAAGGTTCGCCCGATGGGGCGCAATTCGAAGGGTGTGCGCGGGATGAAGCTCGGCGAAGGCCAGAAACTGATTTCCCTGCTGGTGGCCGAGTCCGAAGATCAGCAGGTGCTGACGGCGACGCAGAACGGCTACGGCAAGCGTACGCCGGTCGGCGATTACCGCCTGACCAGCCGCGGCACCCAGGGCGTGATCGCCATCGACACCGGCGACCGCAACGGCAAGCTCGTAGCCGCAACGCTGGTCGAAGAAAGCGACGACGTGATGCTGATCACCACCGGTGGCGTACTGATCCGCACCAAGGTCGACCAGATTCGCGAAACTGGTCGTGCGGCGCAGGGTGTGCGACTGATCAACCTCGACGAAGGCGAAATGCTGTCGGGGCTGGAGAAAGTCTGCGAACCGGATTCGGTCGACGAGGACGATGTCCTTGAGGTCGCCAGCAACGAAGGCGGCGATGCCGCCACCGACAGCACGGGCCAAGCCGATGCCTGATCCAGCGCGAGCTGTCCCTGCCTACTTTGCCGAGGTCATGGCCTGGTTCGAGGGCTTGCCGCAATGCAAGACACTCGGACTGAGACATGTCTCGTCGGAAGCGGGCAAGGTTACGCTCGAGCTGCCGTTTCAGGATGCGCTGATCGGCAATCCGGAAACCCGGGTCGTCCATGGCGGCGCGGTGACCACGCTGATAGACACTGCCAGCGGCACGTCGTTGTTCACACTGCTGCCTGCGCCCGAAGCGATTGCGACGCTCGACCTGCGCATCGATTATCTGCGTCCGGCCAAACCCGACGCGCCGATCTTCTGTACCGCCGAGTGCTATCGCTTGACCGAGCACATTGCCTTTACCCGGGCGACGGCGTTCCAGGACGACATCGCCAAGCCGGTTGCCTATGCCGTTGCGACCTTCGCGCGCGGCACCGGCAAGGAGGCATGATGTCCCATACCGACATCCGCAATGTGGCCGATCTGAGTGACTTGCTGGCGAAAATCCCGTATGCGGGGCTGATTGGCGCAGAAGTGCGTGATGACAACGGCGCCCCGCTGTTCGTGCTGCCGTTTCGCGAATCCAATATCGGCAATACGCTGCTGCCGGCCTTGCACGGCGGCGTGATCGGCGGTTTCCTCGAGAATGCCGCCGTGTTGCACCTGATGTGGGCGCACGAAGCGTCGGTGCTGCCCCGGGTCGTCGATTTTTCGCTGGATTACCTGCGTGCCGGCCGACCGCAGGATCTGTACGCCCGCTGCGAAATCGTCAGACAGGGACGGCGGGTAGCCAATGTTTTGATGAGTGCATGGCAGGACGACGAAGCCCGTCCGATCGCCACCGCGCGCGCCCACTTCCTGCTGGCCTGAGGCGCGGAAGACGAATTTATCGGCCAGCATGAGCCGGCCTTACCGAGAGAGCGAAGCATGAGCCCAGTGTTCAATTTCAGTGCCGGCCCTGCGGTGTTGCCGCGTGATGTGCTACTGACCGTTCAGGAAGAACTGGTCGACTGGCACGGTAGCGGCATGTGTGTGATGGAGATGAGCCACCGCGGCCGCGAGTTCACCCAGATCATTCACGAAGCCGAAGCCGATTTGCGCAAGCTGCTGAACATCCCGGCCAATTACCGGGTGTTGTTCATGCAGGGTGGTGCGCATTTCCAGTTTTCGATGCTGCCGCTGAACCTGTCGCGCGAAGGCGAGACGGTCGATTACGTCAATACCGGCCACTGGTCGAAAATCGCCATCAAGGAAGCCAAGCGCTTTGCCAATGTCCATATCGCCGCCTCGGGCGAGGACAGCCATTTCAGCAGCATTCCTGCTGAGGCCAGCTGGCAGCGCAGCGCCAATGCGGCGTATCTGCACTATTGCTCGAACGAGACGATTGGCGGTGTCGAATTCCCGTTCATTCCGCAATCGGATGTACCGCTGATCTGCGATATGTCGTCGAACATTCTGTCGCGTCCGATCGACGTCTCGAAGTTCGGCCTGATCTATGCCGGCGCGCAGAAGAACATCGGCCCGTCGGGGCTGACGCTGGTGATCGTGCGCGAGGACCTGCTGGGCCACGCGCGGCCGTCGACGCCGACGATGCTCGACTATGGCGTCCATGCCGATGCCGAATCGCTGTACAACACGCCGCCGACCTTCGGTATCTACGTCGCCGGCCTGGTGTTCAAGTGGTTGCTGGAGCAGGGCGGGCTCGCTGCGATCGAACAGACCAATATCGAAAAAGCCGCGCTGCTGTACGAGACGATCGATACGTCGAACGGCTTCTATCGCTGCCCGATCGACAAGCCATTCCGCTCGCGCATGAACGTGCCGTTCATGCTGCACGACGACGCACTCGACGATGCCTTCCTCGGCGATGCCAAGGCCGCCGGCCTGCTGCAGCTGAAGGGCCATCGTTCGGTCGGTGGCATGCGCGCATCGATCTACAACGCGATGCCGCTCGAGGGCGTACAGGCGCTGGCGTCGTTCATGCGCGAATTCGCGCGCACCCATGGATAAGCGTATGGCAACCGGACAAGGATCGGGCGGTAACGTCCTCGCTGCGCTGGCCAGCTTTTTCATCCCGGGCCTCGGCCAGCTGCTGCAAGGGCGGCCGTTGATTGCGCTGCTGATGTTCGTACTGGCTGGCGCACTGTGGTTCATCCTGATGGGCTGGATCATTCACTTGTGGTCGATCATTGATGCGGCCCGTTTCGAACCGGGTAAATAAGATGGCCGATCAAGAACAACAACTGAAAGTGCACCGTGATGCGATCGATTCGATCGATGCGCAGGTGCTTGAACTGCTGAATCAGCGTGCGCAGCACGCCCACACGATCGGCGAGATCAAGGGCGGCGGCATCGTCTACCGCCCGGAGCGCGAGGCGCAGGTGCTGACGCGCATCCGCGAGCTGAACCGCGGGCCGCTGTCGGACGAAACCGTCGCGCGTCTTTTTCGCGAAATTATGTCGGCGTGTCTGGCGCTTGAGCGGCCATTGACGATTGCCTTCCTCGGCCCGGAAGGGACGTTCAGCCAGGCCGCGGCGATCAAGCATTTCGGCCACGCGGCGGCGACGCAGGCCTGTGCGTCGATCGACGATGCATTCCGCACGGTCGAGGCCCGCGCGGCCGATTATGTCGTCGCGCCGGTCGAGAATTCGACCGAGGGCGCGGTTGGCCGCACGCTGGATCTGATGGTGAGTTCGCCGTTGAAGATCTGCGGCGAAGTCGTGCTGCGGATTCATCATCACCTGTTGCGGGCGACGCCGACCAAGGACGGCATCAAGCGCGTGTATTCGCACGCGCAAAGCCTGGCGCAGTGCCACGAGTGGCTGAACCGCAATCTGCCGACCGAAGTCGAGCGCATCTCGGTCGCGAGCAATGCCGAGGCGGCGCGTCTGGCCAGCCTGGACCCGAGCGCGGCGGCGATCGCCGGCGATGCGGCGGCCGAGAAGTTCCAGCTGGTGAAGCTGGCCGAGAACATCGAGGACGAGCCGAACAACACCACGCGCTTCCTGGTCCTCGGTTATCAGGATGTGGGCAAGAGCGGGCGCGACAAGACCTCGCTGGTGATTTCGGCACCGAACAAACCCGGTGCGCTGCATGCGCTGGTCGAACCGTTGGCGCGCCACGGCGTGTCGATGACCAAGTTCGAATCGCGGCCAAGCCGCACCGGGCTGTGGGAGTACCTGTTCTTCGTCGACGTGGAAAGCCATGTCAGCGATCCGAATCTGATCGCTGCGCTCGACGAACTGCGTTCGACCTCGGCCTTCGTCAAGGTGCTGGGCACGTATCCGCTGGCGGTACTCTGAGCCGCGCGGTTTGCCATTCGACAGGCCCGGCCATTCGCCGGGCTTGTTTCATTCTGATTGGGAGAAAAGATCGATGAAATCGCTGGTGGTGTTTTGCGGCTCGCGTCACGGCGCCCGTCCCGAATATGCCGATGCGGCCAAGGCGCTGGGTCGCCTGCTGGCCGAGCGGCAGATTGCGCTCGTTTATGGCGGCGGCAATGTCGGTCTGATGGGGGATGTTGCGCATGCCAGTCTGGACGCTGGCGGCCGGGTCGTGGGCGTGATTCCGGATTTCATGGTCGAGCGCGAACTGGCGCTGACCGCGTGCTCCGAGTTGCTGGTCGTCGATTCGATGCATACGCGCAAGGCGAAAATGGCCGAGTTGGCCGACGGCTTCATCGCGATGCCCGGCGGTTTCGGCACCTTCGACGAGCTGTTTGAAATCCTTACCTGGTCGCAGATCGGCCTGCATGGCAAGCCGGTGGGGCTGCTCAACACCGCAGGTTATTTTGATTTGCTGCTCGGTTTCATACGCCAGACCGTGACCGAAGGTTTCGTTCGCGAAGCCGAGGCCGAACGTATCGTCGTCGCCAGCGAATCGGCCGCATTGCTCGATGCGCTGGCCGCGACACCGGTACTGCCGGCGCGCTGGGCCAAGGCCGATCTGCTGCAGAAGAGCTGACCCGCATGCGGGGTGTTGGCCCGCATGCATGACCTTCATCCACCGCCTCAAGACCGCAGGAGCAGCCATGCTTGCAGAACTCGCCCCCGACCATATTCGCGCCATCGCGCCCTACCAGCCCGGCAAGCCGATCGGCGAACTGGCCCGCGAGATGGGCCTCGACCCCGCGGCCATCGTCAAACTGGCGTCGAACGAAAACCCGCTGGGCATCGGGCCGAAGGCGAGGGCGGCGATCGAGCGCGAACTCGGCGCGCTGGCGCGCTATCCGGATGGCAACGGTTTCGAGCTCAAAGCCAAGATCGCGCGCAAGTTCGGTGTTGCCGAACAGCAGGTCGTGCTCGGCAACGGTTCGAACGATGTGCTCGACCTGATCGCGCGGACCTTCCTGACCGGCACCGATTCGGCGGTGTATTCGCAGTACGCGTTCGCGGTCTATCCGCTTGCGGTGCAGGCGATGGGCGCCGAGGGCATCGAGGTGCGCGCGGTCGATTACGGCCACGACCTCGACGCGATGCGTGCGGCGATCAAGCCGAACACCAAGATCGTCTGGATTGCCAATCCGAACAACCCGACGGGAACCCTCGCGCGGCCGGGCGATCTGATCGAATTCCTCGAACTGTGCCCGCCGAACGTACTGGTTGTCCTCGACGAAGCGTATACCGAGTACCTGCCACGCGAAAAACGCACCGACTCGATCGCCTGGCTGCGGCAGTTTCCGAATCTGATCGTCGTGCGGACGTTCTCGAAGGCCTATGGCCTCGCCGGCCTGCGGGTCGGCATGGCGCTGGCGTCGCCGGAAGTTGCCGACCTGTTGAACCGGCTTCGCCAGCCGTTCAACGTCAACAGTCTGGCGCAGGCCGCGGCGTGCGCGGCACTCGACGACGATGCATTCCTGCTCGAGTCGGTTCGCGTCAACAACGCCGGCATGACACAGCTGACCGAAGCGTTCCGGCGTCAGGATCTGTCGTTCATCCAGAGCTGGGCCAACTTCGTGACTTTCCATTGCGGCGACGCCGGCCTGCTGAACCAGTTCATGCTCGAACGGGGCGTGATTGTCCGCCCGCTGACTGGCTATGGCCTGCCCAACAGCCTGCGGGTGTCGATCGGCCTGGCCGAAGAGAACGCGCGCTTTATCGCCGTCCTCGACGAGGCCATGGGCGACTAGGCGGCGGCCTGAGTCCGGAAGCGCTGGCGCTGCCCGTTTCATCGCCGTTGCGCCGCATGCTCAAAATCAGTTAGCTCCGGGGACCGGCCGGGACTAAGTTGTTTCTATCCAACCATCCGGCAGCGCCACCGAGCGTTGCCAGCCAACAGGAGAACATATTGTCGCCAAACACGATTCCTCGCTGGACCTGGGCCTTGCCCGTGCTTGCATGGGGCGCCATGATCGCTTCGCCGTTTGCCGGTGAAGCGACACTGTTTCTGCTGCTGGTCGGCATCGCGCTGGCCGGAACCGTTTTTGCTGCCGTTCACCATGCCGAAGTCGTCGCGCATCGCGTTGGCGAGCCGTTCGGCACACTGGTGCTGGCCCTGGCTGTCACTGTGATCGAAGTTGCGCTGATCATCTCGGTGATGCTGCCAGGCGGCGAAGCCAAGGCCGCGCTGGCGCGCGATACGGTGTTTGCGGCCATCATGATCGTCTGCAACGGCATTGTCGGCCTGTGCCTGCTGCTTGGCGGCCTGCGTCACCGCGAACAGGATTTCCAGCTGCGTGGCGCCAGTACGGCGATGACGGTGCTGGCGGCGCTGGCGGTGCTGACGCTGATCTTGCCGAGCTATGCACAGGCGCTCCCCGGCCCCTTCCTCGGATCGACCCAACTTGCGTTCATCGGTGTTGTCTCGCTGCTGCTGTATGGCACCTTTGTGTTCGTGCAGACGGTTCGCCACCGCGACTACTTCCTTGCCGACGGGTCGAACGAAGATGTGCATGCTGCGCCGCCGACCAAGCGGATTGCGATGACCAGTGGTGGTTTGCTGCTGGTCTGCCTCGTTGCCGTCGTCGGTCTGGCCAAGCTGCTGTCGCCAGCGGTCGAGCGCGCGGTCGCCAATGCCGGTGCGCCCGACGCGGTGGTCGGCATCGTCATCGCCGCCCTGGTGCTGCTGCCCGAAGGCATTGCGGCGGCAAGGGCGGCACGCGCCGACCGCTTGCAGACCAGTCTGAATCTGGCGCTCGGTTCGGCGCTGGCGACCATCGGCCTGACGATTCCGACCGTGGCGATCATTTTCGTTTTCACCGGCAAGCCGCTGCTGCTGGGGCTGCCGATGAAGGAAACGGTGCTGCTGGGCCTGACGCTGCTGGTTGGCTCGATGAGCCTGGCGACCGGCCGGACTACGGTGCTGCAGGGCATCGTGCATCTGGTGATTTTCGCGTCGTTCTTTTTCTTTGCCGTCGTACCGTAAGCACCGGGCGGGTACGCGAGCTGAGCGCGTTGTCCGTTGATAAAAAAAGCGCCGGATGCCGGCGCTTTTTTATTGATGAACCCGCCGTAGCGGATTACTTCTTCAGCAGGTCACGGATTTCGCGCAGCAGCTGCACGTCTTCGGGCGTGGCCGCCGGCGCAGCCGGTTCATCACGCTTGAGTTTGTTCATCGCCTTCACGACGAGGAAAATCGCAAACGCGACGATGACGAAGCTGATCAGCGTGTTGAAGAAGACGCCGATGTTCAGTGTGACCGCGCCGGCCTTCTGCGCCGCATCGAGCGAGGCGTACGGGCCGGGGATCTTGCCTTCCGACAGCGTGAGGAACAGGTTGGCGAAATCGACTTTGCCAATCAGGAAGCCGAGCGGCGGCATGATTACGTCCTTGACCAGCGAGTCGACGATCTTGCCGAACGCCGCGCCGATCACGACACCGACCGCGAGGTCGACGACGTTGCCGCGCATGGCGAATTCCTTGAATTCCTTGAACATTGTTATATCTCCGTTATCGTTGGCAAAGCGTGGCGGGCCGGATGCTGGCCGCATTTTTGTAAGCCTAGCCAGCCGTACCAAATACTGTCAACGCACTTTGCTACGCGTCAGGTAGCAGGTAATTTCTTCGCGATCGTGGTAGAGCTGCTTGGCGGTCAGCTCGTAGTCGATACCGGCGCTGTACAGCGCGTTGTCGATCAGGTCGAAACAACGTTCGATTTCGGCCCAGCGCTTCTTCATCGGCAACTTGAGGTTGAACACGGCGTGGCGCACATGGCCGCGGGTGAACCAGTCGGCGATCAGCTGGGCGATGCGCGCCGGCTGCTCGACCATATCGCACACCAGCCAGTCGACCGGATTGGGCGGGCGGAACTTGAAACCATCCTGGCGCAGGTGTTTCACGTGCGGATGGATCGCCATATCGCCCTTCATCGGGCCGTTGTCGATCGCAAACACCTTCAGACCGTGGCTGACGAGCTGGAAGGTCCAGCCGCCGGGCGCCGCGCCCAGGTCGACGCCGACCATGCCCGGCTTCATTTTTTTCTCGACCTCGGGGACCAGCATCATCAGCGCTTCGGCCAGTTTCAGCGTCGAGCGGCTCGGTGCGCCGGTCGGCATCCGTACGCGCGCAATCCCGAGCGGCCACGGGCTGGCCTGCGCCGGACGGGCAAGCGCGATCCAGGCTTCGGTCATCGAGGTGAAGAACAGGTGCAGGCGATAACGGCCGCGGCGGGCGTCGAGCGCCTTGCGCTTTTCCAGCGCGGCTTCGACGATGGCGCCGAAACGCTTGCAGAAACCGGAGAGCGGCTTGCCGGCGTCGCTATCCGGGTGCTCGAGCCAGACTGCTTGCCACGGTGCGGCGTAGCGCGAATCGAGGGCATCCAGCGCATCGGTGATCGGCGTCAGCCGGTCGCGCTCGCCGAGTTCGACCTTGGCCAATGCCAGCAGGATCTGCCGAGTGAAGATCAGCTGCGTGACGTCGAGGGTCTGGTGCAGTTGGGTCAGCTCATAGCTGTCGTCGGCTTCGAACAGCACGTAGCCAACACCGGTGTGCCAGTGGCCTTCGAGCGGATGGCGTGCGGCGAACTCTTGTTGGCAGTCGGCTTCGAAGCCGGGACGGCAATAGAGCAGCAGGGCTGGATTCATCGCGGCGACTCGCAAAACCGCAGAGGATAACGCATTTACCGGCCGCTTTGCGGTGCGTCGGTCCGGTAATCCGCCGCGCGCCGGTGCTCGGCCACGGCGATTCGTCGCGACCCCCCGGTGCTAATCTGGTAAGCGTGGGTCCTGATGGGGAAGAAGCATGCAGACGCATGGCGATGCGCCGCCCGAGCCGGGTGGCCGCATCGCAGTGATCGGCGCGGGGCTGGCCGGGCTGTTGTCGGCCGAGCTGCTGTCGCGGCGTTATCGGGTGAGCTTGTTCGAGGCGGGGGGCGATCTGTGCCGCCGGACCGTCGACGTCGCGCTCGATGGACAGACGTGGCCGGTCGATGTCGGCCTGCCGCGGTTCAATGCTGCGGCGAGCCCGAAGCTGAGCGCGCTACTCGAATCGCTGGGCGCCGGCACCATGGGCTGTCCGGCCACGCTTGGCGTGTCGTTCGATGCCGGCCGGCTCGAATGGGCCGACACCGGCATCGATGCGCTGTTTGCCCAGCGACGCAGACTGTTGTCGCCGGCCTTTTTCGGCCGGCTTGCCGATGCCCGGCACTTTCGCTGGCATGCCGAGCGCTTGCGGCTCGATGCGATCGTCACCCGCTTCACGATGGCGCAGCTGCTGGCGCAGACCCGCTACGGCCGTGCGTTCCGGGACGGCTACCTGCTGCCGACCGCGGCAATGATCTGGTCCGATCCGGGCATCGACGTACTGAACATGCCGGCGGCAATGTTCCTGCGCGTCTTTCTCGCCCACGGCTTGCAGCGCGGCATCGGCCGGCCGGTGTGGCGCAGCGTTTACGGCGGCGGACGGGCATGGTTGCCGAAGCTGCTGGCGCGGGTCGGCGAGGTCCGCATGGCGACGCCGGTGCTCGCGGTCAGGCGCGAACCGCTGGGGGTGCTGGTCGAGACCGCGAACGGCGTCGATCGTTTCGACGCGGTGGTGATGGCGACGAAGGCGCCGATCACGCGTCCGCTGCTGGCCGATGCCGATCCGGACGAAATGGCCGTGCTGGATGCCTTGCGTTGTCGCAGCGGCTCGGTCTGGTTGCACACCGATCGACGGCTGTTGCCGCGTCGTCGCAAGGTCTGGGCGGCGTCGAACTACTTGCACCGAAGCGCAGCGCCGCAGGCTGCGTGCCTGAGCGAACGGGTGGACCAGTTGCAGCATCTATTGCTGAAGACCCCCTTGCTGCTGACCGTCGATCCGCTGGTCGAGCCCGGCGCAGCCTTGTTCCGTGCCGAGCGCCGGTTCCCGGTGCTCGATCATGCGGCGACCCTGGCGCAGGCAAGGTTGGCGCAGCTCCAGGGGCATCGCGCCAGCTGGTATGTCGGTGCGTGGACCGGCGACGGCCTGCCCGAGACGGCGGTGACGTCGGCGCTGCAACTGGCGAGCGAATTCGGCGCGCTGCCGGACTGGGCCAGGCTTTGAGCAGGCGTGCAGGGCGGAACTAAAGACCGGCCTTTCGGGTCCGTCAGCACTTACATGACTCAAGGATTGATGATGCTGTCAGGGCCTGCATTCCCCGTGCTCGGCACGCCGCGTTTTGTGCTGCGCGAGTTCGTTGCGAGCGACCTCGACGCGGTGTTCCGCGGTTTGTCGCATCCGCAGGTCATTGCCCACTATGGTGTCGCCTACGAGACGCGCGACGATACCCGGAGCCAGATGGACTGGTTCCGCCAGATCGCGGCCGAACGGAGTGGTGTCTGGTGGGCGATCTGCGACAGCGCCGTGCCGGAGACGTTGCTCGGCGCCTGCGGTTTCAACGACTGGGACCACGGGCACCGCAACGCAAGCCTTGGTTACTGGCTCTTGCCTGAGCACTGGCGCAAAGGGGTGATGCGCGAATGCCTGCCGGTGATACTTAATTACGGGTTCGACGCGATGGCCTTGCACCGGGTCGCGGCAGAGGTTGAACCGGAAAACCTGCGCAGCAGCAGGCTGTTGATCGACAGCGGCTTTATCCACGAGGGGACGCACCGAGAGTGCGAATGGAAGGACGACCGTTTTCTCGATCTCGCCGACTACGCGCTGTTAGTTCACGAATGGCGCCAGCGATCTTGAGGCACTAGTCCGCCAGGTATTTGGCGTCGTCAAAGGAGACGACCCACTGTGGCCGGTAGATCACCAGCAGCGCGAGATTGGTGCCGGTTGTAAACGCCTCGGGCCAGCCCATCAGGAAGTAGTACGGCAGCTGTTCTTCAAGCAGGAAGTCGAATGCATACGGGCCGAAGATCGCCAGCAACCCGCAGGTCAGCAATCCGACCAGCCACATCGACAGCGCTGCGGCGGCGAAGGCGTTGAGGAAGATGTAGACGAAGTAATTGAGCGGCAGTCGCGCCTGCGCTTGCCGTAGCAGCGTATGCGTCAGCAGGCACGGCAGTGCGGCGATGATCAGCCACGACAGGCCGAAGGCGCCCCATTCGGCATGGCCGAAGCCGGTATCGATCGCCAGTGCCGCCGCAAGGCCGAGCAGCGCGCGATCGCGGCCGGCGATCAGGGTCAGCGCGGTGGCGCCGATCATGTGAAAGCTCAAGCCGGGCTGGATGTTGGCTTTCATCTGCCAGAATAGCAGTGCGATGACGGTTGCACCGAGCCAGCCGGTCAGCGCCGGCTGCGACAGCGCGAACCAGGGGACGCGCAGCGCGGCGCGCAGCAGTAGTAGCGCAGCCGTGATCCACGACAGCACGAGCAGCCAGAGCGGAAATTGCGACGAGACGAGATTCATGCCGGAGCGGTAGCAAGGCGACAGCCGGCATCTTAGAGCAGCTGGCGCCAGCCTGCTGGTTGCGTTGCGCGCTGTGGCCTGCGCTCCGCAATGGCCGGGCAAAAAAAAGCGGCAGGACCGGCCTGCCGCCAAACCTGGAAAAGACAGCCGGTCAGGCGGCCGCGAACACCCAGCAATCGTTGGCCGGAAACTCGACCCAGTAGTCGCCGGCGTTGCGCGGCTCGATGCCGTAGGCGCGGAAACGTGTTTCACCCTGATGGAACAGGTATTCCCAGCGGTCACCCAGATACATGGCGGTGATCAGCTTGGCCTTGATGCGGTTGTGGCCCGGGCCGTCGACGACGCGGACGCGCTCCAACCGGATCACCGCCTGCGCGTCGGCGCCGGCGCTGAGCCAGTCGCGCGCCTGACCATTGAGTTCCCAGCCGTCGCCGGCCAGTTTCACCTGTTCGCCCTCGACCGACACGACCTTGGCATTGAGCTTGTTGTTGCTGCCCATGAATTCGGCGGTGTAGAGCGAGTTGGGCGACGCGTACAGCTCGGCTGGCGTGCCTTCCTGTTCGATCTTGCCGTTCTTGAGCAAAAGGATGCGGTCCGACATCGCCATTGCTTCGGTCTGGTCGTGGGTGACGCACAGCGCCGACAGGTTGAGCGAGACGATCAGTTCGCGCAGCCAGGCCCGCGCTTCCTCGCGCAGCTTGGCGTCGAGGTTGGACAGCGGTTCGTCGAGCAGGATCACCGGCGGGTTGTAGACCAGCGCCCGGGCGATCGCGACGCGCTGCTGCTGGCCGCCGGAGAGCTGGAAGGGGAAGCGTTCGGCCAGATGGCCAAGGCCGAGCTGGTCGAGCGCCTTCTGTACGCGCTGCTTGATCTCGGCCTGCGACACCTTGCGCAGGCTGAGGCCGTAGCCGACGTTGTCGAACACCGTGCGGTGCGGCCACAAGGCGTAGGACTGGAACACGAGGCCGAGCGAGCGCTGTTCGACCGGCAGATTGGTATTGCTGGCGCCGTTATACAGCGGCTTGCCGTCGAGCAGGATCTGCCCGCTCGAAGGTTGCTCGAGACCGGCGACGGCGCGCAGCAGCGTGGTCTTGCCGCTGCCCGAGGCGCCGAGCAGCGAGACGACTTCGCCTGCCTTCAGGTGGAACGACACGCCCTTGAGGATGGGGGTGCTGTCATAGCTGAGGTGCAGGTCTTCAACGATGAGCTTAGTCATGAAGTTTCACTCCGAAACGCAGGGCGACAGCCAGACCGGCGCCGACCATGAGCATATTGATAACGGAAAGGGCGGCAACCTGATCGACTGCGCCGGTGGCCCACAGCGACACCATCAGTGCGCCGATGACTTCGGTACCCGGCGACAGCAGATACACGCCGGTCGAGTATTCGCGTTCAAAGATCATGAACACCAAGAGCCAGCTCGCCAGCAGACCGGAGCGGATCAGCGGCAAGGTGACATAGCGGCTGGTCTGGCCACGGGTCGCGCCGACGCTGCGGGCGGCTTCTTCGAGCTCGGGGCCGACCTGCATCAGCGCGCCCTGGATCAGCCGCATGCCGTAGGCCATCCACACGACCATATAGGCGAGCCAGATCGAGAACATCGAGTTCTTGAACTCCTTCAGCCCCGGTACGAACAGGAAGACCCACAGGAAGGCGAGACCGGCGAGCAGGCCCGGCACCGCACGCGGCACCAGCACCAGATAGTCCATCAGCTTGCTACCCCAGTCGTTGCGGCGGTGGCCGGCGAAGCCGACGGCGGTGTAGCAGGCCACGGCCATGGCGCCGCCGAGGATGCCGACGCCGAAGCTGTTGATGATGGCGCGGACCAGGCTGTCGTTCTCGAACAGGTCGGTGAAGTTGGCCAGCGTGAAGACCTCGGTCAGCGGTACGCCCTGACCCCAGTGGCTGACAAAGGCGCGTAGCGTGATGCCCGACAGCGGCACGAACACCGTCACCAGCAGCCACAGCAGGACGATCGCCATCGCGATCCAGCGCCAGCGGCCCAGCGGCAAGACGTGTTGCCGCGCGGCCTTGCCCTTGACGGCGATGTAACGGCCGGCATTGCGCAGCAAGCGGCGCTGCAGCAACACCAGCGGGAAGGTCACCAGAATGATCAGTACCGCGACCGCCGCCATCAGGTGGTAGGACGGAATGCCGAGCTTGTTGGTCAGCTTGTACAGATAGGTGGTCAGTACCAGATGGCCTTCGGGATCACCGAGCACCAGCGGCAGGCCGAAGACCTCGAAGCCGAGGAAGAACACCAGCACGCCGGCGAACAGCAGCGATGGCATCACCATCGGCAGGCTGACATCGCGGGCAACGCGGAAAGGGCTGGCGCCGGAGACGCGGGCGGCTTCTTCGACGTCCGAGCCGAGGTTGCGCAGCGACGACGAGGCGTACAGGTAGACATGCGGTACGTGCGTCAGCCCGGCAATCAGCGTGATCGCCCACAGCGAGTAGATGTTCCACGGCGCTTCGGCGCTGCCGAACAGCGACATCCACCACGCCGAGTAAAAACCGACCGGGCCGGCGGCGACGACGTAGCCGAAGCCGAGCACCATCGGCGAGACGAAGACCGGCGTCAGCAGCAGCGGCTCTAGCCAGCGGCGGCCGGGCAGGTCGGTCCGCGCCATCAGGAAGGCGAGCACGCTGCCCATCGGTACGGCAATGAACAGCATGCCGAAGGCAATGGCACAGGTGTTCTTCAACGCCGACCAGAAATCGGGATCGTCGAATACGAAGCGGTAGGCTTCGAGCGAGACCGCCTTGTTCGGCATGAAAAACGGTGCACTCAGGAAGCTCTGGAACAGGATCAGCGACAGCGGCAGCGCGACGACGATGACGGCAATGGCGATCGTCAGCCAGCGGCCGAGACCGGCATAGGCACGCCAGCCGCCATCACCGTGCTGCGGTGCAGTGGCCGGCAGCGGGACGCGGCCCTGCAGGGAGGTGATCGAACTCATGGCAATACTCCAGCGTCCGCAGCCCGAAGGCTGCGGCGCGATGTCATGCGGGAGGGGACGGTTCGGGGCGGGCGGGGCGGTTTACTTCTTGATCGCCTGCTGCCACTGCTTGAGGAATTCCAGTCGCTTGGCCTGGTCGAGATAGACCAGCAGACCGGTGCCGACCTGGATAGGCTTGAGGCTGTTACCCAGTTGCTTGGTCAGGCCGGCCATCGAGGTTTCGCCGGCCACGTCGCTGCGGATCGAGAACAGGTCGGCATCGTTGGCGAGGATGGTCTGTCCGCGCTTGGACAGCAGATAGTCGAGCCACAGCTTCGCGGCATTCGGATTCTTGCCGGCCTTGGTGACCGAGGCCAGCCGGCTCATCACCAGCGTGTAGTCCTTCGGATAGACATAGCCGATCGACGGGTCCTTCTTGGCCTTGGTGAACGCGTACGAGCCGATGATGTTGTAGCCGATCAGGTTTTCGCCCGACGAGATCCGCTCCATCATGGCGCCGGTCGACGATTGCAGTTTCACGCCCGACCCGCCCATGACCTTGACCATGTCCCAGATCGCATTGCCGCCGACGCGCACGTCCTGGGTCAGGTAGTTGAAGCCGACGCCGGATTTCTCGATGTCGTACGTGGTGACCTTGCCCTTGAACTTGTCCGGATTGGCCTTGATGATTCTGGCCAGATCGGCATGGGTCTGCGGGACTTCGCTGGCGGCGAGCAGGCGCTTGTTGTAGACGATGGTCAAAGGTTCGAACGTCGTGCCGTAGGCCTGGTCCTGGTAGGTCGACCACGCCGGCATGTTCGCCTTTTCCGGCGATGCGTAGCTGGCGATGAAACCGTCGTTGACGAGCTTGATCTGCAGATCCATCGCCGATGACCACAGCACGTCGGCCGTGGTGCCGCCGGCGGCGCTTTCGGAAATGAAACGGTTGTACAGCTCGGTGCTGTTCATGTCGTTGTATTCGACCTTGACGCCCGGGTACATCGCCTCGAAGTCCTTGATCAGCGGCTTTACCGCGGCGGTGTCGGTCACCGAATAGACGATGACCTTGCCCTCTTTTTGGGCGGCACTGACAATCGCAGCGTAATTGCCCGGATAACCGGCCGGGATGCTGGCGGCGGCTGCGAGGCCGGCGACGGAACAGCTGGCCAGGGCCAGGGCAAAACGGGTAAAGCGCTTCATATCGATCTCCAGAATCTGGCCGCTTCGGCTCGGTATTCCCGGATGGGTGTCATCCGTGTGAAATGATCCTATGCGCGCAGCGCTTTCAATTCGCTTTCCGGGCACCAATTCAATGCAATTTGCTGTTGCGGCGATCCCTGATGGTGCATGACCGGGGCGCTGCAGATACTTCAAGAACGATATCGGAACCCGGATTCACCATGCGTCTGCTGCTTGTGGAAGACAATCTGTCGCTGGCCGACTCGCTGACCCGCGCCCTGAACCAGGGCGGGTTTGCGGTCGATTGCATGCACAATGGCGCCGACGCCGATCAGGTGCTGCGCACCGAGGATTACGCACTGGTGATTCTCGATCTGGGCTTGCCCAAGCTCGATGGCCTCGAGGTGTTACGCCGACTGCGGCAACGGCGCAACAAGGTGCCGGTGCTGATCCTGACCGCGCACGGCTCGGTCGATGAGCGCGTCAAGGGACTTGATCTGGGCGCCGATGATTATCTGACCAAACCGTGTGACCTGAACGAGCTCGAAGCCCGTGCACGCGCGTTGATCCGCCGCAGCCACGGCTTCGACAGCGCCGAGCTGAGTTTCGGCCCGCTGCGCTACGACAGCGTCAGCCGGGTGTTCAGTCTGGAAAGCGGCCCGTTGAGCCTGACGCCGCGCGAACATGCGGTGCTCGAGGTGCTGCTGCTGCGCGGCGGCAAGGCGGTGTCGAAGGAGGCGGTGTCGGAACAGATCTTCGGTCTCGACGATTCAAGCAGCCCCGACGCGATCGAGATCTACGTGCACCGACTGAGGAAAAAGCTGGAAGGCAGCGGCGTCGCCATTGTCACCCTGCGCGGGCTGGGTTATCTGCTGGAAGCCCGCGATGCCGCAGCGTAGTCTGCGCCGCTATCTCACGGTTTGCTTGCTGCTGCCCTTGCTGCTGCTGCTCAGCGTCGATGCCGTGCTGACCTATCATCGTGCCCGTCAGGCTGCCGATGCGGCGTTTGATCGCAGCCTGTTCACGTCGAACAAGGCGATGGTCGAGGGTATTTCGATCCAGGACGGCAAGATCGTCGTCGATATCCCGTATCTGGCGCTGGAAATGTTCGAATCCAACGCCGCCGGCCGTGTTTACTATCGCGTCACCGAGGAGGGCGGCGCCGAGCTGACCGGTTACAAGGATCTGCCACTGCCCAAGCGGCGCGATCAGGCGTTCTACAAGCCGCAGTTCTACGACGCCGAGTACCACGGCGACACGATCCGCATCGCCGCGATCCGGCAGCGCGTTCATGACGTCGCCAGCGCCCAGACGCGCACCGTCTGGGTATTGACCGGTGAAACGCCCGAATCGCGGCGCGAGCTGGCCGAGCAGATTCTCGTCGGCGCCATCATTCAGGATGTGGTGCTGGTGGCGCTGGCGCTGGGCATCGTGTTGCTGGCGGTCAGCGTCGGCCTCAAGCCGCTGCGGCGCCTGTCGGCCAAGGTCAAGGACAAGGACGCCGACGATCTGCAACCCCTCGACGCGACCGAACTGCCGAGCGAACTCAAACCGCTGGTCGAAGCGATGAACCAGTACATTGCGCGGATCGAACGCATCCTCAACGACCGCGGGCGTTTCTTTGCCGATGCCGCGCACCAGCTGAAAACGCCGCTGGCGGTATTGCAGGCCAAGGTCGAGCTGGCGTTGCGCGAGGACGATCTGCCGACGGTGAAGAAGCAGATAGCCGAAACGCTCGAGACCGTCCGGCATGCATCACGCGGCGTGAAGCAGCTGCTGTCACTGTCGAGGCTGGCGCCGGACCACTTTCTCGCCGTCACCTACAGCGACGTCGACCTGACCGGGGTGGCGCGCGAAGTGGCGCTCGACTGGGCGCCGGTGGCGCGCCGCAGCGGTGTCGACCTCGGTTTCGAGGGCGAGGTCGTAGCGATGCTGTCCGGCCGGCCCGAGCTGCTGCAGGAGCTGGTCGGCAACCTGATCGACAACGCGATCCGCTACGCCGGCCCCGGCAAGATGGTGACGGTGCGTTGCGAACCCGTGGCCGGTTTTGCAAGGCTGCAGGTGATCGACAACGGTCCAGGGATTGCCGAAGAGGAGCGCGATCGCGTATTCCGGCGCTTCTACCGGATCGCCGGCACGCAGGTCGAGGGCAGCGGCCTGGGACTGGGGATCGTGCATGAAATCGCCCGGCTGCACGACGCGACGATTGCGCTATCGCACACGCCGGGCGGCGGGCTGACGGTGACGGTGGATTTTCCGGTCGCTCAGCCAGTGGCCGATTGACGCGTCAGCCGCGTAGTCGCCACTGCCGGTCGACGATCTCGCCCAGCTGCATCAAGCGGCCGTGGAAGAAGTGGCCGACGCCGGGAACGACGATGACCGGCAGTTGCTGCGGTCGCGCCCAATCAAACACGCTTGCCAGTGCGACGACCTCGTCCTCCTCGCCGTGGATCACCAGCGTGTCGGCCGGCACGGGCGGAAAGTCGCTGTAGCGGCTGGTCGCCGGGCCGACGAGGATCATGCCTTCGACCTCGTCGTCGCCAAGCCGTGCCCGCAACTGCGACTGCACATAGGTGCCGAACGAGAAGCCGGCGAGTACCAGCTTGCCGGCTTCCGGATGCGCTGCGCGGGCAAAGGCCAGCACGGCGGCCATGTCGTCCGGTTCCTCCTTGCCGCGGCTGTGTTCGCCCTCGGAGTTGCCGACGCCGCGCAGGTTCGGGCAATAGGCGACGTAGCCGAGCCTGGAGAGCGTCTTGGCCAGCGTGTGGACGATCTTGTTGGTGAACGTGCCGCCCTCGGTCGGATTCGGGTGAGCGACCAGCGCGATACCGCGCAGGGTCTCGAGCGCCGAATCGAGCCGCAGGCACTCGAGCTTGCCGGCCGGACCGGCGATCTCAAGCAGTTCGAACGACGGGGCCTTTCGGGGTGCATTCATGATTCAAAACCAATGTTGTTGCATCGCGAGTAGAAAATCGCGGGTGATGGGGGCGCCGCTTGCAGACCCAAGTACCGAGTCGATGCCGCAGAACGGACACAGGGCAGTGTCGTTGTCATCAGCCCAGTCCTGGATATCGCGAGGGGAAAATTGCGCTAGACAGTGGAAGCAGCCGCAGCGCTCGCTTGCATCGATTTGCGATCGATGGTGCGAGCAAAACCGGTGCGCTTCAATTGGCGTCATTGCTAGATTTTCAGCCGCTCGACGATATTGCCTTTTACGAGGTGCTCGTCGACGATTTCGTCGATGTCGCTCTCGTCGATATAGGTGTACCAGGTCTCTTCCGGGTAGATCACGATCACCGGACCTTCCTCGCAGCGCTCCAGACAGCCGGCCTTGTTGATACGCACGCCGCCGGGGCCGGCGAGCTTGAGCGATTTGACCCGGGCCTTGGCGTGTTCCCACGCAGCGACTGAGCCGCAGTTGGCGCAACTCTGGCGTTCGCCCAGTTCGCGCTGATTCAGGCAGAAAAACACGTGGTGCTTGTAGTAACTCATCGGTCTTCTCCGAACGCTTACTGCTGCTGAACCGGCTTGGTGTGTGCGGTGACGAAGAAGGGCAGGCCGTCGGTGTCGAGATCGGGCTGGATCGTTTCGATCACGACGACGTCGTCGACTTGGCATTCGCGCATCAGGTCGTCGACGAAGGCGTGCACCTGTTCGGCGCTGTCGAGCGGTGCCAGCGGCCAGACATAGCCTTCCCAGCGCTCGGCGTCTTCGCGGCTGGAGAAGGTGATGCGGATCTCGCCGCCTTCGTGCGCCGCCAGCGTGATCACCGGCGTGCGGCCCTTGCCGCGGATGCTGCGGATCGCGTTGCTCGCGGCCACCTGCAAGCGGGTTTCCAGCACGGTGACGCGGCCGGATTCCTGCGCGGCGAGCCAGCTTTGCGGCACGCGCGGAATCGGGAACAGGGTCAGGCCCGGTTTCTTGAAACCGTCGCTGAGCAGTTGCGCCAGCGGCATGCCCCAGCTGCCGACGGCGCCGCCAAGGCGGATGACCGGCTCGGCACCGGCGGGTTGCAGCGCAACGCCAACGAGGTAACGGATGAACACGCCCTCGTCCTTGAATTTGATCGGTGCCGGCGTGAACTCGGCCGGCAGCGGTTCGGCGGCGACGATCTGTGTCTGCCAGCGCGACAGCTGGGTCGGATTGATAGTGGCCAGCTGATCGGCGCCGACGAGGGCATTGCCGAGCCAGACGTCGGCATCGGCGGCGATGACGTTGTGAGCGCGCAGCAGCGAGACGATGGCTTGCGCGTCGACCTCGCCCGGCAGCTCGGTTTCGCCCTTGTTGCCGGCGACGAAGACGATGGGCAGGGCAAACGGCAACGCGTGGGCCGTGTTGCCAAGCGGTTGTTCGACCGCATCGCGCAACGTTTTCCACAACACCTTGTAGGCGTCCTGCGTCGGTGCCTGCGTCAATGCGCCGTTCAGGCCGTAATGATCGCCAGTCAGCAACAGCTCGCGGACAACCTCGTCCAGCGCCTGCCGCTTTTGCTGTGCATCCGCCGGTTCATTGGCGGTCAGAAAGGCCATCAGGCTGCGAATGACCGGGTTCTTGGCGTTGACGCGAGGGTAGAGGCGAGGGTCGGGCAAGTACATGGGGCAGGCCAGGGGGCAAAAGCGCAATTATACCGCGCGGGCTGGGTCTGGAGGTGGCTATGACCATGGCATGGAAAATGCTTTCTTTTGTTGCAAGGTCTTGAATTGATTTGACAATCTTTCAGACCCTCAGGTAAATTCAAGGTTCTGTTGGGATGCAAGATTTGCGTCTTGATGGTTTCTCCTTTGTAGATGTTGTTGGTGGCCCGGAACCGTTCACGTTTCCGGGTTTTTTTTCATCTGGAGTTCCCGCATGACATCCCCGCTATTCATCGATCGCAGCCTGTTGAACGAACTCAGCGCCGAGGCGGCGCAGAGTCCGCGGCTGCGCAAGAACCGCAATTTCCACACCGACAACGACGACGCCTGTCATCGCCTGCTCAACGCGCTCGAGCCCGGGACCTACATCCAGCCGCATCGCCATCTGGCTGCCGACAAGGAAGAAACGCTGATCGTGCTGTGCGGCCGCGTCGGCGTGCTGCTGTTCGACGAGGCCGGCGCGGTGACCGCAACACGCGAACTCGTCGCTGGCGGCGAGACGGTCGGCATCAATGTGGCGCCGGGTGTGTTCCACAGCCTGGTCGCACTGGAAGCCGGTTCGGTGTTCTTCGAGAGCAAGGCCGGCCCGTATGCAGCGCTCTCAGCCGCGGAGAAGCCGGCATGGGCGCCTGCCGAAGGCGAAGCGGGCGTCGCCGATTTTCTGGCCGGCATGCTTGCCCGTTTCGCGCGCTGATCGCGGCTCGGGCGGGGTCGGCACCTAGAGGGTGTCGATCTCGCAAAAACTCACCAGCGTTTCGAGGTCGGCATCGTCGATATCAAGCCGGTCGACGCGGGCTGAAGCGGGGCCGCAGCGGATCCAGCCGAGGAAATCGTCGAGCTTGTCGGCCGGCCCCTGCACCTGAACTTCCACCGAGCCATCCGAGCGGTTGCGCACCCAGCCGGTCAAGCCCTGCGTCAGCGCTTCGCGCACCGTATAAAAGCGAAAACCGACGCCCTGGACCCGGCCATGGACCCGCAAGCGCTTGGCGATGATCTCGTTCATGTCGATTTCTCCCCCGAGGGTGCGCCAAAACAAAACCGGCCACGAAGGGCCGGTTTTGATTCTAGTCCCGCGCTTTACTTGACGCGCATCCCCGGCTTGGCGCCGCTATCGGGACTGAGGATGTACAGGCCGCCGTCGCCGCCTCCGGCCAGCACCATGCCCTCGGACAGGCCGAACTTCATCTTGCGCGGTGCGAGGTTGGCGACCATCACCGTCAGCCGGCCCTGCAGGTCTTCCGGCTTGTAGGCCGACTTGATGCCGGCGAAGACGTGGCGGGTTTCGTTGCCGATGTCGAGCGTCAGCGACACGAGCTTGTCGGCGCCTTCGACCGACTTGGCTTCGACGATTTTCGCCACGCGCAGGTCGATCTTCATGAAGTCGTCGATGCTGATCGTCTCGGCAATCGGCGGCACGTCGTAGTCGAGCGCCGGCTTGGTTTCGATCGGTGCCAGCGCCTGCTTGTTTTCCTCGACCATGGCTTCGACCGCTTTCGGATCGATTCGCGTCATCAGATGCGAATACGGGTTGATACAGTGGCCGAGCAGCAGCGAGCCGGCGTCGATCCAGCGCAGCGGCGCGATGTTCAGGAAGGCTTCGACATCGGCGGCGAGCTTCGGCAGCACCGGCTTCAGGTAAATCGTCAGCAGCCGGAAGGCGTTGATCAGGATCGAGCAGACGCGTTGCAGCTCGGCGTCCATGCCTTCCTGCTTGGCCATTTCCCACGGCTTGTTGGCGTCGACGAACTGGTTGACCTCGTCGGTCAGTGCCATGATGTCGCGGATGGCGCGGCTGTATTCGCGCGCTTCGATCAACTGCGCCAGCTCGTCACCGGCGGCCTGCAGTTTGGCAAGCACCGGTGCGTCGCCGAGATCGCGGGCCAGTTCCCCCCCGAAACGCTTGGTCAGGAAGCCGGCGGCGCGGCTGGCGATATTGACGTACTTGCCGATCAGGTCGCTGTTGACGCGGGCGGCGAAGTCTTCGAGGTTGAGGTCGATGTCCTCGATGGCCGAGTTCAGCTTGGCGGCGAAGTAGTAGCGCAGCCATTCCGGGTTCAGATGGCGCAGGTACGATTCGGCGGTGATGAAGGTGCCGCGGCTCTTGCTCATCTTGGCGCCGTCGACGGTCAGGAAACCGTGGGCGTTGATGCCGGTCGGCGTGCGGTAGCCGCTGTACTCGAGCATCGCCGGCCAGAACAGCGCGTGGAAATAGAGGATGTCCTTGCCGATGAAGTGGTACAGCTCGGCGTCCGAATCCTTGTTCCAGAATTCGTCGAAATCAAGGCCGAGCCGGTCGCACAGGTTCTTGTGGCTGGCCATGTAGCCGACCGGCGCATCGAGCCAGACATAGAAGTATTTGCCCGGTGCGTCCGGAATCTCGAACCCGAAGTACGGCGCGTCGCGGCTGATGTCCCAGTCGTTCAGGCCGGCGTCGAACCATTCCTGCATCTTGTTCGCCGCGCCTTCCTGCAGGCGCGGGCGTTCCTTGCCGCCGACGATGGCCTGGCCGGTCGTCCAACCCTTGAGGAAATCTTCGCAGTCGCCCAGGCGGAAGAAGAAGTGCTCCGAGTCGCGCAGCACCGGCGTCGCGCCGGAAATCGCCGAGTACGGGTTCTTCAGTTCAGTCGGGCTGTAGGTCGCGCCGCAGACTTCACAGTTGTCGCCGTACTGGTCCTTGGCGGCACACTTCGGGCATTCGCCCTTCACGAAGCGGTCCGGCAGGAACATGTTTTTTTCCGGATCGAACAGCTGCGAGATCGTCCGGCTAACGATCTTGCCGTTGGCCTTCAGCTTGCCGTAGATGTCGTAGGCGAACTGGCGGTTCTCTTCCGAGTTGGTGCTGTAGTAGTTGTCGAAGGCGACATGAAAGCCGGTGAAGTCACGCAGGTGTTCGCCGTGCACGCGCTCGATCAGCGCCTCCGGAGTCAGGCCTTCCTTCTCGGCGCGCAGCATGACCGGCGTGCCGTGAGTGTCGTCGGCACAGACGTAGTGGCAGCTGTGGCCACGCATCTTCTGGAAGCGCACCCAGATGTCGGTCTGGATGTATTCGACCAGGTGACCGAGATGGATGGCGCCGTTGGCGTAGGGCAGGGCGGAGGTGACGAGGATCTTGCGGCTCATGGTCGTCTTTTTTGGCAATGAATCGTCCGATTATATCGCAGCCGCGTGCCGGGCCGTGGCGCATTGCGGGGGGCGCAGTTATAGTTGCTTGTCATGGCCATTCCTTGCCTTTGGAACCCCTAGCGCATGTCCCCGATACCTGCCGAACTCCAGAATGAGCTTGCCGCCATCGATGCCACCTTTGCGATGTTGGCGCGGGATTTGGGGCAGGATTTGCGCGTGGAACTGCTGGATGCCTACTGGCCGACGCACGAAGCCTGCCTGACCGAGATCGGTCTGGCGCTACAGCAGCGGCAGCATTATGTGGCCGAACGTGCTGCACACCAGTTGAAGGGCGCTTGCGCGCAGATCGGCGCCGTCGGCATGGCTGCCTTGTGCCGAAAGATCGAGGTCGCCGCGCGCGAGTCGCGGCTTGCCGATGACGCCCACGCCGACCTGATCGCGTTGGCGACCGGGGTCGAGTCGGCCTTGCGGCGCTGACTGTTACATCGGTGCCGTGACGACCGCGCTACACTGGCGCGTTTTTTTAAACTCGGGTTTTTCTGACCATGCAGCTGCAGTTCGATGTGCTGTTCCTGATCGGCACCGCCGCATTCACGATTTCCGGCTATCTGGTCGGTGCAACCAAGCGCTTCGACGTTCTGGGCGTCGTGATTCTCGCGCTGCTGACGGCGATCGGCGGCGGGATGATTCGCGACGTCCTGGTAGACCGGGTGCCGCGCATCTTCATCGATGCTGGCCCGCTGTACACGATCTTCGCCACCCTGCTGGTGGCCTGGGCGATCAAGCTGCATCAGCGCAACCGCGGGCTGTTGTACAAGATCTTCATCGTGGCCGACTCGATCGGTCTGGTTGCATTCAGCATTGCCGGTGCGCAGATCGGACTCGATGTCGGGCTGAATCTGTTTGGTGTTGCTTTCCTCGCCTTTGTCACTGCAGTCGGCGGTGGCCTGGTTCGCGACATGATGGTCAATGACGTGCCGTTCATCCTCCACGAAGATTTTTATGGCACCGTCGCCATCCTCGTCGCGGCCTTGCTATACGTGGCGGCGCATTCGGGCTGGCGTGGTCCGTGGGTCGAATGGACGCTGTTCACCATCGGGCTGGGGCTGCGCCTGGTTGCACATTTGCGCGATTTCCGTTTGCCGCGGGTGGGGCACTGAGATGAACTGGCCGCAATCCGGCGATCCGCGGGTCTGGGCCGACTGGCTGCGGCAGCGGATGGCCGGTTCCCCACGCCCCGAAAGCGGTGATTTTCCTTTCGAGCAGGAGTCGCGTCCGGCGGCGGTGCTGATCGCCATCGTGCCCCGCGAGGGCGGCGCGACGGTCTTGCTGACCGAACGGGCTGCTCATCTGCCGACCCACGCCGGCCAGATCAGTTTCCCCGGTGGCCGGGTCGAGGACGCTGACGGCAGCGCGGTGGCCGCCGCCTTGCGCGAAAGCACCGAGGAGGTCGGGCTAGACCCGGGCTATGTGCGCGTCATCGATACGCTGGGCAGTTATTACACCGTCAGCGGTTATGCGGTCACCCCGGTGGTGGGCGTGCTTGATCCCGGCTTTGAACTGGTGCCGTGTGCCGATGAAGTCGAGCAAGTCTTCGAGTTGCCGTTGGCGCTGCTACTGGATCCGGCGCGGTATGAACGTCGCTGGGTCGAGCGTCGCGGCTTGCGCGGGCAAACACATTTCATCGAAATTGACGGCTACACCGTCTGGGGCGCGACGGCGAACATGTTGCTGATGCTGGCCGCTGCGCTGCGTATCACCGGCGAACCCCGCATCGTCGATTGACGAGTTAGTTAGTCGGGCGCTGCTTGGGGAGCGTCACCCGGGCGATCAGGCCGTGCGGTTGCGCATCGGCCAGCTCGATACGGCCACCGTGGCGTTCGGCAATCTCCTTGACGATGGCCATGCCCAGCCCGCAACCGTTGCCATCGTTCTGATTGACCCGATAGAAACGCTCGAACACGCGCGGCTTCTGTTCATCGCTGATGCCGTTGCCGTCGTCTTCAACTTCGACCACGTAATCGGCGCCGTGGTCGAGCAGCCGGACGGTGATGCTGCAGCCGCGCGGAATGTACTTGATCGCGTTCTCGATCAGGTTGACGAACAGTTCGCGCAATAGCGCCGGATTGCCGTCGATGGTGGCCTCGTGCAATGCGCTGTCACAGCCGAGATCCATGCCCGCTGCCAGTGCCCGTGGTACTGATTCTGCGGTCAAGTCGCGAATCAATTTGGCCAAATCGACCTTCATGCCGGGCGTACCGGCCTGGGCGCCGGGCTCGGATCGCGCCAGCGTCAGCAGTTGGTTGACGAGGTGGATGCTGCGCGTGGCGCTGGCATGAACGAGGTTCAGCCGGTCGCGCAGGCCTTCGGGCGTCGTTTCGCGCATCGCCAGTTCGGTCTGTGATTTCAAGCCTGCCAGTGGCGTGCGCAACTGGTGCGCAGCGTCGGCGATGAAGCGCCGCTGCCGGGAAACGCTTTCGTTGGTGGTCGATAGCAGGTGGTTGAGCGCGTGGGTCAGCGATTGCAACTCGACGGGCAGCGCTTGCGTTTCCAGTGGTGCCAGATCCTGCGGTGCACGGTGTTCGACGCTGCGCTGGAGTTTTTCCAGCGGGCGCAGGCCGCGGCGTATGCCCAGCCAGACCAGTGCGCTCATCGCGATGATCAGCAGCCCCATCGGAATGCCGGTGGCGAGCAGGATTTCCCGCGACATCTGGCTACGCTTTTGCAGGTTCTTGCCGACCTGAACGTGCAGCCAGTGGTTGGGGCGGTTCAGCGGGTAGTAAAGTGACAGGATGCGAATCGGCTCGCTGCCCTGCATCGTGTTGTAGAACAAGGGCCGATCAGCGATGGGAGCGCCGGATGGTGCAGGCAGGCGGCGGTTGCCGAGAATCATGCCACCGGGAAGCGTGCTGACGGTATAGAAGAGTTTGTCGTCAGGGCCTTCCTCGAGCAGCAACTGGGCTGCACGAGGAAAGTCGACGACCAGGCCATCATCGTAAGGCTGGACTTGCCGCGCAATGGCCCGCGCGGTCTGCAGCAGGCTATTGTCGGTGATGGCGTTGGCGTAGTGCGTTGCGACGTTGTAGTACAGCGCCGCACCGGCCAGCCAGAGGACGATTTGCGGGATCAGCAGCCACAGAAGCAGCTGCCGTTTCAGCGAGACCTTATCCCGCAGCATCCTGCGACAGCGGTTGTTGCTTCTCGAGCAGGTAGCCCAGGCCACGGATGGTCCGGATTACCACGCCGCACGGTTCGAGCTTCTTGCGAAGACGATGCACGTACACTTCGATCGCGTTCAGGCCGACTTCGGCATTGTCCGAACCGAGTTCGGAAACGATCTGTTCCTTGGTGACGACGCGGTCGATATTCGACATCAGAATTTCGAGCACGGTCAGTTCACGCGCCGATAGGTCGAGCGGCGTATCGTTACACCAGGCGCGCTGACCTGCACGGTCGAGGCGCAGGTTGCCGAGCTGCTGGACCGATTGCGGCAGGATCTGGCTGCGACGCAGCAATGCGCGCAGACGGGCCTCGAGTTCGGCGAACTCAAACGGCTTGGCGAGATAGTCATCGGCGCCAGCGTCCAGGCCGGCAACGCGTTCTTCCAGGCCGTCGAGTGCGGTCAGGATCAGGATCGGCAGCGAAGGCTTGTGCTGGCGAACGTTGCGCAGCACGGTCAGACCGTCCATGTTCGGGAGGCCGATGTCGAGCACGACGATGTCGTAGTCGTTGTGCAGAAGGATCTGCAGCGCGAGTGCGCCGTCGTTGACACAGTCAACCTGGAAATCGGCCTGCGACAGGCTGGTTTTCAGGGCGTCGGCGAGAATGAGGTCGTCTTCGGCAAGAAAAAGCCGGGTGCTCATGGTGGGAAACCTCCGGGAATTCGGCGTTGCTGTAAGGAAATGCTTACTGCTGAGTGTAACTGCTATTTCGCCAATTTCCCAGTTATTTTGATGCCCCCAGCTTTCGGGCGCGTTCCCTGCTTTCCCTAGCCAGACCGGCGGCATATTCGGCTTGCCAGTCCGCTGCCAGCCAGCCCGAAAGTTCACGCTCGACGAGATCTGCCAGCGCGTTGATCCACGCCGTACTGTCGTTCAGGCAGGCGATGTAGCGAAAGCTGCCGCCGCCGGCGGTGAGGAAGGTTTCCTTGCCCTCGATCGCGATTTCCTCGAGCGTTTCCAGGCAGTCGGCGACAAAGCCCGGGCAGATGACGTCGAGCTTGCCGGTTTGAGCCTTGCCCAGTTGGGCAAGCATGTCGGCGGTATACGGCTTGAGCCACTCGGCCTTGCCGAAGCGCGACTGAAAACTCACCGTGTATTGGCCGTCGCTCAGCCCCAGCGATTCGGCGAGCAGTCTGGCGGTCTTATGGCAGTGGCAGAAGTACGGATCGCCCTTGGTCAGCGTGTAGCGCGGCAGGCCGTGGAAGCTCATCAGCAGATGGTCGCCGCGTCCTTCGCGCTGCCAGTGCGTGCGAACCTGTTCGGCCAGCGCCGCGATGTAGCCGGGATGGTCGTGAAAACTGCGTACGGTGCGCAGTGCCGGCTGGTTGCGGTAGCGCTGCAGCTGGGCAAACGCGGCGTCACAGGCTGTAGCGGTGGTGCTGGCGGCGTACTGCGGATAGAGCGGCATCAGCAGAATGCGGTCGCAACCGTCGGCTTTCAGCGTATCGAGGCCGGCGGCGATCGAGGGTTCGCCATAACGCATGCCGACGGCAAACGACAGCGGAGCGTTCAGCCGCTCGCCCAGATACCCCTTGAGCAGCCGGGCCTGTTTCTGCGTCCAGACCTGCAGTGGCGAACCTTCCTTGCTCCAGATGCTGGCGTACTTGTGCGCCGACTTCTTGGGACGCACGTTGAGGATGATGCCGCGCAGGATCAGCTGCCAAAGCAGTTTCGGGATCTCGACCACGCGCGGGTCGGACAGGAACTGGCGTAGATAGGGTTTGACCGCTGCGGCGGTCGGCGCGTTGGGGGTGCCGAGATTGACCAGCAGGATGCCGATCCGGGCGGGGCGGTCGTGACTGAATTCGGGCTCGGTGACAAAACGACTCATTGTTTACTTTCCTGATTGCGGGGTGCGGACGCGAGGTAGGCGCAAGGTCCTCACACGGGTGCGCAGCGCGTCGAGGGCCGCACGATCTTCGCCGTAGCGGGCGGCCAGATAGCTTTGGGCGATGGCCGTCAACGCCTCGCGGTGTGCGGGCAGTACGCGCGCGGCACGCTCGATCAGCGGGGTCGGGGCTTCGCTGGGGTGAGCGGCAACACCGGCCCGCTCGAGTTTGGCGATCAGCTGAAGCCAGCTGCGCATCGCTGCATCGCGCGGCGGTGGCCGGCTTCGCCAGCGCTGGGCAAGGGCGTAGCCGAGCAGCAATGCCAGCGCGAGGGCCGCAAACCAGCCGATGAAGGCCGCCGAAGCCAGCGCGTCGATACCGAGGCGGTTGAGCAGTTGCATCTGACGTTGCGCATCATAACCGATCACCCAGCGGTTCCACTGGAAGACCGAAGCGTCCCAGTGCTGGCGCAGTCCCTTGAGCCACGGGGCTTCACTGCGCAGCACCGCGGGCAGGCGGGCGGCGTCGGTGACGCTTTGTGCCAGTCCCTGGTTGATCCGGTTCGGCGCGATGACTGCTGTCGGGTCGATGCGTTGCCAGCCGCGCCCGTCGAGCCAGACTTCGGTCCAGGCATGGGCGTCGGCCTGGCGGATCAGCCAGTAATCGCCGCCGGCGTTGCGCTCGCCGCCAAGATAACCGCCGACGACACGGGCCGGTACGCCGGCGGCACGCATCAGGAAAACGAAGGCGCCGGCATAGTGTTCGCAAAATCCCTCGCGAGTGTCGAACAGCAGGCCGTCGACCGGATCCGGCCCGGGGAGCAGTGGCGGGTTCAGCGAATAACTGAAATGCCCCGCCCGCAGCCATTGCAATCCGGTCTCGACCCGCCGGGCCGGAGGCTGCGCGCGCCAGTGCTGCGCCAGTGCGCGCGCTTGCGGATTGCCATTGTCGGGCAGTTGCAGATTGCGTGACAGGACGGCGTTTTGTTCATGGGCGCGCCAGCCCGGACTGCTGACGAGGTCGATGCGCCGACGCCGCGTCTGCGGCGTGTCGGCGACGAGCTGGAAGCGCGAGGTCAGCCGGCTGCCTTCTGGCCATTGCGTCGGCAGGTCCAGCGCCAGCAGCCAGGTTCGATCATTCGGTTCCATCAGCATGCTGTAGCGCAAGTTGGGGCCGAAGGTTTCGGCTGGCGCGGCCGGCTCGGCATCGTAGCGGCCTTGCTGCCAGTTCCGGCCGTCGAATTGCTCGAACACCGGTCCGCGCCAGTACATGGCCGAGCTTGGCGGTGCCTTGCCGCTGAAGCTGACCCGGAAAGCCGGGCTGTCATCGAGCGCCAGATTGGTGAAGCTGCCCGGGCTCATCACGTCGGACAAGCCGCTGCTGGTGCTGCTGCGATCGTCGGGCATGCTCCACAGCGGACCGGACAGGCGCGGGAACAGCAGAAACAGCAACAGGACCACCGGCGCGGCCTCGGCCAGCATGCGCAAAGCGCGCCACGCTTCGTCGCGCTCGAAGCGGTCACTGCGCCGTTGCCACGCCATCAGCTGCGTCGTCAGCGCGACCGCGGTCGCGAGTGCCCACAGCAACATCCAGAACGATTGCGAGACGAGAAACATCGCGCCGCCGGCAAAATAACCGAGCAGGGTCAGTACCGCGGCATCGCGCCGGCTGTTGGTCTCGAGCAGTTTGACGGCGATCAGACTGACCAGCATGGCCAACCCGCCGCTGCGGCCGATCAGGGTGCGGAACTGCCAGAACACCAGCGCCAGCAGCGCCAGCATCAAGACATAGCGCAGCCAGCGCGGCGGTAGTGCCTTGCCGCGGAATACCAGGCTGGCGCGCCACAGCGGCACGATGGCGATCAGCACGGCCAGCCACGGTGGCAGCACCAGCAGGTGCGGCAGCAGCGCCATCATCAGTGCGGCGATCAGTGCATACAGTGCGCGGCTCGGCAGCGTGTCGCTCATGATCCCGCCCGCTCGAACAAAGCCAATGCCCGCAGGCAGGCATGCCGGTGTGCCGGCCCATGGCCGCGCGGCAGCGACACACCGGGCAGCGCCAGCGCGTAGCGGTCCCCGGCGGATTCCGCGGCCAGCACCCACGCGGTCAGCCGGGACAATCTCGCCTCGGTGCCGAGTTCCGGCAAAGCATGCCAGTCGAACAGCCAGGCCTGGCCTTCGACGCGTTCGTCCTGGCGGACCAACAGGACATCGAGCCGGGCAAACTGTTTCCAGGCGATCTGGCGCGGTCTGTCGCCGGGGACGTAATTGCGCAAGCCGGCGAAATCGTCGTCGCCCCGGACACGCCGCTGTCCCCGGTCGCCGTTGTCGCCATGAAACGGCGGCGGGTTGGCTTCCGGCTGCGGGTAGACGAGGCAGCGTGCGTCAAGATTGGCGTAGCTCCAGGCCTTGCACCAGCCGCTCGGGTAGGCGGTGTCGATGCGTAGCGTCGGCATGCTCAACCAGCCACGATGGTGCGTCGGGAGAGGTAGATGGGCGATGGCGGAGTCGTCGCGATCGATGGATTCGATCCAGATTGCTGCATGGCCGCGCAGCGACACGTTCAACGCGCGCCGCGGCGGTTTTCCCGGATTGGCCAGTGCGACCGGGAAGTGCGCCGGGTCGCCGGCAAAGACCGGCTCGGTGGCAACCGTGCGCAGCTCGAGCTTCAGCAGGTTGCGGTAGCCCTGCAGCAAGGCGGCGTGGCCCAGTCCGATCAGCACGAAGGCGAACAGGTAGGCGAGGCTCAGCTGGTAGTTGATCGCGCCGATCAGCACCAGTACCGCCGTTGCCGCGTAGATTGCGCCGAACAGCGTCGGCAGGACATAGATGCGATTGTGCTTCAGCGTCACCAGGGGCGCTGGCGGATGCCGCCGCGTCAGCGCACGCCGCCATCGGTGCTGGAACCACTCGCGCATCAGGGAATGGCGACGGTGTCGAGCAGTTCGACCGCCGCCAGCGCGTCCGGTCGGCCGCTGGCGCGCGACAGCAGCCGGTGGCCGGCAATCGCCGGGAACACGGCCTGAACATCTTCGGGGATCGCATGATCGCGCCCGTCGAGCCAGGCCCACGCCCGGGTTGCGGCGACCAGGCCAATCAATGCGCGCGGCGACAGGCCACAGGCAAAACGCTCCTGATGCCGGGTGGCGGCGGCGAGGGCCTGGACGTAATCGAGCAGCGGCGACGCAATCCTGATCTTGGCGACGTCGCGCTGCGCCGCGGCGAGCATCTCCTGATCACACATCGGCTTGAGCTGGGCGACCAGTTCGCGCCGGCCTTCACCGGAGAGCATGGCCCTTTCGGCGTCATGGCCCGGATAACCGAGTTCGAGTCGCATCAGAAACCGGTCGAGCTGCGATTCGGGCAGCGGAAAGGTGCCGATCTGGTGCTGCGGGTTCTGCGTGGCGATGACGAAGAAGGGCTCAGGCAGTGCGTAGGTTTCGCCGTCGACGCTGACCTGTTGTTCTTCCATCGCTTCGAGCAGCGCCGATTGGGTTTTCGGCGGTGCGCGATTGATTTCGTCGGCGAGCAGCACCTGGGTAAAAACCGGGCCGTGGTGGAAGCGGAAGCGGCCGCTGTCGCGTTCATAGACCGACACACCGAGCAGATCGGCCGGGAGGAGGTCGCTGGTGAACTGCACGCGCGAAAAACGCAGGCCGAGTGTCGCGGCGATCGCGTGCGCCAGCGTCGTTTTGCCGACGCCGGGCAGGTCTTCGAGCAGCAAGTGGCCGCGCGCGAGCAGGCCGGCGACGGCCAGGCGGATCGGTTTTTCCTTGCCGAGAATGACGCGGTTGAGCTGGGTCAGTACAGGTTGAAGCGGATGGGACATGGATGTGGGAAGCTCAGAATGCGCCGGAGAAACTGATGCCGAAGAGCGGCGCGGTGTCATAGTTTTCGCTGCCGATCTCGTGGCCGCGGTCGTCCTCGAGCTTGAGCTTGCCGCCAAAGGCCGCTGCGGCGTAGGCGTCGATGCGCCAGCCGGGCTGGGCCGCATAGCCGACGCGCAGGTAGACCGGCAAGCGGTCGTGCTGGCCGACGCCGCCCGGCGAGACGGCGTTGTTGCTGGCCAGCCGGAAACGCTCGGACCGGTAGGCGCCGCCTGCAGCGATCTGCCAGCGCTCGGTTGCGGCATAGCTGAGTTCGAGACCACCGGGGCCGGAGGGGCCGGCATCGAAGGGATTGCCGAGGTGCCACTGCTTGTCGATCTGCCAGTCGACGACCAGGAAGGGAAACGCGCTGGTCTTGTCGAACTCGCGGAACACGCCGGCACCGAGGCCGAGCTGCAAGGTTTCGCTGAACTGCTGCGCGGCGATGACGGTTGCGCCGTAGCCGATGGCATCGTTGCCCGAGGCACCGCGCTCGCCGGCGTATTCGATCGTCGGCATGACCGAGAAGCTCTGGTAGCCGGCGGTCACGTAGTTGATATGAAAGCCGAGATTGCCCTGCTGGATCGTTTCCCACGGCGCCTTGCCGCCAAAGCGCGTCGGTGATTCGAAATCCCACTGATCCTGGGCCAGTCGAACGCCGAGACCGAAGCTCCAGCCCGGATTCATTGCCTGATCGGCGCTGGCGCTGAACAGCAGACTGTTCACGCCGGCCTTGCCGCCCTCGTCGAGCTTGGTTTCGCCTTGCCAGACCGGCGTCAGCGCGACGCTGTACTGCGGCTCGTCGGCGTGCGCCAGCGCGGCGGTCGTCAGGCAGGCAAGCAGGGCAAGGCGGAGCGACTGCGGCATGGGGATCCTGGGCGGGGGCGGGGTGTGAATTTTGCCGAGTTCGGATGTGCGGCGTACACTCGGGCTGCAAATTTCAAAGCAAAACAATAACAGCTTTCGTCAAGAGGCCGAGTGTGTACGACACCAGAGCTGCGGAAAAACCCACGGCTTACCTTTCACATCCCGCTTGCAGCCTGCACGATATGGGCAAGGGGCACCCCGAATGTCCGGAGCGGCTGGCGGCGATTCGCGACCGGCTGATCGCGGCGCAGTTGTGGGACTACCTGTTGCACGTCGATGCGCAGCCGGCCAGTCGGGCGCAGATCGAAGCGGTCCACGATCCGGCATACGTCGAGCGATTGACAGTGATGGTGCCGTCGCAGGGCTATGTGCATCTCGATCCCGATACCGCGATCAACCGCTTCAGCCTCAATGCTGCTTACCACGCTGCCGGCGCCGGAATCGACGCGGTCGATCTGCTCATGAGCGGCCGGGCTGCCAATGCCTTCTGCGCGGTGCGTCCGCCGGGCCATCATGCCGAGCGCGCGCGCGGCATGGGGTTCTGCCTGTTCGACAATGTCGCTATCGCCGCGCGTCACGCGATCGACGCCTACGGGCTTGAACGCGTCGCCATCGTCGATTTCGACGTCCATCACGGCAACGGCACCGAAGACATCGTCTGCGACGAGCCGCGCATCCTGATGGTCGGGATGTTCCAGCACCCGTTTTTCCCGTACTGCGGTGACGAACCGAAGGGCGACAATATCCATAACGCGGCAATGCCGCGCGCGACCACCGGCGCGGACTTCCGCGAGATGGTGGCGGCGAAGTGGTTGCCGCTGCTCGATGAGTTTGCGCCGCAACTGATCCTGATCTCGGCCGGTTTCGACGCCCACCTCGAGGACGATATGGCGTCGATGGGGCTGGTCGAGGCCGATTACGCATGGGTGACCGAGCGGCTGATGAAGATCGCCAATCGCCATGCCGAAGGCCGGATCGTCTCGATGCTCGAGGGGGGCTACGATCTGTCGGCACTCGGCCGCAGCGTCGCTGCGCACATCAAGGTACTGGCCGGGTTGTGAACGATCCGGCATTCGCCCCCGGACCCCGCCAGCAAGGCGGGGTTTTTTACGTGCTGACGCGGTATTGATGAAAATGGAATGAAGAAATAGAAATATATAATTTATGGTTATTTATTGGCGCACCTTAAGATCGCTTCACAACAGGGCTGCGTTTCGATCCGCAGCCGATGTTGCCAGCCATCCGCCGGCCAGAAGTCGGCGGAGACACAGGTCTCTGCGACAGGGAGTGCGCACAATGAAAACATCTCGTGGACTGATTTTTGCCCTGCTGGCGCTCGCCGCCGGTTTTGCCCAGGCCGACAAGCTCGACGACATCAAGAAGGCCGGCGTGCTGCGCGTTGCGGTGTTCGACGCCAATCCGCCGTTCGGTTTCGTCGACGGCAAGAACAAGCACATCGTCGGTTACGACGTCGATGTCGCCAATGCGATCGCCAAGAAACTCGGCGTCAAGGTCGAGCTGCATCCGACCAATCCGGCCAACCGGATTCCGCTGCTGACGTCGAACAAGGTCGATCTGATCGCCGCCAACTTCACCATTACCGACGAGCGCGCCAAGACCGTCGATTTCAGCGTGCCGTACTTCGCCACCGGGCAGAAGTTCATCGCCAAGAAGGGCTTGCTGAAGCAGCCTGACGATATCGCCAAGCTGCGCATCGGCGCCGACAAGGGCACGGTGCAGGAGATCACGCTGCGCGAGAAGTATCCGAATGCGACTGTCGTGTCGTACGACGATACGCCGCTGGCATTCGCCGCCTTGCGGAACGGCAACGTCCAGGCGATCACGCAGGACGATGCCAAACTGATCGGCCTGCTGGCCCGCGTGCCGGACAAGGCCAAGTACGAGGTCTCGCCGTTTGCGTTGACGCAGGAGTATCAGGGCATCGGCATCGGCAAGGGCGAGACCCGCCTTGTCGCGCTCGTCAACGACACGCTGGTCGAACTCGAAAAGACCCAGCAGGCCGGCAAGATCTACGACAAGTGGTTTGGCCCGAAGAGTGACGCGCCACTGCCGCGCGGTGCTTTCAAGATCGGCCAGCGCTGACCGGTCCGAACCGAGCTGGCCCCACTGCGTAGTGGGGCCGTTTGCATTCCGGCGTGTCCGCGCCGCTATCGATGCTTTGCCATGATGTCATCCGTTTCGTTTTTTTCAGGGGCGCTCGAACCCCGCTACCTGTACTGGTTGCTGAAGGGCTTCGGCCTGACGCTGCAACTCTCGCTGTCTACTATCGTGCTGGCAAGCTTGCTCGGCTTGCTGGTTGCCGCTGCGCGTGAACAGCGCTGGCTGGCGGCGCCGTGCGTCGTCTACCTGTCGGTGATGCGCAATACGCCGCTGCTGGTCCAGCTGTTCTTCTGGTATTTCGGCGCCGCCAGCCTGCTGCCCGAGGCGTGGATGATCTGGCTGAATACGCCGAAATCCTGGTTCGGTGTGCCGTGGCCGTCGTTCGAGTGGCTGGCGGCGCTGTTCGGCTTGACCGTGTATTCGGCAGCCTTCATCGCCGAAGAAATCCGCGCCGGCATCCGCGGCGTCGGCCGCGGCCAGCGCGCGGCGGCGGCGGCACTCGGCCTGAGCGCGTGGCAGGCGTTCCGTTGGGTGATCCTGCCGCAGGCACTGCGTATCGCCCGGGGGCCGCTGTTCGGCCAGTATATGAATGTCGTGAAGAATTCATCGTTGGCGATGGCGATCGGGCTGGCCGAGTTGTCGTATGCGTCGCGGCAGGTCGAGACCGAAACGCTGAAGACTTTCCAGGCCTTTGGTGTGGCGACGCTGCTGTACATGCTCGCCGTCGTGCTGGTACAGGCTGCGGGTCGAAGGAGGGCGGTGTGATGCTCGATTTCACCGTGATCCGCGACAACCTCGACTACTTGCTCTGGGGCGCCTATCCGGACGGTGCACTGGGCGGCGCGGCCTTGACCTTGCTGCTCAGTAGCGCGGCCGGCATTGCGTCGGCCTTGCTCGGGCTCGCCGGTGGTATCGCGTTGACGCTGGCGCGGGGCAGGGCTGCGCTGTTGCTGCGCCTTGTCCTCGACGCCTTGCGGGCAATCCCGGTGCTGATGCTGATCTTCTGGATGTACTTCCTGCTGCCCATCGTGTTCGGCGTCGATGCCCCGGCGATTGCCACCGTCGTGTGCGCGCTGGCGCTGATCAGCGGGGCCTATTTGTCGCACACGCTGCACGCGGGCATCGTGGCCATCGGCACCGGCCAGTGGCAGGCCGGTTTGTCGCTGGGGCTGAGTGCGTGGCAGACGCTCAGGCTGGTCGTGCTGCCACAGGCCCTGCGGATGATGGTGCCGTCGTTCGTCAATCAGTGGATTTCGCTGATCAAGGATACGTCGCTGGCCTATATCGTCGGCGTCGGCGAACTGACGTTTCTGGCGACCCAGGTGAACAATCGGGCCATGGTCTATCCGACCGAAGTGTTTCTGTTCGTCGCGCTGCTGTACCTGTTGATCTGCGGCGCCCTGGAGCTGGCCGCTGCAGGCTACAGCCGCAGAATGCGGCAAGCCTGACACGGGGAGTAGCAGCACCGGCTGCGGCCGAGCCGGAATGAAAACAGGCGCCCGCGGGCGCCTGTTTGTTCGACGGCGAATCCGCTCAGCCGAAGATCTTCATCGACGTCCAGAACAGGCCGGCGGCCAGACTCATCGATGCCGGCAGCGTGAACACCCACGCCAGCAGGATGTTGCGGATCGTGCTCATCTGCAGGCCGCTCTTGTTGGCGACCATGGTGCCGGCAACACCGCTCGACAGGACGTGTGTCGTCGAGACCGGCAGGCCGAAGACGTTGGCGATGCCGATCGAGCTGGCGGCGACGATCTGCGCGCTCATGCCTTGCGCGTAGGTCATGCCCTGTTTGCCGATTTTTTCGCCGACGGTCAGCACGACGCGCTTCCAGCCGATCATGGTGCCGAGGCCCAGCGCCAGTGCGACGGCGATGATGACCCATTTGGGCGAGTATTCGGTCGTTGCGGTCAGGTCGGCGCGCAGCTTGTCCAGGTCGTCGACTTCGCGCGAGGTCAGTTCCGGCAGCTTGGTGACCTTACGGGCCGTGTCGTCGAGGCAGAGAATCAGCCGACGGATGTGCGGGCGTTCCTCGGGGGCGATCTGGCTATATTCCTTCACGCCTTCAAGCCGCGCGACCAGGGTCTGCACCGCAGGAATCGTGTCGTGGAAGTCGCAATGGAACTGCTTCGGCATCTCGCCGCCGTTGTTCTCGCGCGGCTTGATCAGCATGTATTTGCCGAGGCGATCGTCATGCTGCTGATAGAACTGCTGCATGTGGATCGCGGCGTCGCGGGTACGGTCGATCTGGTACGTGGTGCTGTTCAGGTCGAGGACGAATTTGGCCGGCACGATGCCGATCAGCACCAGCATGATCAGGCCGATGCCTTTCTGGCCGTCGTTCGAGCCGTGGGCAAAGCTGACGCCCATCGCCGAGGCGATCAGCACCACGCGGTTCCAGAACGGCGGGTGTTTCTTGCCGTCGATCGCACGGCGGCCTTCCGGGGTCTTGTGCATCTTGCCATTGGCCCAGACGCGCTTGAACACCAGCAGCAGCACGGCCGCGAGCAGGAAGCCGACCGTTGGCGACACCAGCAGCGACAGGCCGATATCGATCGCTTTCTTCCAGTTGATCGCGGTGGCGACGTCGGTATTGTTGATCCAGGCGTTGGCGAGACCGACGCCGAGGATCGAACCGATCAGCGTGTGCGAGCTCGATGCCGGCAGGCCGAAGTACCAGGTCCCGAGGTTCCACAGGATGGCCGCGGCCAGCAGCGAGAACACCATCGACAGCCCTTGAACGCTGCTGACGTTGATCAAGAGGTCGACCGGCAGCAGATGGACGATCGCGTAGGCGACGCTGAGGCCGCCGAGGATGACGCCGAGGAAGTTGAAAATGCCCGATGCGACGACGGCAAGCTGGGCCGGCATCGCCTTGGTGTAGATCACCGTCGCCACGGCATTGGCGGTGTCGTGGAAACCGTTGATGAATTCGAAGGTGAGGACGAACAACAAGGCGAGCGCCAGGCTCACACCGACGGTGAGGCTGAGGCCGCTGAACATTTCAATCATGGGAGCGATGGGGAGGTGCGAAAATGCCGCGGATTATGGCAGAAAGATGACAGTGCCGCTTGATCAAACACAGGGTATTGCAGTAGCAGCCGGTCAGCGGTCGGTGGTACTGCTGCCGGCCGTTTGGCGATGCTTTCTGAGTGCTAACTAGATGATTTTAAATGCCGACAGTCTGGGCCGCCGCGCGTGCTCATGATGAGCACGAAACGCTGAGCGCTGCGGCCCAATCCGGTGCCGGGCCGGCGAGGTCGTCGAACTCGGCGTCATCGTCGAACGGCCGGGCCAGCGCGCGCTGCAGCCGGTCGATTTCGCTGTTGTCACCATCGCTGGCCTTGCGGATCGCGACTTCGGCGAGATGGTTTCGCAGCACCAGGCGCGGATTGGTCGACAGCATCGCCGTTGCGCGTTCGGCCGGTGTTTGCGGGTCGGCGGCCAGTCTTGCGGTGTAGTCGGTGAACCAGGCGTCGAAGGCGTCGCGGTCGACGAACTGGTCGCGCAGCGTGGCATGCCGTGCCGGCGTCGACAGCGTGCGCCAGAAGATCGTCCAGTCGGTGCCGGCGGCCTGCATCAGTTCGAGCAGGCGGGTGAACAGCGGCCAGTCGGTCTCGCGCCATTCGGCAAGGCCGAACTTGCGGCGCAGGCGCTCGGCGTACGCCGCTTCGAACACGGTCTGGTACTGGTCGAGCGCCGCGCGCAGGGCGTCGAGTTCGACCAGCTTGACCAGTGTCTGCGCCAGACAGGCGAGGTTCCACAGGCCGATCTGCGGTTGCTGGTTGAAGGCGTAGCGGCCGTGCTGATCCGAGTGGTTGCAGATGTGGCCGGCGTCAAAACCGTCCAGAAAACTGAACGGGCCATAGTCGAGCGTCAGGCCCAGCATCGACATATTGTCGCTGTTCATCACGCCGTGGCAGAACCCGACGGCCATCCAGTCTGCGATCATGCCGGCGGTGCGGTCGCGCACCGCTTCGAACAGTGCCAGATACGGTGATGCTGTGGCGGCGCAGTCCGGATAGAAGTGTTCGATCGTCCAGTCGGCCAGCGCCTTCAGCGCTTCGGGTTCGCCGCGATGGTAGAAATGCTCGAAGTGGCCGAAGCGCAGAAAGGTCGGCGCAACGCGGGCGACGACGGCGGCGGTTTCGCGTGTTTCACGCCAGACCGGCTCCGGTGAACCGACCAGCGACAGCGCGCGCGTCGTCGGAATGCCGAGCCCGGCCATCGCCGCCGAGCACAGGTATTCACGGATCGACGAGCGCAGCACCGCGCGGCCGTCGCCCATGCGCGAATACGGCGTCAGGCCGGCGCCTTTGAGCTGGATCTCCTGCACCTCACCGTTAACGTCGGTGAGCTCGGCCACCAGGATCGCCCGGCCATCGCCAAGCTGCCCGGCCCATTGGCCGAACTGGTGACCCGAATAGACGCTAGCCAGCGGTCGCTCGTGCCGCAGCAGGTTGCCGACCAGCAGCTCGGCCAGCCGCGGATGCGCCGCCGGGTCGGGATCGAGGCCCAGGTGCTCGGCGAGCTCCGCATCCCATGCCAGCAGTTGCGGCTCGGGCAAGGGCATCGGTGCGACGATGCTGTAGTAGTGGCCAGGAAGCAGCGAGAAACGGAGTGTCAGCGGGGCAGTGGCGAGCGTATATTTCATGCCTTTCGCGCAGGGCGCAATCCTGAGTAAATCAATCGGGTATCAGTCTACGTGGCCCGGATCGGGTTGACGAGGCGATTGACGAGATCGAAACATGAGCGACAAAACCCCGGTGACCGCGGCGGTGCGCGTACTGCGCCAGCACAAGGTGGTGTACACCGAGCATCTGTACGAATACGAGGAAAAGGGCGGCACCACGGTGTCGGCGCGCGAACTTGGCGTGGCCGAACACGCGGTGATCAAGACGCTGGTGATGGAAGACGAGAACAAGCAGCCGCTGGTGGTGCTGATGCACGGCGATTGCGAAGTCTCGACCAAGAATCTGGCGCGATTGCTGCACAAGAAAAGCATCCACCCGTGCGCGCCCGACATCGCCAACAAGCATTCGGGCTATGTGGTCGGCGGGACGTCGCCATTCGGTACCCGCAAGGTGATGCCGGTGTACATGGAACGCAGCATCGCCGACCTCGACAAGATTTATCTGAACGGCGGCAAACGCGGCTTTCTGGTCGGCCTCGCGCCGGCCGACGCGGTCGCCATCCTCAAGCCGACCCTCGTCGATGTTGCGCTGGCGCACGGCGAGCACGGCTGAAGTACTCAAATCCACAAGGAGCAAACACGATGAGCGATCGCCTGACACAAATCACCACCCGCGGCGGTGACGATGGCAGTACCGGCCTTGGCGACGGTTCGCGCGTCGGCAAGGACAGTGTGCGCATCCATGCGCTCGGCGAAGTTGACGAACTCAACTCCAGCATCGGCGTGGCGCTGGCCGAGCCTTTGCCGCCGGCACTGCGCGATGCGCTGGTGCTGGTGCAGAACGACCTGTTCGATCTGGGCGGCGAGCTGTGCATCCCGGGGCGCGAGGCGCTGACCGAGGCGCAACTGGCCCGGCTCGAAGCATGCGTCGAAGCATTCAACGGCGAACTCGAACCGCTGCGCGAATTCATCCTGCCCGGTGGCTCGCGTGCGGCGGCAGCGCTGCACGTGGCGCGTTGCGTCTGTCGCCGTGCCGAACGCGCAGTGGTCGCACTCGACAAGGCCGAGGTGATTCCGGCGACCAGCATCAAGTATCTGAATCGCCTGTCCGACCTGCTGTTCATCGGTTCGCGGATCGCCAACCGCTTTGCCGGCCAGCCCGATGTACTGTGGCAGCCGGGACTCAACGCCTGAAGCCGGCGAACCGGAGCCGAAGTCGGGCTGCGTGATCCGGCTGCTCAGGCGCGGCGCTGCAAGCCGGCGTGTCGTTCGGCTTCACCCAGCGGGCGCACCGGCATTGCGGCAAAGTAGTGGCTCGGTTCGACGCCGAGCGTCCGGTGGAACATCGCGCTGAACGCACTCTGGCTGGCGTAGCCGAGCCGTTCGGCGATCCGTTTCAGCGGCTCGTTCTGCGCCAGCAGCTCCAGTGCCCGGATTAGCCGTGCCTGCTGGCGCCATTCTCGAAACGACAGGCCGGTTTCACTGCGAAAGCGCCGCGCCAGTGTTCGGCTGCTGGCACCGGCGAGATCGGCAAGCTGTTCGAGCGTTTCTTCGCCGTCAAGGCGCCCAAGCACGTAGTCGCACAGCCGCGTCAGCCGGGCGTCGTGCGGCATCGGCAAATGCAGCGGCGCCGTAGGCAACTCATGCAGTTCGGCAATGATCAGCGTGGCGATCAGGCTGGCGCGACCGCCTTCGTCCTGACGGATCGGTAGCGCGGTCAGTGCCAGAATCAGCTCTCGCAACAGCGGGCTGACTTCGAGCACCATGCAACGCGCGGGCAGGCCGGGCGTGGCGGCCGGCTCGACATAGATCGTCCGCATTTCGGCGTCGCTGGCGATCATCACCCGGTGCGGCGTTTGCGGCGGCACCCACAGCGCCCGTTGCGGCGGCAGCACCCAGTTGCCTTGGGCGGTTTCGACCCGCATCACGCCGTTGCACGCGTAGACCAGCTGGGCCTGCCGGTGCTGGTGTACGCCGGAGTCATGGCCTTGGGCGTAGTTACGGCTCATCGCGACCACGGTCTGCGGCAGGGCGTCGTAGTTGTCCGGATCGAGATCTGAATATGGCTGATTCACGATAAACTATGGCAGATTAGTGCTGAGTGGACAGCATAGACTCTTGCGGTGTAAGCGGTAAACCGCGACGCGTCTCGTTATCTGTCTCCCGGAGTTGCAGCATGCAAGCCAAACCGCTCACCCTGCCGGCCCAGGCTGCGCAGAACACTGCCTTCATGGTGCTGGCCGCAATCAGCGTTTCGCACCTGCTCAATGACATGATCCAGTCGCTGATCCTGGCCATCTACCCGATGCTCAAGGACAGTTATGCGCTGAGCTTTGCGCAGATCGGCCTGATCACGCTGGTCTACCAGCTCACCGCATCTATCCTTCAGCCCTTGATCGGCTTCTACACCGACCACCGGCCGCAGCCGCATTCACTGTCGATCGGCATGGGCTTCACCTTGTGCGGCCTGCTGCTGATGTCGCAGGCGGCGCAGTTCCACTGGCTGCTGGTCGCTGCGGCGCTGGTCGGCATCGGCTCGTCGGTGTTCCATCCGGAATCGTCGCGCGTGGCGCGGATGGCATCGGGTGGCCGCCACGGGCTGGCGCAATCGTTGTTCCAGGTCGGTGGGAATCTCGGTTCGTCGCTTGGCCCCTTGTTGGCCGCGCTGGTGATCCTGCCGCGCGGGCAGGGCAGCATCGCCTGGTTCTCGATCGCCGCAATGCTGGCGATGGCGATCCTCTACCGTGTCGGCCACTGGTACGGCGTGCAAAGGATGGCGGCTGCCGCGCGTAAATCGACGCCGGTAACGGGCACGCTGCCGCGTGGCACGGTGATGCGGGCAATGACGGTACTGGCGCTGCTGGTGTTCTCGAAGTACTTCTATCTCGCCAGCCTGAACAGCTATTACACCTTCTATCTGATCGACCGCTTCGGCCTCGGCATCCGCGACGCCCAGCTCTATCTCTTCCTGTTTCTGTTCGCCGTCGCGGCGGGTACGGTGCTCGGTGGGCCGATCGGCGACCGGGTCGGTCGCAAGCGAGTGATCTGGGGGTCGATGCTCGGTATTGCGCCGTTTGCGCTGGTGTTGCCGTATGCCAGCCTGTTCTGGACCGCGGTGCTGACGGTGATCATCGGTCTGATCCTCGCATCGGCATTCTCGGCGATCCTCGTCTACGCGACCGAGCTGGTGCCGGGCAAGGTCGGCACGGTGGCCGGGCTGTTTTTCGGCTTTGCCTTCGGCATGGGCGGTATCGGCGCGGCGGCGCTGGGCAAGCTCGCCGATCACACGAGCATCGAATACGTCTATCGCGTGTGTTCGTTCCTGCCGCTCTTGGGGCTGCTGACGTTCTTCCTGCCGGATGCGGAGCCGAAGCGATAACGGCGGGTACCGAATGCGTGTACCTCCCGGCCGGTCTGCGAAGACAGGCTGGGGTGGTTTTCGTATCGGATTTGAGCGCTTATGCTGGGATTTGTGGCGTGTCGCTTGTTCGGCAAGCCGCGATGCAGGCGTGATTGGTCGGCATCGCCAGGGCGGGGCGCAAAAACAAAAACCCCGATCCGGGGATCGGGGTTTTTGTCGTAATTGGTGCCCAAGAGAAGACTCGAACTTCCACGGTGTTGCCACCGCTAGGACCTGAACCTAGTGCGTCTACCAATTCCGCCACCTGGGCATTTATCTCAATTAAGCAAGCAGTTGTATCGTCAGTAGTGGTGCCCAGGAGAAGACTCGAACTTCCACGGTGTTGCCACCGCTAGGACCTGAACCTAGTGCGTCTACCAATTCCGCCACCTGGGCACTGCTCTTGCGCTAAACTACTTGCTGCTCGAGAGGTCGCCAATATAAGGATGCGTCGAAGCGATGTCAAGAATTAAAGCCGAAAAAACCGAAAAAATTTCCACCCCCGCGCCGCGATCTGCGCGAAAAGCCAAAATCAAGGGCCTGCGCGCCCAAGACCCCTACCTCGCACGTGAACGCGAGCGCTACGAATCCCCGCTGCCCAGCCGCGAATTCATCCTGCAGCTGCTGGCCGATGCCGGTGCGCCGCTCGATGCGGATGAACTGGCCCGCATGCTCGATATCACCGAGGACGAACAGATCGCCTTCCAGCGCCGGCTCGCCGCAATGGCGCGCGAAGCCGAGCTGATGATCAACCGCAAGGGCGCGCTGGTGTTGCCGCAGAAAGTGGCGTTGATTGCCGGCCGCGTTCAGGGCCATCCGGACGGCTTTGGCTTTCTGGTCCCCGATGACGACACCGGCGATCTGTATCTGGGGCCGCGCGAGATGGCCAAGGTGCTGCACAACGACCGCGTACTGGGCCAGCAGATCGGCGTCGACCGTCGTGGTCGGCGCGAAGGCAAGATCGTCGAGGTGCTCGACCGCGTCAACACGTCCTTGGTTGGTCGTTTGCGTACCGAACGCGGCGTCAATATCGTCACCGCCGAAGATAAGCGCATCAGCCAGGAAATCCTGATCCCGCCGGGCGACGTCAATGGCGCCGAGCCGGGCCAGGTCGTCGTCGTCGACATCGTCCAGCAACCCGAGCGCCATGTGCAGCCGCTGGGCCGGATCAGTGCCATTCTCGGTCGCTATGACGATCCGGGCATGGAAATCGAGATCGCGCTGCGTAAACACAATCTGCCGCATGTCTTCAGCGATGCCGCCGAGGCGCAGGCCGCTGCGACGCCGCAGAAAGTCCGCAAAAAGGATTGGCAACCGATCAAGGGCGTGGCGCGCGAGGACATTCGCGACTTGCCGCTGGTGACCATCGATGGCGAGACCGCCAAGGACTTCGACGACGCGGTCTTTGCCGAAAAGAAGGGCAAGGGCTGGCGCCTTGTCGTCGCGATTGCCGACGTCAGTCATTACGTGACGCCGGACGACGCGCTGGATCTGACGTCGATCGAGCGCGGCAATTCGGTTTACTTCCCGCGCCGGGTGATCCCGATGCTGCCGGAGGCCTTGTCCAACGGCATCTGCTCACTCAATCCCGATGTCGAACGGCTGACGATGGTCTGCGATATGCAGGTCAGCGCCAAGGGTCTGATCAAGAAGTACCGTTTCTATCCGGCGGTGATGCATTCGAAAGCACGGCTGACGTACAACAAGGTCTGGAACATGCTCTCGCAACCCGAGGGTGAGCTGGCGCAGCAGAACGCGAAGTTGCTGCCGCATCTGCAGACCTTGTACGCGCTGTTCCAGGCGTTCTCGGCCGCGCGCAAGCAACGTGGCGCGATCGATTTCGAAACCACCGAAACCGAGATCCGTTTCGACGACAAGGGCAAAATCCACGAGATCGTTCCCGTCGTGCGCAACGACGCGCACAAGCTGATCGAGGAGTGCATGCTCGCGGCCAACGTCTGCGCGGCCGATTTCCTGATCGAATCCAAGCATCCGACACTGTTCCGCGTCCATGAAGGCCCGACGCCGGAAAAGCTCGAATACCTGCGCGAATACCTGAAGACCTGCGGACTGTTCCTCGAAGGTGACGACGAACCGAGCGCGTCCGATTACGCCGAGGTGCTCGAAAAGATCAAATTGCGGCCGGATGCCGGCCTGCTGCAAACGCTGCTGCTGCGCAGCCTGCGTCAGGCGGTGTACAGCCCGGACAACAAGGGCCACTTCGGTCTTGGTTACGAGGCCTACGCGCACTTTACGTCGCCGATCCGCCGCTATCCGGACTTGCTGGTCCATCGGGCGATCAAGGCGGTGCTGGCCGGCAAGAAGTACAAACCGGCGAAAAAGTGGGAAGACCTCGGCCTGCAGTGCTCGATGTCCGAACGTCGTGCCGATGAAGCCAGCCGTGACGTGCTGAATTTCCTCAAGTGCTATTTCATGCGCGACAAGGTCGGCGAGACCTTCGAAGGCACGATTTCGGCCGTCACCGGCTTTGGCCTGTTCGTGATGCTCGACGGCCTGTACGTCGAAGGCCTGCTGCACATTTCCGAGCTCGGCAAGGATTACTTCAATTTCGACGAGCGCCGTCACGAGCTGAAGGGCGAGCGCAGCGGTGCGCTCTATCGCCTGACCGATCGGATCAGGGTCAAGGTGGCGCGCGTCAATCTTGAAACCAGCAAGGTCGATTTCGTGCTGGCGGATGATGTCGCCGAACCCGTTGTTGTACAGCCTGCCGCCGCCGGCGAGCCGCAACGCCAGACCGAAGGCCGACGCGGCACACGCAAACGTCGCGGCAATCGCGATCGTGCGCCACGCACGCCGGCTGCCGAGGCACCGGTAGCACCGCCAGCAGCGAATCCAGTGCAAGCGGCGCCGGCCAAACCGGCGCGTCGCAGCCGGAATGCCAAGGTACGCTCTGTGGCTCCGGCTCCGGCTCCGGCTCCGGCTCCGGCTCCGGCTCCGGCTCCGGCTCCAACGCCAGTGCCGACGCCAGCACTGGCGCAAACGCCAGCGCCGCGTCGCAAGGCGGCCGCGGTGGCGAAGCCGGTTGCTCCGGCCCAAAACGTCGCGGCGAAAGCGCCGGCACCGGCAGCGGGGCGTTCAGGTCGCGCCAAGACAGGTGGAGCGCCTGCGCCTGCAGCGACAGCTGCCGCGAAGCCCGTGGCCAATCCGGCGGCAAAGCCGACGCCGACTGCGCAACCGACCGCGCAACCGGCAACGCCGCGTCGTTCACGTGCGCCGTCGGCCAAGACCGCTACGCTGCCGGTGTCGCCAGCGCCGGCCGAGACGCCGGTCGCCAAGGCGCCGGTGCGTCGCAAGCCGGCCATTGCGGCCTTGCTGGCGCCGCCGGTTGTCGCCGAGCCCGCGCCGACCGATACGAAACCGCGCACGCGTCGCGCTAAGTCCTGAACGAGTCGTGTATCGTGGCGGCCCTGCACTGGTTGCGGGGCTGCCCGTACCGTGACGTCTGGTGCGCGCATGCTGTGTGCATTTGTTTGATTTAAAAGGAATTCTCATCATGTTTATCGTCGACCGTTCGGCCGCGCTGATTCGCCCGAAACAGCCTTTCCTGGACTGGCTGCTGGGCTTGCCGGGGAACGACATTCCGCTGTCGCTGGAAGACGTCCGTGCCGATTGCACCGTGATCCTGATCCCCGAGGCCAACGAGCCCGAGGACGGCGTCGCGCATATCGACGAAATTGCCGAACAGATTTTCGAGATGGAGTTGTCGTCGTGGGTAGGGGACGAGGAACTCTGGCCGAAGAAGCGCAATCTGAAGCTGTTCTGGGAATGGTTCGACGTCGAAATCCACCTTGGCGTGATGGATAGCGTTGCAGAGGAAATCCACAACACGCCGTCGGATCACAGCTACCACTGATGCCGCTGCGGGTCGCCGCCTGCTTCGGTTCCAGCCCCGTCAGCGGGGCTTTTTGATAGGGAAACGTATGCGCCGCATTGCTGCCTGCCTGTTGCTCGCCGGCTTGTCCGGCCCGGTTCTGGCTGAAACGCTGAACTACAACGTCGTCAACCTGAATGCCCAGTCGAGCCGCGAAGTCGGCAACGATACCGCGCATGCCTTGCTCTATGTCGAGCTGAGCGATAGCGACCCGGCGCGTCTGGCCGACAAGGTCAACCAGACGCTGGCCGCAGCGGTCAAGCGCGTCAAATCGGTCGGCAGCGTGCAGTCGGGCGGCACCGGCTACACCACTTTCCCGATCTACAACAGCAAGACCAACAAGCAGGAAGGCTGGCGCGGTCGGGGCGAGTTGCGGCTGAACAGCAAGGATTTTTCCGCGCTGTCCAAACTGCTGGGCGAGTTGCAGCAGCCACTCGCCAATGGCATCGGCATGCAGCTGGCGGATGTCCGTTACGGGGTGTCGGAGCAGAGGCGCGATCAGGTTGAAAACGAGTTGATCGAAGAGAGCCTCAAGGCCTTCCGCCAGCGCGCCGATCTGGTCCGCCGCAATCTGGACGGTAGCGGTTTCAAGGTCATCAACGTCAACGTCGACACCGGTCAATCGGTGCAGCCGCCGATGCCGATGTACAAGTCCGCGCGGGCGATGTCGGCCGATGCCGTCGGTGCCGCACCGCCCATGCTCGAAGGCGGCGACAGCCGTGTTTCAGTTACCGTGTCGGGCAGCATCCAGGTCCAGCAATGACGCCGTTGCCGCTGCGGCTGGTCCGTTCGCGGCAACAAAGCGGCTTGCACGCGCTGGCCCTGGCCGGCGCCGTCGCAGCGGCCATCGTGACGCCCTGGCCGTGGCGTGCCGCCGGCCTGGTCTGGCTGTGCGGCGCAACGCTGCTGCTGCGTCGCCGGCGCCAGCCGATCGGACTGGCGGCTTGCGATGACGGCTCGTTGTCGCTGCACTGGCCGGACGGCAGCAGTAGTGCCGCGACGCTGGCACCAAGCTCGCGCGTCGGCGTCTGGCTGATCGCCTTGCAGCTATCGGGAGAGCGCGGTACGACCTCGCTCGTGCTGTGGCCCGACAGCGCTGACGCCGAAAGCTTGCGCCAATGGCGGATCTGGCTGCGCTGGGCGCGGCCGGCGGTGTTGCGGCGCTTGCAGCAAGCCGGCGATCCACGCTGACCTTGCGCCGGATCAAAGGCGTGACCGCCTTTGCCGATTGAACGACGTTCCGCTGCCGTTTATAGTCCTGTCATGCTCGCAAGCTTCAAATCGTCACGTCTGGCGTGGCTCGTCGCCATCCTGCTGGTTTTTGCCCAGCTGGTCACGGCCGCCTATGCCTGTGCCGAAGCCTTGCCGCCGCAACCGCGCGCGCCGATGCTCGACATGTCCGACTGCGACATGCTGGAGATGGTCCAGCCGGTGATCTGCAAGGCACATTGCCAGAACGGAGCGCAATCGGCCGACGTGCAGCTGCCGCAGCTGGCGGCGCCGCTCTTTGTCGCACTGTTCCTCGCGTCACCCTATCTTGAAGCGCCCGATGCCGGCACCGTGCAGGCCAGGGGCGACCCGCCGACGCTGATCGCTGCGTCACCGCCACTCCGGATCCAGTACCAGGTCTTTCGCAATTAGTCCGCGCTGATCGCTCGTCTTCGCGTTCGGCCTGACTGCATCGTGCTGTCCTGCTCCCACACACCCGGGAGCATCGGGCATGCACATCGTGCTCTCCACCGAACGCATTCGAAACCGCGTGGAGAGACCCATGTCCCCCTTATTCGTTCTGGCCGCCACATTCGGTGCCGCCAGCGTCGGCGCGCATGCGCTGACCCTTGATGAAGCCCTTGCCGCCACCGGTACGGCACCCGACATCGCCGCCAGTGCCGCCGCGACGAGCGCCGCCCAGTCGTTGACCCGTTCGGCCGGTGCCTTGCCCGATCCCAAGCTGTCGGTCTGGGTCGACGACCTGCAGACGTCCGGCCCCGACGCCTACCGTGTCGGTGACGCCAAGCGCATGGTCAGCCTGATGCAGGAAGTGCCGAACGGCGACCTTCGCGACGCCGAGCGGCAGATCGCCGGTGCGCAGCTGCAGACCAGCGAGGCGCAGGCCCGCTATGCGCAACTCAACGCCCGGCGCGAAACCACGCTGGCGTGGCTGGCATTGCACTACCTCGATCGCAAGCTGGATGTACTGGCGGCCCAGGATGCTGACAATCGGCACAGCCAGCAGGCGGGCGTTGCCGCGCTCAAGGGCGGGGCATCGGCCGACGCCGCGCTGGCGGCACGGCTCGAACGCGACCAGCTCGACGACAGCCGTGACGACATCGAACGCGATCGTGCCAGGGCCCGGGCGCAGCTGGCGCGCTGGGTCGGCCCGGAACTGGCCGCGCAGCCGGTCACGGGTGGGTTGCCGGCGTGGCTGACCGCCGCACGCGCACAGGCCGACGACATTGCCGAACAACCCGAGATCCGCGCAGCGGCAACGCAGGTGGGCGCCGCGCAGGCCGAGTTGGCACTGGCACGGGCGGCGAAAAAGCCCAACTGGGGCGTCGAGGTCGGCTGGGGTTACGACGCGATGGATCAGGGCATGGCGATGGTGAAGTTCAGCTTCGATCTGCCGGTGTTCGCCGCATCGCGCCAGGACCCGAAGATCGCCGCTGCGCTGGCCAATGTGCAGAAGAGCGACGCCGAACGGCAGGCTCGGATGGCGGGCTACCGGCAGCAGATCGACGAACTGCGCGCCGAGCGGATGGCGACCCTCGCTCAGGTGGACCGGCTGAAAACGCGCACCCTGCCGCTGATCGACCAGCAGGTCGAACTTGCGCTCGCCGGAATGAAGTCGGGCAAGGGCAGCGACAGCGTGCTGGGCGCGCGCAAGGCGCGACTGGCCGCACAGATGCGTGCGATCGAGCTCGAATCCCAACTCGCCAATGCCGACACCCGGCTCTACTTCCTGACCGGAGCGCACTGATGAACACCAGGACTACGATTGCGATCGCCATCGCGGCACTGGGCATCGGTGCGTTCGGCGGCTGGATGGGCGCCCGCAAGGGGCTGGATCAGGCCGCGTCGGCCCCGAGCGGCGTGCCCGACAAACCGGTGCTGTACTGGTACGACCCGATGAAGCCCGATGCGCACTTCGACAAGCCGGGCAAGTCACCCTTCATGGACATGGCGCTCGTGCCGCGTTACGCGGACGAGGCCGGGGACGCATCGAGCGGCGTACGCATCGACCCGGCGCTGACGCAGAACACCGGCGTCAAGCTGGCCAGGGTCGAGCGCGGCGAGCTGGCCGGCGGTTTGTCGGTGTCCGGCACCGTCGTCTTCAACGACCGCGATGTGGCGATCGTCCAGGTGCGTACCGGCGGCATCGTCGAGCGCGCCTATCCGCTGGCGACCGGCGACGTGGTCGCCGCAGGCAGTCCGCTGGCCGACGTGCGTGTGCCCGAGTGGCTGGCGGCACAGAACGAATACCTGGCGCTGCGCGGCGATGCACAGCTGGCGGCGGCGGCGAAATCGCGGCTGATCCAGCTGGGGATGAGCGCGGCGGCGGTGGCGCAGCTCGAGCGCAGCGGCGTGGCGCGACCGGTGGTGACGATCAGCGCGCCGCGTGGCGGGATGATTGCCGAGCTTGGCGTGCGTCAGGGCATGACCCTGACGGCAGGGCAGGCGTTGGCACGGATCAACGGGCTGGCCAGCGTGTGGATCGAGGCCGACGTGCCCGAGGCGCAAGCCGCGACGCTGCGCATCGGGGCGCCGGTGCAGGCGCATTTCGCCGCGTGGCCGAATGCACCGGTCGCTGGCAAGGTGACGGCGCTGGTGCCCGAGCTCAAGCTGGATACCCGCACCGTTCGGGTACGGATCGCGGTGCAGAACAAGGACGGCCGGTTGCGGCCCGGCCTGTATGCACGGGTGACGCTGTCCGGCGAGGCGACGCCGGCGCTACTGGTGCCGAGCGATGCCCTGATCGCCACCGGCAAGCGCTTTGTCGTCATCGTCGCCGACGGCAAGGGTGGTTTCAGCCCGGCCGAGGTCAAGATCGGCAGGGAGGCGGGCGGCAAGACCGAGATCTTTGCGGGCCTGAGCGAAGGGCAGCAGGTCGTCGCTTCGGGCCAGTTCATGATCGATTCGGAGGCGAGCCTGCGTGGCGTACTGGCGCGGATGGCGAGTGCGCCGGCTGCAGTCGCCAGCCAGACGGCAATGGCGCCGCTCGAAGGCGTCGGCGTCGTTAAATCGGTCGGGGCCGGCTCGGTGACGCTCGCACACGAGCCGATTGCCGCGCTCGAATGGCCGGCGATGACGATGCCGTTCACGCTGATGAGCTCGTCCACCGCCAAGGGCATCGCGGTCGGTGACACCGTGCGCTTCACGCTGATGATGCATGGCGACGACGTGATGATTGCGTCGATGAGCAAGACCGGCGGAGGTCAGCAATGATCGCCGCGCTGATCCACTGGTCGATCCGCAACCGCTTCATGGTGTTGCTGGTGACGGTGATGCTGGCCGTCTGGGGTGTCTGGGCGGTGCGCACGACGTCCGTCGACGCGCTGCCCGATCTGTCCGACGTGCAGGTGATCATCCGCACGCCGTACCCGGGCCAGGCGCCGCGCATCGTCGAGGATCAGGTCACCTATCCGCTGACAACGACGATGCTGTCGGTGCCGGGTGTCAAGACGGTGCGCGGTTACTCGTTCTTCGGCGATTCCTACGTCTACGTGCTGTTCGACGATCACACCGATCTGTACTGGGCACGGTCGCGCGTGCTCGAGTACCTGAATCAGGTGCAGGGCAAGTTGCCGGCCAGCGCGCGCCCGGCGCTGGGGCCGGATGCCACCGGTGTCGGCTGGATCTACGAGTACGCGCTGGTCGACAAGAGTGGTACGCGCAGCCTGGCCGAGCTGCGCAGCCTGCAGGACTGGTTTCTGCGCTATGAGCTCAAGACCTTGCCCAATGTCGCCGAGGTTGCGGCGATCGGCGGCATGGTCAAGCAGTACCAGATCGTTCCCGACCCGGTGAAGCTGGCCGGCTACGGCATCAGCGCCGATGCGCTGGTCGATGCGGTCGGCAAGGCCAATAGCGAGGCCGGCGGCTCGGTGCTCGAACTGGCCGAGGCCGAGTACATGGTGCGAGCAACGGGCTATCTGAAAACGCTGGACGACTTCCGGGCGATTCCGCTGAAGACCGTCTCCGGCACCGTCGTCACGCTCGGCGACGTCGCGCGCGTACAGATCGGCCCCGAGATGCGCCGTGGCATCGCCGAGCTGAACGGCCTGGGTGAAGTCGTCGGCGGCGTGGTGATCCTGCGCAGCGGCAAGAACGCCCGGGAGACGATTGCCGCGGTCAAGGCCAAGCTGGCAGCGCTGAAGACCAGCCTGCCGCCCGGTGTCGAGATCGTCACCACCTACGATCGCAGCCAGCTGATCGACCACGCGGTCGAGAACCTCAGCCACAAGCTGATCGAGGAATTCGTCGTCGTCGCGCTGGTGTGCGTGGTGTTCCTGTGGCATCTGCGCTCGGCCTTCGTCGCGATCATCACCTTGCCGCTGGGTATCCTGATGGCCTTTGTCGTGATGCGCTATCAGGGCGTCAACGCCAACATCATGTCGCTGGGCGGAATCGCGATCGCGATCGGCGCGATGGTCGATGCGGCGGTGGTGATGATCGAAAACGCCCACAAGAAGCTCGAAGCGTGGCAGCACGATCATCCGGGCGACACGCTCGCCGGCGACGCGCGCTGGCGCGTGATCGGCGACGCGGCGGCTGAGGTCGGTCCGGCGCTGTTCTTCAGCCTCTTGATCATCACGCTGTCGTTCATCCCGATCTTCACGCTCGAAGCGCAGGAAGGCCGGCTGTTCGGCCCGCTTGCCTATACCAAGAGCTACGCGATGGCCGCCGCCGCCGGCCTGTCGGTCACGCTGGTGCCGGTGCTGATGGGCTACTGGATACGCGGGCACATTCCGTCCGAAGCGAAGAACCCGCTCAACCGCTGGTTGATCCGCGCCTACCAGCCGCTGATCGACTCGGTGCTGCGCAGACCGAAAACGACGCTGCTCGTCGCGCTGGTCGCGCTGCTGACGACGATCATTCCGGCGTCGCGGCTCGGCGGCGAGTTCCTGCCGAATATGGACGAGGGCGACCTTCTGTACATGCCGAGCGCGCTGCCCGGATTGTCGGCGGGCAAGGCGGCCGAGCTGTTGCAGCAGACCGACCGGCTGATCAAGACGGTGCCCGAGGTTGCGACGGTATTCGGCAAGGCCGGCCGCGCCGACAGCGCGACCGACAACGCGCCGATGGAGATGTTCGAGACGACGATCCAGTTCAAGCCGCGCGACCAGTGGCGGCCGGGGATGACGCCCGAGAAGCTCGTCGCCGAACTCGACCGCGTCGTCAGGGTGCCGGGGCTGGCGAACATCTGGGTGCCGCCGATCCGCAACCGCATCGACATGCTGGCAACCGGGATCAAGAGCCCGATCGGGGTCAAGGTTTCGGGCAGTGATCTGGCGCAGATCGAGAAGGCCGCGATCAAGGTCGAGCACATCGCCAAGGCCGTGCCCGGCGTGTCGTCGAGCCTGGCCGAGCGGCTGTCGGGCGGGCGCTATATCGACGTCGACATCGACCGCATCGCTGCCGGCCGCTACGGCCTCAATATCGCCGACGTACAGTCGGTGGTTGCACGGCTGATCGGCGGCGAGAGCATCGGCGAAACCGTCGAAGGGACGGCGCGTTACCCGATCAACATCCGCTATCCGCGCGAAATCCGCGACAGCGTGCAGCAGCTGCGCGATCTGCCGGTGCTGACCCCATCGGGGGCGCAGATCACGCTCGGCACCGTCGCCCGGATCGCCGTCGTCGACGGCCCGCCGATGCTCAAAAGCGAGAACGGCCGGCTTGCGTCGTGGGTCTACATCGACGTGCGCGATCGTGATCTTGGCGCCGTCGTCCACGATCTGCAGGCGGCGGTGGCGCGGCAGCTCAAGGCGCCACCCGGCGTCAGCATCGGCTATTCGGGGCAGTTCGAGTACATGGAGCGCGCCAACGCGCGGCTCAAGCTCGTCGTTCCGGCGACCTTGCTGATCATCTTCGTGTTGCTCTACCTGACGTTCCGGCGCATCGACGAGGCGCTCTTGATCATGGCGACGCTGCCGTTCGCGCTGATCGGCGGCGTCTGGTTCCTCGATCTGCTCGGCTATCACCTGTCGGTGGCCGCCGGCGTCGGCTTTATCGCGCTGGCCGGCGTGTCGGCCGAGTTCGGCGTGATCATGCTGCTGTACCTGAAGCAGGCGCTCGAAGCGCGCGAGATCGGCGGGGTCGCGGGTGACGCTGCAACGGTCAAGGCGGCGATCGTCGAGGGCGCGGTCCAGCGTGTCCGGCCCAAGGTGATGACGGTTGCGACCATCCTCGTCGGCCTCTTGCCCATCCTCTGGGGCAGCGGCGCCGGCTCGGAAGTGATGAGCCGGATCGCCGCGCCGATGGTCGGCGGCATGATCACCGCGCCGTTGCTGTCGATGTTCGTGATTCCGGCGGCCTACCTGCTGATGCGGCGACGGCGCAATGGTGTTGCGACGAAGCAGCAAGTGGAGGTCGACACATAACCTTGCATGCCTTTTCTTCACTGATTGATAAATCGGCATTGAATTGACATGCAAGATACGTAAAAAGCCCAGCCAAGCTGGGCTTTCCTATGCGGTAAAAAAACAGGTGCTTATCGTGGGTAATTATGATGTGTTCGCAGGCCTAGCGTTTGAAGTAACGGGCCGGCGTTAGCCGGTCCCGGTTGACCGAAGTGTTAGCCGCTACTGCGCGTATCTTCACATTCATTGAGTCGCTGGTTCCCGAATCTAGGTAGCGATCCTGAGCAATGAAGCGGTGCGCAGCTTCGTAGGCCGCCAATGCTAGGAGCCCGCAGCAGAGCAATGCGACTATGCGAACTACCCAAAAGCCTACTTGGTTTGCAGCGAAGTGCGCGCGAACAATTTCGATGATCTGTATGCCACTCTCGTCTGCCGGGCCGATCCAGTATCGGCTGTTGTCACCGTATGGTTCTTCAATAGTGAACAACGAACCTGCAACCGAGAATTCGCAAAATATGTCTTCCCGCAAGTTGGACCGAGTGACAGCAGCCCCGGGAATTGATGCGACTATGCGACGCGCAACACGACGCCCTAGCAATGAGTTCACCTCAAAGGCGCATAGGCGGCCTTGCTCATCAAGTAATGGGTAAGTGCGCATCGATTGTGACGGCTAACGTTTGAATTAACCGGCTGGCTTTAGCCCGTCCGGGTTGAATGAAGTGTTAGGTGCTTGACGGCTTATTTTGGTCAAATCTTGCTAATAGTGAATTTAAAAACAATAGTAACAAGAATACTAATAGTAAAAAAAGAATAACTACATGCGCTATATGCCAACTAGGAGCGTGAACAATGGTTATTAGACTTAGTAGTGTGTAAGCCGAAAAAATTAACAGTGCGGCAAGTGCGCGACGCCACGAATAAGAATAACTGCGTGGGCGCAAAATAACGTAAAGCAGCAATGTGTCAAAAAGCACGTACGGAATGCTGGAGATAAGTGATCTGCTGTACGAAACATTTTTAGATAAGGTTTCGTAACTGAATATTTCATTGTGGCATGCCATAAAACCAAGGCTAACAATTAAATAAATTAGCAAGAAAATTTCTTTCCGATGCAGGGGAATCAACTGAGCACCTAACGTTGGAATTAAGGCGGCGCCGTTAGGCGTCCGCCTTGAACGACTTGTTAGAGTGCTGACGCACTCCGAAAGTGAAGTAGGCCACCACTATGCCAAGTAATAACGATGGAAGATCGGTTTTTAGAAAATCATCGGTGCTATACAAAGGAATGGCTTCGTCAACGGTCTTGGCTAGTACATTGATAAGGACAGACCAGAATGTGGCTGAAATAAGGCCTGCGAGTAAGGCAGTAACTAGCGGTTTTTCCAAGGCAAGGCGACCCGCAACAAAACCTAGAGCTGCTGCTGGGACAAAAAAGAGCATATTAATAAGAGCTTCTGGAGCTCCTAGAACCTGTTCGCTGAAACCGAAAAAGCAGAATGCACCAAGGATGCTAACCAAGGTCAGGCCTATTGCCATGCTGGTTAAAAATGCGAGGATGGTTGCTCGAAGTTCCATCTGCTGAAGCACTCTAACGCCTGAATTAAGCCGCGCCGCGAAGCGGCGTCGGCTTGAATGAATTGTTAGGGCGCTATTCGACAACGCCCGTGCCCCAGCCATCATAGTCACCGCCATGCTTGGCGGCTACCGCCTCAAGAGCGCGAGTGGTGGCAGTCATTGCCTCAAGTTGCGGTGCCATCACGCGGGTAGCATGAATCTGCCATTGCGACTGTCCGGGAGGGCGATCGACTGATGCGATGGTGTAGCCAAGCTGCTCAATCTCAGTAGCTGCCGCCTTGGCTTTCGCCTTGCTCGGAAGGAGCATGAAGAAGTCAATATTGTGAGGCTTTGAAATATCCGATCCGGCGGCAACAAGATTCTCAATGACGCGAGCATCCTGTTGCTCCGCAATGGACTGAGCCGAGCAGAGGCCAGTAAAGAGTAGAAGAAGCCAAGTCAGATGGATGAGAAATTTCATAGCGCCCTAACGTTTGAATTAAGGGGCTGGCTTTAGCCAGTCCCGCTTGAATGATGGGCTAGAAAAGTTACTGACATTTGTTACTAACAGAAAGATTAGGCGCTGGTTCATATTTAACTTGCTGTAGCCCATCTTTACCTTGGAAGATAAAGTACTTAACTCTACAGTCCTTGGTCATTGTGGAGTAGCCTTCTGCGCGAATGCCACCGCCCTCAATTGTTTTTGTAATTCTGTTATTCGGTTTTAAGGTTTCTAAAACTTTTTCGTAGCTATCGCCCATCGATATTCCGACCTCACCAGTAGTGGTAGTGGCGTTAGTCATAGTGGTGCAGGATGTGCATAAGGAGACTAACAAGATTAAATACAATTTCATGTGAAGCTATCCTTTCTAACGTTTGAATTAACGGGCGGGCTTTAGCCCGTCCCGGTTGAATGAAGTGTTAGGCCATGAATAAACGGATGGCTTGCATGACAACGAGCCAAATGACACCAGACAAAAAGAGTGGCACAGTTGGTAAGTAGCGTTGAATTTTGTTCTCATCGGCTTCACGGTTTTTCCTCAAGATGTCCGAAGTTGCATCGTCTAGCGTATTTTCTGCTACGTCGGAGTTTAGTGAAACTTGAAACCGGTAGCCAGCCAAAGCGATAGCCGCAATACCTAAAAAGAAACCTATGCTTGTATAGCTTTCAATACTTTTCTCGGAGAACAAGAAAATCAATCCTGTGATTAAAAAAGAGAACCTAGTAAAATTGGCAATGCTTTGACTAGTTTTTTCATATCGCCATATATCAAATAAAGTGTGAGTGGTGCTACGGCCTAACGTTTGAAATTAACCGGCGGGCGTTAGCCCGTCCGGGTTGAATGAAGTGTTAGGCCTCATTAAGAACGGCCTGCCGAAATTGCTGTAAATACGCTTTGCCAAGATGAGGCTCAAGTCGGGCTAAACCATCAAGCGCTTGCGTCACGTCGAATGGTTGGTTTGCAAGTACAGATAGGGCTTGGTTGTGTAAAGCATAAGCAAATTGTGCGGCTACAGCAGCTGGGCTTTGGTCTTGAAAATCTAAATGGTTAGCAAGTAGCACGCGTAGTTCAAAGATTGCTGCCGCTAATAAACGTTTCTCTAAATCAACATGTTCGGTCATGAAGAGGCCTAACGTTTGACGTGAGGGGCGGCCGGAGCCGTAGGCGGAGGGAACCCAAAGCGCAGCTTTGGGACGTCCCTCTCGACGGAATTGTTAGAGCGCGTTTCGGTAGTGCCCACGGATTACGGCGATTGAATCAACGGGCTCGCCACCGAAACTCACTGCCTTGCTTTCCAGTGCGGAAAACTTTGCTTGAAGAGCCCCTGGAATCTCTGTCGTTCCGCTCGCGACAACTAGTGACGAAGCAAGATCGAGAGCGCAGTTAAAACCATCGAAATCCTCTTCTGACGCAGCCAACTCGACAACCTCAGATAGCAAAGAGAACGCCACATAGGGTTCGATCTTTTGCTCAAGATCGTTGAAAAGACCAACGGTCATTTCTTCTTCGTGGGCATAGGTTTTTCCCCAGCCCGAGACACGAGCACGGAAGAGAGCCTTTAGCTCTTCTGGATTTCCTTCCAGTGCTTCGTGAAGGTGCTCTTTCCCGAGATCGAGGATGCTGCTCATCGTTTGCGCTCTAACGTTTGAATTAACCGGCTGGCTTTAGCCAGTCCGGGTTGAATGAAGTGTTAGGGCTGGCATGTGATTGGCTAATTTCTCCAATACCTCGAATTTCCAGCGATAGGAGCTGTAGAGAAATTCACCACCATCTTTACGATCAGTGAGCTTTGCATTAATTTTAAATTTTGTTCCTACAGGGTAATCACGTGACAAGGTTTTCGAGCATTGAACGTGAAGATTTTCTGGAAAGCCTTGGCCGTTAACTGGGCGAATGTGAACGATGCCGTGCAACCCCGTAGTTTTGGAAGGTATATAACTCTCCACTATAACTGTTTGGTATGGTTCCAGCATTTTGGCCATTATCGTACCTCGTGATAAAGCCCTAACGTTGAAACTAAGCGGACGGACAAAGCGCAGCTTTGGCCGGTCCGCTTGAGTGAGGGGTTAGGCATTTTTGCCAGAATTGGCTTTAGTCCACAGAAAAAAGACTCTACCCCCTAAATGCCAAATACATACTGGCCAGACAAGAATGGCCGTGATAATTACGAAAATATCAAGCTCAAATGAAGCCGATGTTCCTGGCCGGTAACAATCACCAATAGGTGGACAACCGATTTCTGCGAGTAGCCGCTGATTGATGTTATTTACTGCCACTGGAAGATATGCCGCGACTGAGCACCAGCAAGTTCGGAGTACAAGCCAAAGCTTCTTCATAGGGACCTAACGTGTGAACTAAGCGGACGGACAAAGCGTAGCTTTGGCCGGTCCGCTTGAGGAGTGACGGGTTAGGGCGGGACGGTTGGTTGCTAAGACCGCCTGACACCCCAACCGCTGTTGTTTCAAAAAACCACCGCGCTGAAAAATAGCGACGCGACGCATGGCACGAACTTTGGCCGAGACCTTACCGCGCCACGGTGCGCAGCCGGCGAACCCAACTTCGATTAGACCAGCTAATTTCACGTACCCAAACACAACCTGGCGATGTTGTGGCGAGATTGCTGCATTTCTACGAAGCGAATTTGCCATGAATTGCAAGACGAGAACGAAATACTCACCAACGGTTTATTGATGAAACTGCTTCGACCCTAACGTTGGAAGTAACCTGCCGCCGGAGTTGCGCAGCAACGGAGGGAACCCAAAGCGTAGCTTTGGGCAGTCAGGTTGACTGAAAGGTTAGGCATTTATTTCTTTATAAAATTTTCAATGTCGTTTGGTTTGCGAGGACCATCGGTAAGCCATTCAACCCGCCATTCAGTTATTCGCTCGCCTTTTTCGTGAATGTATTGACCGTCTTGAGGCTCATCAATCCATTCTAGTTGCCGGACTAAGACTAATGGCTCTTCCGCACCCTCTGTGCTTTGTGAGAGTGCCAGGGCTTCATCGTAAGTAGCGAATGCATAGAAATAGTCACCGCCGTCATGGTGATCTGGTGAACCTTTTTCGGGGTGGCACCAAACGCGATATTCCAATACATGATCATAAAAGTACCCGCCGCCAGACTTGGTCAGCGCTGGGTATTCGCCTACTTGTGTGGGATCTATAGCAGGTGGAAATCTCATGAAATGCCTAACGTTAGACGTAACCGGACGCTGCAGCGCGCAGCGATGCGGCGGTCAGGTTGACGGAATTGTTGGGCAATAGATTACTCATTCGGATACTCGATATAGTTGACGTCGATTCGTTCCTTGTACTTCGCGATCGACGCTTCGAGAACGTCAAACTCAACCTCTTTCGCGAACAACCTCATGCAGGTTCTTCGCTCGGTGTCGTCCCTGAAGATTTCCATAACGAGTTCGCCATCGATATAGGTTTCCAGACCAATTCCATCTCTCGGATTGACGTCACTCGCTACAAGGTAAGTGATTTTTCTTTCTGCGTGAATTGCCATAGCTTAGCCGGCCCAACGTTGGAAATAACCGGACGCCGAAGGCGGTCCGGGTTGATTGACGGGTTAGGGGTTGTTCGGGTTGTTCAGCTGATTGTTATTTTTGTTTTTGAGCTAAAAATTTTGTCAATGGGTCCTTTCTTTCCTTCAATGCAACTTTGAATGTGCATCATAAAGGCTGCAGGGTTATTAGATTGATCTGAGCTATTTTTGATATTTGCATTGTATTCTTCTGTGCACTGATTGGCATATTTACTTACGTCTCTCTGTACGGAACAAGATGCTCCCAAATAAGTTAGGAAAATTATTGCTACGTATTTTATATATTTAAGCATTTTGTGAGATTTATTTTGTTTGAATAAGTTGGGTGTGATCGTGCTATTAAATTGGCCTAACGTTGGAAATAATTGGCCGGCTTTAGCTGGTCCGGGTTGATCGAGGTGTTAGGGACGACTGTTTATTTGTGAGAGGCATATGTTGTTAGCAGGATTTAAATCATCTTTGAATGCTCGGTCGGCGCTGCCATCCATGCGAGAATCAAGCTCGTTAGGGTTGTACCTCTTACTCGCCTCTTTAAGAAGACATGAACAAAATTTTTGCGCGATTTCGGATGGCATATTTTTCCTATTTTCCAGACGCCTTGTACATTTCTCTTTAAACGAAATCGCTGCTTCCACTTGAGATTTTTCTGCAGCCGGCCCACAAGCGGCAAGCAATAGTGCAGTAGAAATGAAAAGCGCATGAACTGCAAAATGCATATTTTTTCCTGTGAGAAAATAGGAGTAGATAGCCCCTAACGTAGAGTTGAGCGGGTTGCGCGGCTGTTTGCGCAGCTCCGCTCGAACGCCGGGTTAGACCTCATCGCCCACGCTCGCTTTACTTGGCTTGAGATGCCTTATGACGCTGCATATGATTTTCAACTTCCGTGCAGCTTCCATGGTACGGCACGATTCGTTCCGCAGCATCACTATCGAATATCGAACGCCAAGGATCTGACTCGGGGTATGTGATTAGCCGTCCCATATCCATGGGATCAGCGCGACTTGGGCCTGCACCCAAAATTGCCTGATCCGCAATCGTCGTTAGATCGCTATCACGGTCGAACAAAATGTAGCCTAACGAGCTTTCGCCTTTATAAGCTTCTGGTCTCGGGCGCTGCATCTTAAATATTGACGATTTCTTTCCTTTCTCGGCCACTTTTGGAACCACTCGTTGAGGCTTCCCATCGGGGAAAATGATCATTCCATTCACGTATGCCTGCAGTAGCTTTCCGGCTTGATCGTAGTCTGTGGAGATATTCCATCGCCAGATGTAGTAATTGCACAGATTGATATCGTATATGTACTTCTCAACACCAGGTTCCACCGGGTGAGTCTTCAATGTAGCTTGACCTTGCGTGACAAACACAGTTCTCAAACCCTGGCGTGGCGTGTTCAATGGAAAGTGATCACGCACAAAATTACGCATTTCATCCAAAGTTTTAACGGATTCAAATCTGAAATTCGAGTCCGACTTTTCCGCGGCGAATACATTGAATGAAACAAACGCCAATGCTATAGAAATGATGCTAGAAAGTATTGTCATCTGGAAATATTTCTTTGTAGAGGCGATGAATTGATGCGGGCACTGTAAGGTCTAACGTAGAGGTGAGGGGCAGCCGGAGCGAAGCGGAGGGAGCCACAAGCGCAGCTTGTGGCTGTCCCTCTCGACCGCCGGGTTAGCCGTTTTGCTCACTCCAAGCAAAGCAGCTCTGCCTGAAGGATAGAAAGCAAAGCACTTTCTTCGATTTCAATCTCCTCGAATTCACGACAAACAACCTCCAGCATTACGTCCTTGAAACAAGCGATGTAGTGCTGGCGATCAGCGTACATGGAGTCTTGGTGGCGGGGATGAACTCTATTGGCGGTGATCATTTCTTGCACCCACGGCGAATTTTCGACTTGGTACAAGCCGTACCAAGTCAATCCGAACTTCGTGAGCGGATGACTTCCTCGCGCTTCGTCGTTTGGTCCGCCGTACTTGAATGAGCTAAATCTAAATTTCAAGGCACTGACTGAGGTACCTACTTTCTCTAGGAGAAGGTAGAGATCGCCTTGTGTTGCAAGGACGAAATTCTCGTACTGAAACGAATAGTCTTTTTTCAACTTAACTTCGCGGACGACGGGTGCATTCATGAGCTGAAGAAAACGGCTAACGTTGAAAATAACCGGACGCCGAAGGCGGTCCGGGTTGATTGAAGTGTTAGGCCCGCATCAAATTATTGATAAACAGCATAACAGTTATATATTTTTGGCTGAGCCCTGATAAAACCTTCCGCTGCTCTTACATCTTCTTCTGTGCCATGAGGTAGTTCAACTTTGTTTGAGGCTATGAGCTTTATCTTTGCCGCCATGTGGCGGCAAATTGTTTTGTTGAATGACTCATTGTCGTTACTGTTCTTTTCATTTGATAGCGTCAACAACGCTCTGAGATTAAGGCTTTCGATTTTTATTAGCTGCGAATTAGTTAACTCTGTTATAGCAACTAACGACTCTTGTGCCTTAGGAATAAAAGTCTGTTTGCAGAAAAAATAACCTAAGCTAAAACCTGAAATAAAGACCGCAATAAAAATTGAAATTCTTCTTATCATGTGGCACCGATGTCCGCGAGTTTGAGCCTAACGTTTGAATTAACGGGCGGGCGGAAGCCCGTCCCGGTTGAATGAAGTGTTAGGCCTGCCCGCGATGAAGCCATATGCCGCAGCCACGGAAAGACCAAAGCCTGCCCCCCAAAGCGCAGGGAGAAGCCGAGAGGTAACTGTGATGCCGTGACCTGTGAGCGGGGAGCCAAGCAATAGTGTAAGGCCAATAATAAACATAACACCGACCACGCCACCAAAGGCTGCGCCAGCCAAGAGAAGATTGATCTTATTTAGCTTGCCTCGACCGCGCAACGCGCAAATAGTAGGCAAGCCAATAGAAAAGAAAGCGGCATAACTAACGAAAGCTGAAACTGCAACGAGTAAGGGTAGCTCATAGTGAAATGGCCAAGAACCCGTCAGAAAAACAGGTATGGTAATAATTAGCGCGGTAGGTACCAAGGGCGCGGTTAGCATTGCGAAAAGTTGGCGAGTTGCAGCGGTCACAATGGCCTAACTGTAATTAGACACCCTAAAAGGTGTCTTGTTTTGCACCATGTGGCGCACTAAATCCCTGCGCGCGCCTGCAAGCCGCACGGTGCCCGCCTATAACGCTGTTAGTGCCCCCTAACAGTATGGACAAACACACCATGGCGGACGTTGCTGCGGCACCGCGGCTGCTCGATCAGGTTCGGGATCGCATCCGGGTCAAGCATTTCAGCTTGCGCACAGAGCAAGTTTACCTCGGCTGGATTCGGCGATATATCCTGTTTCACGGTAAGCGTCATCCGCGCGACATGGGCAAGGCCGAGATCGAGGCGTTTCTGAGCCATCTTGCGGTCGATCGCAACGTCACTGCATCGACGCAGAATCAGGCCAAGGCGGCCTTGCTGTTTTTGTATCGCGAGGTGCTGGCGCTGGAATTGCCTTGGCTGGCCGATATCACGCAGGCCAAGGCGTCGTCGCGCTTGCCGGTGGTGCTGACGGGCGGAAACGCGGGCGGTGCTGGATAGGCTGGAAGGAACGTGGGCGCTGGTCGCACGCTTGTTGTATGGCAGTGGCTTGCGCTTGCTGGAGGCATTGCGCTTGCGCATCAAGGATGTCGATTTTGCCCGGGGCGAAATCATCGTGCGCGAGGGCAAGGGCTTCAAGGACCGGGTGACGATGTTGCCGCAATCGGTCATTGAGCCGCTGAAGCTGCAAATGGCAAAGGTGCACGACTTGCACGCGCTGGACCTGGCCGCCGGCTTTGGCGAGGTGTATTTGCCGTATGCACTGGCGTCTGCTTGCGCCGACGCAGGCCGTCGAGCACGCCCCAGCCGTCGAGCACCGGCAGCATCACGTCGAGGATCACCAGATCGAAGTCGTCCTCAAGCGCTTTGTGCAGCCCGTCGATGCCGTTTACCGCAATGTCGACCGCGTAGCCGCTCTCGCTCAGCCCCTGTTTCAGATAGCCCGCAGTCTTGGCTTCGTCCTCGACGATCAGTATTCGCACCGCGTTCCTCCTTGTTCAGACCGCCATTCTAAGCCGGTGCACAGGCGCGGACCGCAGATGACGGTTTCGTCATCTGCGGGTAATCCGGCCGCCCGGTACGGCTGACCATACTCGGCTTATTCAAGTGTCGGACCGGGATGAGGACATGGTAAAGCTGGTGCTGCTGGCGATGGCGATCTCGCCATGGGTACATGCAGACGAGACGGCGCTGACCGCGCTGCCGTTCGAGTCGGCGTTCGCGACCTATCAGGCCTACAAGGACGAAGCGATCGGCGACTGGCGGGAGGCCAACCGGGTTGTCGACCACGTTGGTGGCTGGCGCGTCTATGCGAAAGAGGCAAGGCAGGCCGATGAGGCCGATGCGCACGCCGGCCACGGAGGCCGGCCATGACGTCTGGGCGACGGCTGGCGGTGATGGCCGCGGCTTTGGTGCTCAGCGGCTGTGCCAGCGTCGACTTCGACGAGTCGGTGACGCAGGCCAATCGCGACGCGGCCGATTTCACCCAAGGCAAGCTGGCGCTGGCGTCGACCGACGCGCAACGCGATGCGATGCGCGACGAAGCGGCGAAACTGCTGGCCCAGCCGCTGGGCCAGACCGGTGCAGTACAGGTCGCGCTGCTCAACAGCCCGGCCTTGCAGGCGCTGCTGGCGCAGAACTGGGCCGACGCGGCTGCTGCTGCGCAGGGTGGGCGGTTGCCGAATCCGGTGTTTTCGTTCGAGCGGATGACGATCGCCAACGAGCTGGAGTTCGGCCGCTTGCTGGCCTTCGGCCTGCTCGACCTGATTACCTTGCCGCAGCGCTACAACACGGCACAGCGGCAGATCGCCGTGGCACGGCTGCGTTTGACCGGCGATGTCGTCGATCAGGTCACGCAGGTCAGGCAAGCGTGGGTGAACGCCGTCGCCGCGCAGCAAACGCTGGTCTATACGCGGCAGGTGTTCGAAGCGGCCGAAGCCAGCGCCGAACTGGCCCGCCGGCTGCAGTCGGTCGGCAACTTTACCAAGCTCGACCGGGCGCGGCAGCAGGCGTTCTACGCCGACGCGGCCACGCAGCTGGCCGGCGCGCAGCATGGTGCGACCGCGGCGCGCGAGGCGCTGGTCCGACTGCTCGGGCTCGACGATGCGCAGGCGCAGCAACTGAAACTGCCCGAACGCCTGCCGGCGCTGCCGAAGTCGCCGCGTTCGGCCGACGACACCGGCAAGGCGGCCAGCAGTACCCGGATGGACGTGCGTCAGGCGCGCATGTCGCTCGATGCGGCGGTCAAGGCGCAGGGACTGAACTGGGTCACCAGCTTTGCCGACATCGAACTCGGCCTGCGCTACGACACGGTGTTCGACACGGCCGACGGCGCCAAGAACCACAAGCGCGGTTTCGAGATCGACGTCCGGCTGCCGCTGTTCGACTGGGGCGACCTGCGGCGCGACGCGATGAACGCGCAGACCTTGGCCGCGGCCAACCGCTACGAAGCAACGCTGCGCGACGCCGGATCGAATTTGCGCGAAAGCTATTCGGCGTACCGGACCAGTTACGACATCGCCCGTCATGACCGCGATGAGGTGGTGCCGCTGCGCAAGACGATCTCCGAGGAAAACACGCTTCGTTACAACGGCATGCTGATCGGCGTGTTCGAGCTGCTGGCCGACAGCCGTGACCAGGTTGGCGCGGTGATAGCCGCGATCGGCGCCGAGCAGCAGTTCTGGCTGGCCGATGCGGCATTGCAGGCAGCGGTGATGGGCAAACCGACCGCGACGAGCGTCGGCGCTGTGGCGAGTGCCGGCGGTGCCGTTGCGGCGGGCACGGTCAGCAAGGTGGCGATGGCGGCCCTGCCCGAGCCGGTGATCCAGACCGGGCCGGACACGATGCCGCCGCTGTTTCCCGGCACCGGCCGGCCGTACAACCCGGTAGTGACGCTGAACGGCTGGACGCTGCCGTGGCGGATGAACAGCGGCGTGAAGGAATTCCATCTCGTCGCCGAGCCGGTGGTGCGCGAAATGGCGCCGGGCTTCAAGGCCCATCTGTGGGGCTACAACGGCCAGAGCCCGGGGCCGACGATCGAGGTCGTCGAGGGCGACCGGGTGCGTATTTTCGTTACCAACCGGCTGCCCGAGCACACCAGCATCCACTGGCACGGCCAGCGCCTGCCCAACGGCATGGACGGCGTCGCCGGGCTGAACCAGCCGGCGATTCCGGCCGGCAAGACCTTCGTCTACGAATTCGTCGCGCGGCGCCCCGGCACCTTCATGTATCACCCGCACGCCGACGAGATGGTGCAGATGGCGATGGGGATGATGGGCTTCTGGGTCACGCACCCGAAGGCGAAGCATCCGCTGATCGACGACGTGAACCGCGATTTCTGCTTCCTGCTCAACGCCTACGACATCGACCCCGGCGCGTACACGCCGAAGATCATGACCATGCTCGATTTCAACCTGTGGAGCTGGAACAGCCGGATCTTCCCGGGCATCGATTCGCTCAACGTGCGGCTGAACGACAAGGTGCGGATCCGCATCGGCAACCTGAGGATGACCAACCACCCGATCCACCTGCATGGCCACGAATTCCTCGTCACCGGTACCGATGGCGGGCCGACGCCGAAGAGCACGCGCTGGTACGAGGTGACGACCGACGTTGCCGTCGGCCAGATGCGGCAGATCGAGTTCCTTGCCGACGAGGAGGGCGACTGGGCGTTCCACTGCCACAAGAGCCACCACACGATGAACGCGATGGGCCACGACGTGCCGACGATGATCGGCGTCGACCATCGCGGCATGGCGAAGAAGATCAACACGCTGATCCCCGACTACATGGTGATGGGCGAGCGCGGCATGGCCGACATGACCGAGATGGAAATGCCGATCCCCGACAACACCGTACCGATGATGACCGGCCAGGGGCCGTTCGGCAGCGTCGAAATGGGCGGGATGTTCAGCATGCTCAAGGTCCGCCGCGACCAGAAACCCGGCGACTACAGAAATCCGGGCTGGTTCAAGCACCCGCCCGGCACGGTGGCACACGAATACAAGGGCCCGGTACTCGACGCAACCCGCAGCAAGGCCGCCGGTAACCCGGCGATGCCGCGTGCCAAGGGCGGCGATGTCGAAGTGCAGGTCCGCAAACCCACGGCCAAGTCCGGCCACTGAATCGGTTCATCCACTGGAGCAGACATGAAAACAGCACACCTCGTTGTACTGGTCGCCGGCCTTGGCCTCAGCGCCACGGCCTTTGCCAGCGGCACCCATGCCGGCGGCCACGACGGCACGATCGGCCAGCCGGGCAAGGCCGGCAAGGTCAACCGGACGATCACGGTCGAGATGAACGACGCGATGCGTTACTCGCCGGCGAACATCGACGTCAAACAGGGCGAGACGATCCGTTTCGTCGTCAGGAACGTCGGCAAGGTCAAGCACGAATTCGTCATCGGCACCGAGGCCGAGCTGAAAGCCCACTACGAGCAGATGATGAAATTCCCGGACATGGAACACGAAGACCCACAGACCGCGTCGGTCGCGCCGGGCAAGCAGGGCGAGGTGATCTGGCAGTTCACCAGGGCCGGCAAGGTGGACTTTGCCTGCCTGCAGCCGGGCCATTACGACGCCGGGATGAAGGGCTATGTCGATGTTGCGAAAAAACGCTGACGCCCGTTGTTCCCGTTTTATTTCCCGGGCGGCTGCCCGACTAGCTTGAGGAATCCATCATGCAAAAACGTTTCGCACTCGTCGCGCTCGTGGCCACGCTCTGGCTCGGTGCCGCGCAGGCCCAGAGCGACTACACCGATGGCGAGGTCAGGAAGATCGACAAGGCCAATGGCAAGATCACGCTGAAGCATGGCGACATCAAGAGTCTTGATATGCCCGGCATGACCATGGTGTTCACGATGCGCGACGCGGCGCAGCTCGACGCGGTCAAGCCGGGCGACAAGGTGCGTTTTGCCGTGGTGAACGAGGGCGGCAAGCTGGTGGTGACCGAGCTGCTGGCGCAGTAAGCGTGGCTCGTCACCCCACTGCGCAGTGGGGTGCTCGGCCTCCGTATCCGTTAACCGCCCGGGAGGAGCGCGGGGTGGCTCATCCCTCGGCAATCATCTCGCCGAACTTGAGCAGATTGCCGTGCGGGTCGATCACGTACAGCTCTTTCATGCCCCACGGCTGCGAGACCGGCGGCCGGTGGCGCACGCCACGCGCCACGAACTCTGCGTGCAGCGCGTCGACGTCGTCGCTGCGGATGTAGCACGAGGTGTTCTCGGCGATGTGCTTTTCGTCGCAGGGCCAGAAGTGCAGTTCGCAGCCGTCGCGCACGACGATCAGGTAGTCGGGCAGCTGCAGCGTGACGGCAAAGCCGAGCGTCTGGTAATACGCCGCCGATTCGGCGATGTCGAGCGAGGCCAGTACCGGAACGGTGGCCGTGATGCGTCCATTCATCATCTTGTCCTGTGGGTGGAGTGAAGCGCGTGAAGTTGTGCAACACTGGCGGTTGACGATTTCATGCCAGTGACGCAATGCCTGCGCCGAATGCCATCCGTACTCCTTGCCCGCCGGGCGCCTGTGTCTGCGGGCGCGATGCGCTGGAGGGCGATCCGTTCGCGGATTGCCGCATTCTCAAGCTGACGCGCGACGAAGAGCGCAAGCTGGTCGAGCGGATCGAACGGGCCAGCGATTTCGCCGACCTGAAGAAAGTCGGCGCACGGATGTATGAACAACTGGGCATCGTGCTGCGGATTGCCCCGGGGACCAACGAGGTCCGCACGGTACTCGGCTTCGAGATCTCGCTCGATCCGCACCCGGGCCTGTGCCGCAAAACCCAGCAGGCGATTCCGGCGGCGGTGCGCCGCTGTCTGAACAACAATCCGGCGGTCGCCTACGAAATCCTCGACGCCTACAGCCTGTTTGCCCCCGACGAACTGCGCTAGCCCGATCCGCGCCTTACGGGTTTCGAGTCGCGTTGCCGGATGCGGCGACCGGCAGGCATCTGGCTGGAAAACCGCGCACGTCCTGCCTGTGCCGCCATGCCGATCGGGGAGCATCGGACCGCCGGACATCGCGTTTCAGTTGAACAGCACCAGCGGCCGCGCGGGATCGCGCGGGTGCGGCACGACCTCGGCGGCCACGCCGTAGACGGCGTCCAGCGTCGCCGGCGTCAGCACGCTGGCCGGATCGCCGCAGCCGACCAGCTTCCCCTGTGCCAGCAAGGCCAGCCGGTCGCACCAGGCTGCGGCGAGATTGACGTCGTGCAGGATCACCAGCACGCCGATCCGCTCTTCGCGCGCCAACTGCCGCGCGCAGGCCAGCAAGGCTTGCTGGTGCTTGGGATCAAGGCTGGCGGTCGGTTCGTCGAGCAGCAGAAAGCGCCCGCCGTGGCTTTGTCGCGCGGCCAGCGTCTGCACCAGCACGCGGGCGAACTGCACGCGTTGCGCCTCGCCGCCCGACAGTTGCGGGTAGCGGCGGTCGGCCAGATGGCTGACATCGGCCAGCGCCAGCGCCCGCTGGATCAACTGCTGGACGTCCGCCGTCGACAGCTCCGGGAACGGATAGGCGCCCATCGCGACGACTTCGCCGACGCCGAGATTGAACGACAGCGACGGCGATTGCGGCAGCACCGCGCGCTGGCGGGCGAGATGGGCATTGTCGAGCCGGGTCAGCGAGGTGCCGTCGATCGACACGTCGCCGCGTTGCGGCGCCAGCTCGCCGGCGAGCATCGCCAGCAGCGTCGATTTGCCGGCGCCGTTGGCACCGAGCACGCCGACGACTTCACCGGCCGCCAGCGACAGCGACACATCGTCGAGCACGACCTTGCCCTGACGTTCGATAAACAGGTGTTCGGCGAGCAGCATCAGTGTCTCCGCTGCGCGAGCAGCCACAGGAAGAAGGGACCACCAACGAGGCTGGTGACGATACCGATCGGCAGCTCGGCCGGGATCACGGCGATGCGGGCGAGCCAGTCGGCCAGCGTCAGCGCGATCGCGCCGGCAACGACCGAATTGGGCAGCAACCAGCGGTGGTCGGCGCCAAGCGCCAGCCGGACCAGATGCGGCACGACGAGGCCGACAAAGCCGATCGCACCGGTGGCGGCGACCAGCGGGCCGACCAGCAGCGCGGTCAGCAGAATGAGCCGGCGGCGTACGGCCTTGAGCGGAAAGCCCAGATGCAGCGCTTCGCGCTCGCCCAGCAGCAGCGCGTTCATTGCGCGCCAGTCGCGGGCGATCAGCGCGCCGACGATGATCGTCCACGGCGCCAGACCGGCGAGCAGTGGCCAGCTGGCGCCGGCAAGGCTGCCCATATTCCAGAAGGTGAGGCTGCGCAGCTGGTTGTCGTCGGCCAGATAGGTGAACAGACCAACCAGCGCGCCGCAGATCGCGTTGATCGCGACGCCGGCGAGCAGCAGCCCGGCCATGCCCGGATAGCGGCGGCCCAGATGATAGGCGGCGACGGTGGCGACCAGACTGCCGACAAACGCCGCCGGTGCCAGCACGATGAAGGCACCGCCGCCGAGGACGATGGCGCCGACGGCACCGAGTGCGCCGCCAGCGGAAATACCGATCAGGCCCGGTTCGGCCAGCGGGTTGCGGAACAGCGCCTGCATGGCCGCGCCCGATAGCGCCAGCGCGGCGCCGGCCAGTGCGGCGAACAGCACGCGCGGCAGTCGTACGTCCATCAGCACGCTGCGCCACAGCGCCTCGTCCGGCCCTTCGGCGGAGAACGGCAGGCCCGGTAGCGCCGACAGCGGAATGTGCAGCGCGCCGCTGCTGGCGGACAGCAGCATCAGCAAGACCAGCACGGCGATCAGCGTGATCAGCACGCCAGCGGGTGTACGCCAGCGCGCGGCCTTGGCGGCCACGGGGGCGGGGGAAGTCAGGGTGGAAGTCACGGAGGTCATGTTACACCGGGTATAGCGCAATGAAGGCGAGGGCGATCGACAACGGAACGGTTGCGGATGTGCTGTCCTGTGAGCCGCCGCCGGTGCGCTTTACACGCACCGGCATGGGCGATCGGCCAGGTTTATTGCTTGGCCAGCGGGGCCTTGATCTGCGACGGGGACGCCTTCAGTTCACGCAAGGCTTGCGGCAGCCGCGGACCGTAGCCAAGCAACAGCAGATCATCCATCACGATCACGCGACGGTTTTGCGCCGCCGGCGTCGTCGCGATGCCCGGACGGGCCAGCAGCGCATCGAGACCACCCGACGCCGCGATCGACGCGGTCGACGTGACGATCAGATCGGGCTTGAGCGCGGCAATGCCTTCGAGCGACAAGGGCTTGTAGCCCTTCTGGGTCGCCAGCACATTGCGGTAGCCGGCCAGCTTGAGCATCGCGTCGGCGCTGGTATCGATACCGGCGCCTTCGGGATTGCCGCTGCGGTTGATCAGCAGCAGCGCGCGGGTAGTGCCGACCGATTTGGCGGCCAGCGCGTCGACCTGCTTGCGCAGCTCGGACACCATTGCGCGGCCATCGTTGCGCAGGCCGAGTGCGGCGGCGACGCCGTGCATGCGCTGTTCGAGCGCGTCGAGCGTCGGCGCGCTCGGCAGCACGATCACGCGCAGGCCGAGCCGGCGCAGTTGTTCGATCGCCTGCGGCGGGCCGGCCTGATCGGATGCAAGCACCAGATCGGGCTTCAGCGCGACGACGCCTTCGAGCGAAAACGCGCGGTAGTAACCGACCTTGGGCAGCGCCTTGGCCGCCTCCGGATACGTGCTTGACTGGTCGGCACCGACCAGCAGCTTGCCGGCACCGAGCGCGTAGACGATCTCGGTCAGCGGGCCGCCGAGGGCGACGACGCGCTGCGGTGCGGCCTGCGCCGCCGACAGCGTGAAGAACGCCAGCGTGGCGGCGAGGAGGAGGGCAAGGCGCTGTTTCATCGCATCAACCTCAGGCTGCGAGCGGCTCGGCGCACAGGCCGATCAGCAGTTCGCGCCATTCGGTCAGCTCGGGGATGCCCGGCTTGCGTACGCCGAAGAACTGGATGATCAGCTCGCCACCGTCGTTGTACAGCTCGAGCGACGTTACCCAGCCATCGCTGGTCGGCTTGTTGACGACCCAGGTGCTGGTCACGGCTTCGGTGTTCAGATGCAGGTTGAAGAGCGGATCAAGGATGTTGTACCAGGGACCGGTGCGCACGAGCTTCTTCACCGGGCCGCTGTGGATCTGCACCATGCCGCGGTTGCCGACGAAGCACATGATGCCCAGATCGGTTTCGGCAGCGCGTTGCAGCATGGTTTCGACCGCGCCGTTGTCGATCTGCTGCGCCAGATCGTTGCCGACCGAGCGCAGTGCGCCAAGGCGGCTGACCTTGTGCTTTTTCAGCATCGGGAAGAAGGCGTGGGTGTCTTGCAGACCGAGCCAGGTGTCGCGCAAGCCTGCGGCATCTTCCGGCACGTCCGGTGTGGTGTCCGGTGCGTACGGCTTGGCTTCGGGCCAGGTTTTTTCGGTGACGGCGAATTCGGCCACCAGCGCATCGTAGGCGGCGGCGTTGCTTTCTTCGAGCATGTAGACCTTGTGCAGGGCGACACCTTCGGCGTCGAAGAACTGCAGGCTGCGGCGCTCGCCCTCGGTCACCGCGTAGCAGTGGGTCCAGGCGAAGAAGAACATGCGCAGGTCGATGTCCTTGCCGAGCACGAGGCCGACCGGGCCTTCGGCCTGGATGTCTTCGTAGGTGCCCTTGCGCTCGTGCACGCACCAGTCATTGCGCGACAGCGCCATCACGTGGCCGAGCGTGCCGAGCTTCGGGAAAATGGCCTTGACCGGACTGGCGAGCTGGATCGAGGTCACGCCACAGTCGGCGGCGACGAGCTGGGCTTCGGACACATCGAGGCGGGCGGCGCGTTCACGCGCGCGCAGTTTGGGTTCGCTGGCCAGCAGCGCTTGGTAGCGGGTTTGCAGTGCGTTGGCGAATTCTTGGAAGTTGCTCATTTTGGTCTCCTGGGTGGTACGGGTGAATGCCATCGGCATGGATGGCCATCCACAAAAGCAAAGGCCGACCCGCGAACGGGTCGGCAGCAGAACGCGCTGCTTATGTCTGCCCCAGCCTGCGAGCGCGGGATGCGCAGCCGCAGAATGGGGCAGGCATTTAGAAGCTCCAGTTCGCGTTGATACGGTAGCTGCGGCCCGGTTGCGAGTAGCGGTCGATGACCAGGCTGTTCGACGTCAGCGCGCGGGTCGAGGCGTCGGCGCCGTCCCAGTACTCTTTGTCGAACAGGTTGAACACGCCACCCGAAATGCGCAAATCCTTGACCGGCGTCCACCACGCGGTCAGATCGACCACGCCGTAGCCCGGTGCCGCGTACAGCTTGCTGCTCGACAGCTTGGACTTGGCCGCCGCGGCGGTCAGCAGCGCGTCGGCGCCCCAGACTTCCTGCTTGTACGACAGGCCGGTGATCAGCTTGAGCGGTGCGACCGAATCGAGCCAGGTGTCATCGGTTTCATTGCGGCCCACCGACCATGCCAGCGAGCCCCAGGTACGCCATGCACTGCTGAAGCTGTAATGCGCGGTCGCTTCGACGCCGTAGATCCGTGCCTTGTCGATGTTCACGCTCTGGTAAACCATCGGATAGCCCGGAATCCAGCCCGGATTGCTGCTGTTGATCGGCTGCAGCGTATCGATGAAGTCCTTGTAGCGGGTATCGAAGCCGGTGATCGTGCCACCGGCGTGGTCGTTGCCCAGACGCAGGCCGAATTCGTAGCCCGAGCTGGTTTCCGGCTTCAGGTCCGGATTCGGCACCAGGGTGTAGCCCTGAGCCGAGTTGGTGAACTGGCCGTTGATTTCCAGCGTCGTCGGCGCACGGAAGCCCTGTGCGTACTTGGCGAACAGCGTGGCCTGCTCGGCCAGCTTCCACGAACCGGCGAGCGACGGCGAGATCTTGTCGTCTTCCTGGCTCTTCGGCGTCATGCCGATGCCCTGGTTGATCTGGCCCTGGATCGAGCCTGTATCCGGATTGTTGCGGTAGTTGTCGTAACGCAGGCCCGGGGTCAAGGTGTAGCGACCGCCGTCAAAGCCGATTTCGTCCTGTGCGAACAACGCCCACTGGGTGACCGTGGTGTCCGGAATCGTGCGCAGGTTGATCGACGTCGATGCCGGGTAGCCCGCAGCGAACTCCTTGGTATCGGTCTGCCACCATTCGCCGCCGACCACCCACTGCTGGGTGACGCTGCCGCCGACGTTCTTCACAACCTGACCGGACACGCCCTTGGCGGTTTCGGTATAGGTGCCGTCGCGCCAGTAAACCGGATCGCGGGTATTGCGCGTCTGGTCGCGGCGCTGGTCGCTTTCGAACTTCTGGTAGTACATCCGCGCCGATGCGCCGTCGATCAGGCCGCCCGGCTGCGGCGCGGTGTAGTCGTACTCGAGCGAGACGCGCTTGCGCTCCTGCTCGTCGTGCGCCTTGCTCGACGTGATCGCGGTCGGTGCCGGCGGCATCACCACGCCCAGCTCGCTGTACATATCGGTGTCGCTTTCGGTTTTGCGGTATTCGCCGGTCAGGCCCAGTTTGTGGCCGCCTTCGAAATAGTGCTGAACCTTGGCGAGGGCATTCTTGGTGGTGTAGTCCTGCGGGTCCGGAGTAGTACGGGTATTTTTGTTCTTGCTGTCATTGGTACCCATATTGTCGAGCTCGTGGCCCTTGCGGCCGCCCATCTGCAGCAACCAGTAGGTGTCCTGGTTGACTTCACCGGCAACGGCGCCAGACAGGCCGTAGCTGCTGTCGGCGCTGTCATAGTCGGCCTTGACCTGGCCGCCGAAGGTCTTGCCGGCCTTGATCAGGTCGGTCGGATCCAGCGTGCGCATGCCGACGACACCGGCGAGGGCCGACGAACCGTACAGCGTCGAGCCGGGGCCGCGGACGATGTCGATGGCGGCAAGCGACGAAAAGTCGACCATGTCCTGGCCGACGAAGCTGTCGCGGTTCGGGAAGCTGAACACTTCGGGCAGGCGCACGCCGTCGACCATCATCAGCACGCGATTGCCTTCGAGGCCGCGGATATTGATGTTGGTGCCGCCGTAGCGGCCGCTGCGCGACATATTGACACCCGGTTGCTCGTAGTTGCCGAGGTCCTTGAAGTCACGGATGAACTTGTCGTCGAGCGTCTTGCGGTCGGTCGAGGTGACCGACGGCGGCAGCTCGTCGAGGGTTTTTTCGGTACGGGTCGCGGTGACGACGATCGGCGCCAGGCTGGCGGCACTGGCATCTTGCTTGGCCGGCTTGCCGGAGGTGGCCTGTTGCGGGACCGGCGCGGCGAAAGCTGTTTGCAGGGCGCAGGCCAGCAGGCTGAGCACCAGCGGGTGGGTGGAGCGGTTCATACAATTTCCTTGGGCAGTCGATAACGGTGCGTGGACGCACCGAACGCGGCTGGCTTGCTGGCGGGGAGACCGGTCCGCCTACTGGCTGGCATGCGTGAGGTTGTTGGCCGCGATGGCTGCGGCCTGCTCATTTCTCGTTACTTGGTCAGAATCAGCTTGCCCTGGCGGGTTTTGCTCAGGGTGTAACGCTCGCCGTTGTGGTCGATCACGACGGCACGTTGCCCTTGCAGCAACTGCGTGCTACTGAGCACCGGAAGGGTCGGCGTGGACGGTGTGGTCGTGGGCGTCGGCTTGTTCATAGGTGAGAATACTAACGCGAACTATTCTCATCCACAATGAATACTTACGAGGTGTTGCTCATCTGCGTTAAATCAAACATCTTTGCTTAATCAATGTAACGAGAATTGTTATCGATTAGCTTGATGGACATGTTTTGCAACCGCTCAGGAGCCTGCATGTCCGCAGATCTCAGCGCCTGGTTCGCCGAGGAGGGTGAACTGGCGTTTCCCAAGCGTGACCTGGTCATGCCATGGCGCCATCGAACCCCGATCGATCCGTCCGAATATGCCGCGACATGGCGGCGCCTGCAGGCCAGCCCGCGCCAGGGTCGTAAGGGGCTGGCTTACGTGCATGTGCCGTTCTGCGCCAACCACTGCCTGTTCTGCGGCTTCTATCAAAACCGCTGGGAGGAAGAGGCTTCCCGCCCGTATACGGACCGGCTGATCGCCGAGATCGAGCGCGAGGCCGGGACGCCGCTGGTGCAGCGCGCGCCGATCCACGCGGTTTATCTGGGCGGTGGTACGCCGTCGGCGCTGGCCGCCACCGATCTGGCCCGGCTGATCACCGCCTTGCGCAGGTATCTGCCGCTGGCGCCCGACGCCGAGATCACCGTCGAAGGGCGGATTCGCCATTTCGATGCGGCGCGGATCGACGCCTGCCTCGACGCTGGCGCCAACCGCTTTTCGATCGGCGTGCAAAGTTTCGATACCCGGGTGCGGCAACGGCTGGGCCGACAGGCCAGCCGCGATCAGGCGATTGCCTTCCTCGAATCGCTGGCCGCGCGCGATCGCGCCGCAGTGGTCTGCGATCTGATCTTCGGCCTGCCCGATCAGGATGACGACGTGTGGGCGCGCGATCTGGAAACGGTCTGTGCGTTGCCGCTCGACGGCGTTGATCTCTACGCGCTGAATCTGCTGCCGACGACGCCGCTATCGAAAGCGGTCGAGTTGCAGCGTCGCAGCCTGTCGACGCCACAGGCACGCCAGCGCATGTATCTCGCCGGGCTCGACCGGCTGGCCGAAGCGGGCTGGCGGCAGCTGTCGAACAGCCATTGGGCGCGGACGACGCGTGAGCGCAATCTGTACAACCAGCTGATCAAGGATGGCGCCGATTGTCTGGCCTTCGGCTCCGGTGGCGGCGGTAGCGCGCACGGCATCAGCTATGTCGTCGACAGCTCGCTAGCCAGCTACGAGGAAAAGTGCGACGCCGGCTGCAAGCCGCTGGCGCATCTGGCGCAAAGCGACGCCTGGCAGCCGATACGCGAAGCCGTGACCGGCGGTATCGAGCGTGGCCGGCTCGATCTGTATGCGCTGCCACTCGATGACGGCCCGTCCCTCGTCGAATCGTTGTCGCCGCTGATCGCCAACTGGCACCAGACCGGCCTGCTGGCCGATGCCGGCCCGGTGTTGCGGCTGACGCCGCGCGGCCGTTTCTGGGCCAACAACCTGCACGCAGCGCTGAACGAGCTGGTCCCGCAGTTCGTGACCCAACCTCATCCCGCCGCCGTCCTTGCGGCCTGACCTTCCGGAGTCCCTGCCATGAATGCCCTGCACCTGAGCCTTGCCGAACGCCTTGCCGCCGATGCCGACGGCATCCTTGAGCAACTGGCCAGCGAGTACAACGCCAGCCTGCTCGACGTCGTCACCGTCTTGCCCGAAGCCATGCGCACGCTGTTGCCCGGCGAACGATTTTCCGAGGTGATGGCCGACATCAGCGGCTGGGGCGACGTGACGCTGCTGACGCACAGTGCCGATGCCATCCTCGAATTCCATGGCCGCGTGCCGGTCGGCCGGTCGGCGCACGGCTTTTTCAACCTGCGCGGCGGTGGTGCGCTCAGCGGCCACATCCGCGCCGACCGTTGCCGCACGATTGCGCTGGTCGAGCGGCCGTTCATGGGTTTGGCGACGGCGAGCCTGATTTTCTTCAACCCGGACGGCGAGGCGATGTACAAGGTCTTCGTCCGCCGCAACAAGGACAAAAGCCTGGATGCCGAACAGCTGGTACGCTTCCGCGCTTTGGCTGCGGGATGCTGCGGCGCTTGCAAGGGAGAAGGATCGTGCGGGGATTGATCGTATTCGGTGCCAGTCATGGTGTCGGGCTGGAAGTGGCCAAGCAGGCAAGGGGGCAGGGGCGGGCGGTGCGGGCGTTGCTGCGTGAGGGAAGCGACGCGACGGCGCTCGAGGCCATCGGCGTCGAGGTCGTGCGCGGCGATGCACTCGATGCGAACGCCGTCGCTGCGGCAATGGCCGGGCTGGCTGCCGATACCGAGGTGGTGACGACGCTGGGCAGCTTCGGCCCCGGTGTCCCGGTCGATTACCTTGGCAACCGCAATGTGATCGATGCGGCCGAACGGGCCGGCTTGCAGCGGTTGGTGCTGGTTACGTCGCTTGGCGGCAGCGAAACCTGGCCGCATCTGTCCGAGCGTTCACGCAAGGGCTTCGGCGGCGCGGTACGCGAAAAAACGCTGGCCGAAGCGTGGCTGCGCACCAGCGGCCTTGATCACACGATCATCCGCCCCGGTGGTCTGCGCGACGGCCCGGCATTGGGTAACCCGCAGTGGATCGAAAATGCCGAGGCGCACGGTTTCGTCCGCCGCGCCGACGTGGCCGCCGTGGTGCTCGATTGCCTGGCCGACCCGGCCACCGTCGGCCGCGCGATCAGCGTTGTCGATCCGGCTTGCCCGGCCTGAGTCGCCGTCTCGGCAAGGCGGCTGGCGCGGACTGACTCCATCCTTCCGGCTGGGCCGCCGTGCCCGCATGTCTCTGCAACCTTTCACCGTGCTCGGGCTCCTACTTGATATAGGGGCAGCTGTCAGCAGCGCCCCGGATCGCTTTTATAGCGACAAGGAGGTTCGTATGACCCGAGTTCAGTGCACATTCGCCATTGGCCTGCTGACCGCGCTGCTTGCTGCGCCGGCGTGGACCGAGCTGTTGCCGGTGCAAACGCACGGCAATGTGTCGTACGTGAGCGGCGGCGTCGGCGACGAAGAAATGACGGCGCTCAAGTCGATGCAGAAAAGCTATAACCTGCATCTGCTATTCGTTGACCGTGACGGCCATTACCTCAGCGGGACGCAGGTCGCGGTCAAAAACGCGCGGGGCGAGACGGTGCTCGATGCCCGGTCCAATGGCCCGTATTTCTACGCCAATCTGCCGACCGGCCGCTACAGCGTCAGCGCAAGCAACGACGGCAGGACACAGACCCGTCTGCTGCAAGTCGGCACCAAGGGCGGCAAGCAAACCACTTTCCGCTGGTAGTCGGGATAAGAGCCGGCCCGAGGGCCGGTTTTTCGTGCCGGTTGGGACCATGCATCGGTGTATGGGCTGTACGCGCTATCGCGTTGCCCACTGCCACGGCGGTCGGGCCAGGTCTTCTAGACCGGTGATCTGCGTTTCACCGAAATCCTTTTCCAGCATCAGCGAATTGCAGTCGCCGTGGCGTTCCAGTGCGGCGATCAGCCGGGCGGCGTGCGAGACGACAATGACCTGGGTGTCGCGCGCGGCGCGCTGGATCAGCCGCGCCAGCGCCGGCAGCAGATCGGGGTGCAGGCTGGTCTCGGGTTCGTTCAGTACCAGCAGTGCCGGTGGGCGCGGCGTCAGCAGCGCAGCGACCAGCAGCAGGTAGCGCAGCGTGCCGTCGGACAGCTCGGCGCTTGAAAGCGGGCGCAGCAAGCCGTGCTGGCGCATCTGGATGCTGAAACGGCCGCGCTCCGGCGGGATATGAATCTGCGAGCCCGGAAAGGCGTCGTCGATCGCGGTGTGCAGCGCATCCTCGTCACCGATCTCGATGATGGTCTGCAACGCCGCGGCAAGATCACTACCGTCGTGGCCCAGGACCGGCGTGCGCGTGCCGATCTGCGTCTGCCGAGCCGGTGCGTCGGCATCGGTACGGAAATGGTCGTAAAAGCGCCACGAACGCATCTGTTCGCGCAAGCGCAGCACTTCCGGCGCGAGTACCGGGTCGGCGCACTGCAGCATCATGCTGTCGAAGCCGGCGATATTGCGGGTCAGTACGCGCCAGTCGCGGTTGTCGCGTACTTTCACCAGCGGCCCGTGACGGTCGGCCAGCACGGCGGCCGGGCGCAGGATCGGCCCGGCCCACAGGCATTCGCGCTTGATTTCGGGGTCGAGGCCGAACAGGGTGTTCGGCACCGGTTCGGGCATGCCGATGTCGATCGCGTAGCCGAAGTCGTCGCTGGCAAAGCCCAGCCGCAGATGGACCGGTTCGTTGCGTACCGTGCCTTGTACGACGGCCTCGCCACGGCGCATCGCGCGCGAAATCGTTTCCGGCCCGGCCCACAGCGTCGACGGCAGGCCGCCTTCGCGTGCCAGCGACGGAATCACCCGGCCCTGCGCCGTTTCGGCCAGCAGCCGCAGTGCGCGGTACAGATTGGATTTGCCGCTGCCGTTGGCGCCGGTGATGACGTTCAGGCGCCCGAGCGGCAGGATCAGCTGGCGCAGCGAGCGGTAATTGGCGATCGCGAGCGTCGTCAGCATCAGGGCACGAGTACGGTCGGCTTGGATTCGGTGAGCAGGCCCGGGTAATCCCGGCTGTAATGCAGGCCGCGACTTTCCTTGCGCGCCAAGGCCGAGCGGACGATCAGCTCGGCGGTGGTAACCAGGTTGCGCAGCTCGATCAGGTCGTTCGAGACGCGGAAGTTGCTGTAGTAATCGTTGATTTCATGCTGCAGCAGCTCGATCCGGTGCTGGGCGCGTTCGAGCCGCTTGTTGGTGCGGACGATGCCGACGTAATCCCACATGAAGCGACGCAGCTCGTCCCAGTTGTGGGCAATGACGACTTCTTCGTCCGGATCGGTCACCCGGCTTTCGTCCCATTCGGCTACTGCCGGCTGGGTATGCTTCGGCGCGGCGAGGATGTCCTCGGCTGCGGCCTTGCCGATCACCATGCATTCGAGCAGCGAATTGCTGGCGAGCCGGTTGGCGCCGTGCAGGCCGGTATAGCTGACTTCGCCGACGCCATACAGCCCGTCGACATCGGTGCGGCCGGCGCGATCGACGACCAGACCGCCGCAGGTGTAGTGCGCGGCAGGCACGACCGGGATCGGTTGCTTGGTGATGTCGATGCCGAGTTCGAGGCAGCGCTGATAGATGTTCGGGAAATGCTCTTTGACGAACTTCGACGGCTTGTAGCTGATGTCCAGATACACGCAGTCGAAACCGCCTTTCTTCATCTCGAAGTCGATGGCGCGTGCGACCACGTCACGTGGCGCCAGCTCGGCGCGCTCGTCGTGGTTGGGCATGAAGCGGGTGCCGTCCGGCAGGCGCAGGATGCCGCCTTCGCCACGCACCGCTTCGGTAATCAGAAACGATTTGGCGTGCGGGTGATAGAGGCAAGTAGGGTGGAACTGGATGAATTCCATGTTCGCCACCTTACAACCGGCGCGCCAACCCATGGCGATGCCGTCGCCGGTCGCCACGTCCGGGTTGGTCGTATACAGGTAGACCTTGCCGGCACCGCCGGTGGCCAGCACCGTGTGCTGCGCCAGCACGGTATCGACGCGGTCGGCGTCGATATCGTAGATGTAGGCGCCGTGGCAGCGATTGGCGCCGCCGTTCTTGCCTAGCTTGGCGTCGGTGATCAGGTCGAGCGCGATATGGTGTTCGAGCACGGTGATATTCGGATGGGCCGCAACCTTGGTCGCCAGCGTGTCGACGACCGCGGCGCCAGTGGCGTCGGCGGCGTGGATGATGCGCCGGTGGCTGTGACCGCCTTCTCGCGTCAGGTGGTAGCCGTGATAGTTGGTCTCGCCGGATTCATCGCGCGTGAACGGCACGCCCATGGCGATCAGCCAGTCGATCGCCTCTTTCGAATGCTCGACGATGAAGCGGGTCGATTCGGCTTCGCACAGCCCGGCACCGGCAACCAGCGTGTCCTTGATGTGCAGCTCGATGCTGTCCTGATCGTCGAGCACCGCGGCAATACCGCCCTGGGCCCAGCCACTGCCGCCGTCGCGCAGTTCGCGCTTGGTGACGAGGCCGACCTTGAGCTTGTCGGCCAGGTGCAGCGCGATGGTCATGCCACCCAGACCGCTGCCAATAATCAGTACGTCGAATTGCCGCATCGTCACTTACGCCGTAAAGTCAGAATCAACGGCAAATGTTACATCAGAGCTTGGCGCCGCTGCAGCTTGCACGGCCGGGGTGCCGCGGGCACAATCCGGCCGCGCCGCCGCCTTATGGCTTGAAATGGGTGGAATCGTCCCCACTTGGCCGATTCAACTGTGCTAAACAGCGCGCAGGCCGAACACGGAGTACGCATTGGAACAACGGACGGAACGGGAACTCGACTCGGAACTCGTCGCCCGGGCACAAGCCGGCGACAAGCGGGCGTTCGAGCTGCTGGTGATCAAGTATCAGCGCCGGATTGCCCGTCTCCTGTCGCGCCTGATTCGCGATCCGGCCGAAATCGAGGATGTCGCACAGGAGGCATTCATCAAGGCGTATCGCGCCCTGCCGTCCTTCCGGGGCGAATCGGCGTTTTACACTTGGCTTTACCGGATTGCGATCAATACTGCGAAGAACTACCTCGCATCGATGGGCCGGCGCCCGCAGCTGGCGATGGATTACGAGGACGAGGAGGGCGAGACCCTCGATGCCGCGGCACAAATACCGGACTTTCATACGCCAGAGTCTGAACTATCGAATCGTCAGATTGTCTCTACGGTGAACGAGGCGGTTGATGCGCTCCCTGAGGAGTTGCGAACCGCCATCACGCTGCGCGAGATGGAAGGCCTGTCGTACGAGGAGATCTCCAGCGTGATGAATTGTCCGATCGGTACGGTTCGCTCGCGAATTTTCAGAGCGCGCGAAGCGATCGCGACTAAACTGCGGCCTCTTCTGGCAACGGTCGGCAAGGACCGCCGCTGGTAAAGGCTCAGGACATAACGCGAATGAAGGAAATCGATATGAAAGAGCATTTGTCCGCGCTGATCGACAGCGAGCTGGATACTGCGGCCGGCGCCGCGGTGCTGAGGCAGTTGGGCGCCGACGGCGAGCTGACGCAGGATCTGCAAGACTGGCAACTGATCAGTGATGCCATGCACGATCATCCGATCCTTTCCCCCGATTTCATGACGCGCTTCTCGGCGCGCTTGGCTGCCGAGCCGGTGGTGATCGCACCGCATGCGCTGAAGCGCAAGCGCTCCTTCCTCAAGCGTGCCCTCGTGCCGTTCTCGGCCGCCGCTTCCATCGCGTTTGTCGGCGTTGCAAGCTGGCAGGCCTACACCGGCGGCATGGGTGCGACAGCACCGTTGCCCGGTGCGCCGGCCGCGATCGAGCGGGTGGCCAGCAACGAGACGACTGCAAATGTAGATGCCGACCGCATCCATGATTACCTGGTTGCCCATCGTGAAGACGCGGGCAGCCCTTTCGCCGGCCAGGATATGGTCTCGATTTCCTATCAAGTTCCACAACGATAAACGTCAATGATGAAACTGAAGGGGTGGCTCTTTGCCGGTAGTCTGCTGTTCGCAGGATCCTCGCTTTCCGCGCTTGCAGCACCACCGGGTGAGCTGCTCGACCAAGCACAGGCCAATCAGCTCGTCCATCGCGTCACCGAAGCGCCCAAGACCCTGACCTTTCAGGGCATCTACATTCAGCAGCGGCACAACTTCATGCAGAGCTATCGGGTCTTCCACCAGGGTGGTGGCGGATCCGATGTCGAGCGACGCGAATCGCTGGATGGGCCGCAGCTCGAATATCTGCGCCACGGTGACCTGATCAGCGTGTTCACCCCCGACGCCCGACCGGTCACGCTGGACCGGCGCCACACCTCGAAGATGTTTCCAAGGCAGTTTCCGGATCAGGCGGATGAGTTGCTCGGCAACTACCAGATCCGCAAGATCGGCCGTGAGCGTGTCGCCGGGCTGGATGCCGACATCTATGATTTCGAGCCACGTGACCGTTACCGTTTCCCGCATCGCTACTGGATCGACACAGGCAGCGGCTTGATGCTCAAGACGGTCATGTACGGTGCGCGCCGTGAAGTCACCGAAGTCTTCTCGTTCTCGCAGATCAATATCGGTGGCGCGCTCGACAAGCGCCTGCTCAAGCCGGTGAATCCGGTGCGGCCGGTGGTGCTTGAACAATTGCCGCAAACCCCGGTCGCCGATCCGCACTGGCAGATCAACGATTTGCCGCCCGGCTTCAGACTGTTCCGCCAGCTCAAGCGCAATCTGCCGGGCAAAAACAAGCCGGTGCTGCATTATCTCTATGGTGACGGACTGGTAACGGTGTCGGTGTTCATCGAGCCGATCGATCCACGCATGCCGCAGGGGCTGACGCAGCAGAACGGCATCAGTCTCTATTCACGCCAGACGGGTGGCTATATGGTCACCGCGCTGGGCGAAGTCCCCCCCGACACGGTGCAGGCCTTCAGTCAGGCCTTCAGTCCGCGCGGCGGCGACAAGTAACGCCTGGTCGCGATGATTGACACCGAAGCACAGGTTGTCCGGACCGATGCATCGCACGCCTGGGTCGTCATTCGTCCGCATACGCCTTGCGGTAATTGCGATCCGCAGACCGGCTGCCGCTCGGTGGCGATCAGCCGCATGTTCGGTCAGGCGCAGCAGCAATACCGCGTTAATAATCCCCTTGGCGCCAAGGAAGGGGAGTATGTCAAAGTGGCCGTCGCAGAACGTACGCTGTTGCAGTCGGCCTTCTGGGCTTACGGTCTCCCGCTGTTGGCGATGTTGCTCGGTGCATTGATCGGCCGATTCGTGGGCACCGGCGTGCCGCTGGCCGAAGTGGCCGGCGCCGCGATCGGCTTTTGCGGCTCATTTGCGTGGCTGCGGCTGACGCGGCATCGCGTTGCCGATCAGGGTCCGGTCATTGTGTCCCGCCATGGCCAAATGCCACCGCCGCGCAGCTGCGCATCTGCCGATTAGGCTGTTTCATTTCAACGTTGTGTCTGTTTCATTCTCAAAATACTGGGTGATTGACCATGAAGATGACTCGCTGGCTTGCAGCCGGGGTGTTGACGCTGGGTTTCGGTACCGCAAACGCGGCGGCGGTATCCGGCCTGCCTGATTTCACGCAACTTGTCGAAAAAGAAGGCAAGGCCGTCGTGAATATCTCGACCACCGGCAAGGTGCGCGAACCGGCGCAGCAGCAATGGAATGCCGATGACGATGTGCTGGACCTGTTCCGCCGCTTCGGTTTCCCGGTGCCGCCGGGCGCGCTGCCGCAACAGCCGGGCGCGCCGCGTGAACGTCAGGTGCAGTCGCTGGGTTCGGGTTTCATCATCGATGGTAGCGGTTACATCCTGACCAATGCCCATGTCGTCGCCGATGCGGACGAAATCAAGGTCAAGCTGACCGACAAGCGCGAGTTCAAGGCCAAGGTCATCGGTTCGGACGCGCGGACCGACGTGGCCTTGCTCAAGGTCGACGCAGCCGGCCTGCCGAAGGTCGACCTCGGCGATAGCGAAGCCCTCAAGGTCGGTGAGTGGGTCGTGGCCATCGGTGCGCCGTTCGGGCTGGAAAACAGCGTGACCGCCGGTATCGTGTCGGCCAAGGGTCGTAACCTGCCGGATGAAACCTTCGTGCCTTTCATTCAGACCGACGTCGCGATCAATCCGGGCAATTCGGGTGGTCCGCTGTTCAATATGAACGGCCAGGTCGTCGGCATCAATTCGCAGATCTACAGCCGCTCGGGCGGCTACATGGGCTTGTCGTTCTCGATTCCGATCGATGTGGCCATGAAGGTGGCCGACGAACTCAAGGCAACCGGCAAGGTGACTCGTGGCCGCATTGGTGTGGCGGTGCAGGATCTGAACGAAGATCTGGCCAAGACCTTCGGCCTGCCGAACACCAATGGTGCGCTGGTGTCGTCGGTCGACAAGGATGGCCCGGCGGCCAAAGCAGGCCTGAAGCCGGGTGACGTCGTGCTCAAGTACAACGGCCAGCCGATCAACAACACCGGTGATCTGCCACGCTTCGTCACTGCAACCAAACCCGGGGCGACGGTCAAGATCGGCATCTGGCGTGATCGCGCCGCGCGCGAATTGCCGGTCACCATCGGCCTGCTCGACAGCGCCGAAGGGCCGAACAAGGCGCGCGAATACAAGGGCGGATCGGCGCAGCAGGAAGACAGCCAGCGCTTCGGTCTGGTCTTGCGTGAGCTGGCGCCGCAACAATTGAAGGCGCTGGGGCTCAAGTACGGCCTGGCCATCCAGTCCGCGACCGGGGCTTCGGCCAAGGCCGGGCTGATGCGTGGCGACGTGATCATTGGCGTTGGCGGCACCGACATTACCAGCATGCAGCAACTGCGCCAGATGCTGAGCGCGGTGAGGTCGGGCGAGTCGGTGGCGCTGCGGGTGATGCGCGACGGTGCGACGATCTTCATTTCGATGACGGCGCCGGCCAAGTGAGGCCATTGCTCAAGCTGTACGGCCGCGAATACTGCGGCCTGTGCCTGACCATGCGCGACCAGTTGCAGCCTTTGGCCGCGCAGCATGGCTTTGTCGTCGAGTGGGTCGACATCGACGACAATGACGCGCTCGAGGCCTTGTATGGCGAACTGGTGCCGGTGCTGGCGACCGAGGAGGGGGCTGAAATCTGCCACTATCGCCTCGATGTGCAGGCGCTGGATGATTGGCGGGCGAAAATCCGGTAAAATCAGTCGATTGGCTGATACAGGGCACGCACGGCGTGCCCTTTTTTCGTAACAACAGGTTCTATGGATCACATCCGCAATTTCTCCATCATCGCTCACATCGACCACGGCAAATCGACGCTGGCAGACCGATTCATCCAGTTCTGCGGCGGTCTCGATATGCGCGAGATGAGTGCCCAGGTGCTCGACTCGATGGATATCGAGAAAGAGCGCGGCATCACCATCAAGGCCCAGACGGCGGCGTTGCAGTACAAGGCGCGCGACGGCAAGGTCTACAATCTGAACCTGATCGACACCCCGGGGCACGTTGACTTCAGCTACGAAGTCAGCCGTTCGCTGTCGGCGTGCGAAGGCGCGCTGCTGGTCGTCGACGCCTCGCAAGGCGTTGAGGCACAGACGGTTGCCAACTGCTACACCGCGATCGAACTTGGCGTCGAAGTGCGCCCGGTGCTGAACAAGATCGACCTGCCCGCGGCCGAACCCGAGCGCGTGGCGCAGGAAATCGAAGACATCATCGGCATCGAAGCCGCCGATGCGGTGCGCGCGTCGGCCAAGTCGGGTATCGGTATCGAGGACATTCTGGAAGAGGTGATCAGCAAGATCCCGCCGCCCAAGGGCAATCCGGAAGGTCCGCTCAAGGCGCTGATCATCGACTCGTGGTTTGACAACTACGTCGGCGTGGTGATGCTGGTGCGTGTCGTCGACGGCGAAATTCGTCCGAAAGACAAAATTCTCTTCATGTCGACCAAGGCACAGCACCTGTGCGAACAGGTCGGCGTGTTTACGCCGAAATCGGTGCAGCGCGATGTGCTGCGCGCCGGCGAGGTCGGCTTTGTGATTGCCGGCATCAAGGAGCTGGCATCGGCCAAGGTCGGCGATACGATCACCATCGCCAAGACCCCGGCTGCCGCACCGCTACCGGGTTTCAAGGAAGTGAAGTCGCAGGTGTTCGCGGGTCTGTATCCGATCGAATCGCACGATTACGAGTCGCTGCGGGATTCGCTGACCAAGCTCAAGCTCAACGACGCCGCACTGGCGTTCGAACCCGAGGTATCGCAGGCGCTGGGCTTTGGTTTCCGTTGCGGCTTCCTGGGTCTCTTGCACCTCGAAATCGTCCAGGAACGCCTGGAGCGCGAGTTCGACATGGACCTCATCACCACGGCGCCGACCGTGGTGTACGAGCTGGTGCTCAAAGACGGCACCATCACGCACATCGAAAACCCGTCCAAACTGCCCGAGCAGACCAAGTTCGAGGAAATCCGCGAGCCGATCATCACGGCGACCATCCTCGTGCCGCAGGACTATGTTGGCGCGGTGATGACGCTGTGCAATCAGAAGCGCGGTGCGCAGCGCAATATGCAATACATGGGTCGTCAGGTCATGCTGACCTACGACATGCCGATGGCCGAAGTGGTGATGGACTTCTTCGACAAGCTCAAATCGGTGTCGCGCGGTTACGCGTCGCTCGATTACGAGTTCAAGGAATTCCTGGCGGCCGATCTGGTCAAGCTCGATGTGCTCGTCAACGGTGACAAGGTCGATGCGTTGAGCCTGATCGTTCACCGCAGCACCAGTGTTTATCGCGGTCGCGAACTCGTCAGCAAGATGCGCGAGCTGATTCCGCGCCAGATGTACGACGTGGCGGTGCAGGCGGCGATCGGTGGCACCATCATCGCGCGTGAAAACGTCAAGGCAATGCGCAAGGACGTGCTGGCCAAGTGCTACGGCGGCGACATTACCCGTAAGAAGAAACTGCTCGAGAAGCAGAAAGCGGGCAAGAAGCGCATGAAGCAGGTCGGCAACGTGGAAATCCCGCAGGAGGCATTCCTCGCCATCCTGCAAGTCAGTGACAAATAACAAGGCAACAAGGGAAACTGCATGAACTGGTATGTGATCGGCGTCATTCTGCTCATTCTCGGCCCGGCGCTGATTGGCCTTGGCGCCAAGCACGAACGCAAGAACAACGAACCGCCGCAACTGGTGCAATACGGTTTCCTTTCCGCCATCGTCGGCGCCTTCATCCTGCTGGTGCAGCTGTTCTCGATCGCTGCGGCGCTGTTGATCTTCGTGCTGGTGACCGGCGTGGTCTGGGGTATCGACAAATTTGTCCTCGCCAGAAAACGCGGCGAAGCACGGCCTTCGGATTGGGTCGAGTACGGCCGGGGTTTCTTTCCGGTCATCCTCGCCGTTTTCCTGCTGCGCTCGTTCCTGGTCGAGCCGTACCAGATTCCGTCGAGTTCGATGCGTCCGGGATTGATCGTCGGCGACTTCATTCTGGTGAACAAGTTTGCCTACGGTATCCGCATGCCGATCCTGAACGATGTGGTCGTGCACGTCGGCAAGCCTCAGCCGGGCGATGTGATGGTGTTCAACTACCCGGAAAAGCCGTCGATCGACTACATCAAGCGAGTGATCGGTACGCCGGGCGACACGATCGAGTATCGCGGCAAGAAGTTGACGGTCAATGGCAAGCCGGTGCCGACGCAGGAGGCCGGGCAGCTGCAATACACCGAAGGCGTGTACCTGATCGACAACCAGCAATACACCGAAAAGCTTGGCGAGCACATCTACAACACACTGCAAATGGATGTGCCGGAAGTGAATCTCGCCGAAGTGCGTGATTTTCCGTTCCGCGAAAACTGCCGCTATGATGACGAGGGCTTCAGCTGCAAGGTGCCCGACGGCTACTATTTCATGATGGGTGACAACCGCGACCACAGTGCCGACAGCCGCTACTGGGGCTTCGTGCCGGACAAGTACATTGTCGGCAAGGCGTTCCTGGTGTGGTTCAACTTCAAGCAACTGAGCCGCATCGGCACCAAAATCCAGTGATCCGGCCTACCGGACGAGAACGGGGAGATTCACCAATGCGTACGCAACGCGGTTTGTCCTTTTTCGGCTTCATCATCATCGCGGGCTTTGTCGCGGCGGCGGCCGTGGTCTTTTTCAAAGTGGTGCCGGCGTATGTCGAGTACTTCAACGTCAAAAAGGCCGTCGCCAGCGTTGCCAAGGATCAGGGGACCCAGCCGCCGGCGGCGATCCGCGAATCCTTCGACAAGCACGCCAATATCAGCGACATCAAGGCGGTCTCGGGCAAGGACCTGCAGATCGTTCCGGCCGGTGGCAAGACCTCGATCAGCGTCGGCTATGAAAAAGTCGTGCCGGTCGTCGCCAACATCAGCCTATTGTTTGATTTCAACGTGGAGGCAGCCGGTTCCGGCGCCGAGTAAACCCTCAATGTCTGTTGTTTTGCCTGCCGAGCGCCTGATGAAGGTGCTCGGTTATTCATTTCAGGAGCCGCAACGCCTCAAGCAGGCGCTGACGCATCGCAGTTATTCATCGACGCACAATGAGCGTCTGGAATTCGTCGGCGACGGCATCCTGAACGCCGTCATCGCCCGCACGCTGTATCTGGCGTTTCCACAGCTCACCGAAGGCGAGTTGTCGCGCTTGCGCGCCAGCCTGGTCCGCCAGGAGGCGCTGGCCGACGTGGCCAGCGAGATGCAGCTCGGTGACTATCTATCGCTGGGCGAAGGTGAGCTCAAGAGTGGTGGCCACCGTCGGCCGTCGATTCTGGCCGATGCGCTCGAAGCGATCTTCGGTGCCATCTGGTTCGATGGCGGCTTTAGCGAAGCCGAGCGGGTGATTTCGATGCTGTTTGCGTCAAGGGTCGCAAAAATCGATCCGGCGCAGGCGTTGAAGGATCCGAAAACCGGGTTGCAGGAGTGGCTGCAGGCGCGCCGCCAGCCCTTGCCCGAATATGTGCTGGCCCGTCAGGAAGGCGAGTCGCCCAACCAGTTGTTCGAGGTGGTGTGCCTCGTCCGTGGTTTGCAGGTCGAAGCGCGCGCCGAAGGTCCAAGCCGGCGCAATGCCGAACAACAAGCCGCTGCGGCGGCACTGGCGCTGCTGCGGGAACGTCACCCGGGCAAGCGCCTCTAAGCTGCAGGGCCCTGCGCCCTGCACGGAGAATTCCATGACTGAAGAATTGATGCTGCCGGAAGAATCGGCGGCCGAAGACTATCGCTGCGGCTTTGTCGCCATCATCGGCCGGCCGAACGTCGGCAAATCGACGCTGATGAACCATCTGATCGGCATGAAGGTGAGCATCACCTCGCGCAAGGCGCAAACCACGCGCCACCGGATTACCGGCGTGTTGACCAATGAAACGGCCCAGTTCGTCTTCGTCGATACCCCGGGTTTTCAGACGCGTTACCGCAATGCGCTGAACCAGGCGATGAACCGCAGCGTGACGACGACACTGGCCGACGTCGATGCGATCCTGTTCGTCGTTGAAGCTGGCCGCTTCACGCCGCAGGACGAGGACGTGCTGAAGCTGTTGCCGAAGGATCAGGCTGTGCTGCTGGTCGTCAACAAGGTCGACGAGATCGAGGACAAGGCTGCACTACTGCCCTTTATCGAATCGGTGGCGCAGAAGCACGACTTCACAGCCATCGTGCCGATCTCGGCGCAGAAGAAGCAGAAGCTCGACGTGCTGCTTCAGGCGATCGAGCCGCTGCTGCCGCATTCGGCGCCGATGTATGAAGAAGACCAAGTCACCGATCGCAGCGAGCGCTTCCTGGCCGCTGAAATCATCCGCGAGAAGATCTTCCGGATGATGGGTGACGAACTGCCGTATGCGATCACCGTCGAAATCGAGAAATTCGACGAAGAGGAAATGAAGGACGGCCGCACGCTCAAGCGCATTTATGCCGCGGTGCTGGTCGACCGTGACAGCCAGAAGGCGATGCTGATCGGCAAGAACGGCGAGAAGCTCAAGCGCATCGGCACCGAGGCGCGCCAGGACATGGAAAAGCTGTTTGACGGCAAGGTGTATCTGGAGGTCTGGGTCAAGGTCAAGAGCGGCTGGGCCGACGATACCCGGTTGCTGCGCCAGTACGGCTTCGAATAAAGCCTGTCTCATTGGGCCGCTACGCCCGCGCATTTTGGCCTCGTCTGCTGCTCCGAACACCGAAGGGCTTCCTTCGGGCGTCCTCATGTACTTTTAGGGTATGCCGGTTTCTGCGCGCCAGGCGGGGCCAAGCTGTTTTGGCTTGCTGTCTCACTAAGGCTGGCTTCTGATGGCTGTTTCCGATGGCTGAGAAATCTCCCCGTAAACCGCGGCGCAAGCCGGCCGGCGACGTTCCGCGCGTCGATGCGCAGCCGGCTTTCATCTTGCATCAGTATGCGTATCGCGAGACCAGCCGGCTGCTTGATGTCTATAGCCGGGATCTGGGCCGGGTGATGATCGTTGCGCGTGGCGTGCAACGGCCGGGTTCGCAGTTGCGCGGCAGCCTGCTGGCCTTCCAGCCGCTCCTGCTAGCATGGTTCGGTGCTGGCGAGGTCAAGACCCTGCATGCGGCCGAATGGCAGGGCGGTTTGCCGCAGTTGAGCGGCTTGCCGTTGCTGTGCGGTTTCTATCTGAACGAGCTGCTGATGAAGCTGCTGCCGCGCGAAGATGCGTATCCGGCACTGTTTGGCGCTTACTTCGATGCAATCCGCCAACTGGGTCGAGCCGCCAACGACCGGGCGGCGGTCGAGCCGGTACTGCGCAGTTTCGAGCTGACCTTGTTGCGGGCGCTGGGATACGCACCCGCGCTCGGCCGTCTTGCGGACGACACGCCACTGCAGCCGACAAAGCGCTACGGTTTCGATCCCGGCCTGGGCGTGGTGCCGGCGCGGCACGATGCGATGCAATTCGATGCGGCCGCGCTGCTGGCGATCGAGGCGGGCGACTTTGGCGACGAACGCGTTCTGGCGCAGGCAAAGCTGCTGATGCGTCTGGCGTTCGCGCCCTTGCTGGCCGACGCGCCGCTGCACACCCGGCAATTGCTCATCGACCTGCAGACGCTATAGCGTAGGCAGCACGGTAGCCGCTACACTTTGCGTTTTTTGCCGGCCTGTTGCCGGCGTGAACGGGAACCATAGATGGCAGTCGATATCCAGCTGGGCGTGAACATCGATCACGTCGCAACGCTGCGCAATGCGCGCGGTACGACCTACCCGAGCCCGGTGCTCGCCGCGCAATTGTGCGAACAGGCTGGTGCCGACCTGATCACCCTGCATATGCGCGAAGATCGTCGCCATATCCGCGACGAAGACGTGAAGCTGATTCGTGCCGTCATCCAGACCAAGATGAACCTTGAAATGGCGCTGACGACCGAAATGCTCGAGCACGCGCTGGCGATTGCACCGCAGGATATTTGTCTTGTGCCGGAACGGCGCGAAGAAGTGACGACCGAGGGCGGGCTGGACGTCAAACGCTTTGCCAATCAGACCGGCGATTACACGCGCACGCTGCTTGATGCCGGCATGCGAGTGTCGATCTTCATCGATCCCGATCTCGAACAGATCAAGCTGGCACACGAACTGGGCGCGCCGGTGATCGAAATCCATACCGGGCGCTATGCCGATGCCCACACACCGGCGGAGCGCGATGCCGAACTGGCGCGGGTGCGCGAAGCGGCCGAATACGGTGCATCGCTGGGCTTGATCGTCAATGCCGGTCATGGGTTGCATTACCACAACGTCCAGGCCATTGCGGCGATTCCGCAGATTCGCGAACTGAATATCGGCCACGCGATCATCGGTCATGCCGTGTTTGTCGGCCTCAAGGAGGCTGTGCGGGAGATGAAGACGCTGATGCTGGCCGCTCGCCGCGCCGTCTGATCGGCCTGATTGCGCGTCATCCCGTGCCAGGGAAGGCGTGCTTGCTTGGCGTGCTTGCTTGGCGGGTTTGCGCTGCAGCATGGTGACGTGGGAATGGTGTCGGATCGACGCAACGACCCACGCTCGACAACGTCCCGCCATCGGTTGCGCTGGGCGGATACGCTATGCTGCAAGTGAATGCTGGACCGAGGAGTAGACATGATCACCATCTCGCACGAAGCCCACTACATCTACGTTGCCGTGCTGAACGAGTTCACCGTTCATGACTTCAAGGAGTTCGAAGACAGCGTGCTGTACGAGCTGCGTTTTCATGGCTCGGCCAATCTGCTGTTCGACCTTTCCGGCATGCTCGGCTACACCATCGACATGGCTGTCGAGGAGGTCCGTTTTGCGCGCAAGCATCGGCGCGATTTCGGCCGGGTCGCCATTGTTTCTAACGATCAATGGGTTACGTGGTCGGCCTGGGTCAACAATATCCTCTCCGATGCCGAAGTGGAGGTGTTCGACGAGGTGGATGAAGCTCGGGCTTGGCTTGAGCTGGAATCGTTTAAAGCCGAGACCGAATGATCGTCGTTAGCCAGCAGATCTGTGTATGCGTGAACTACTGAATCGACTCCTGAAGCGAGATGCATCGCCCTTTGCCGGCGCCAAGCTGGCGACCGCATGGTGCCGTGAACTGGACCACGATGCGCCCGCTACGCAACGCGCCAAGGTGCTGGCGCTGGCGCAGGGTTTTCTGACCGACCGCAAGCTGCCAACGCCGGATGCGCTTGAAGCGGCCTTGTTGATCGACGCTGCCGCGCAGCCCAGCTACGAAGCCTTGTGCTGCCAGTATGTCGCCAATCCCCGCATGCCGAAGGAGCTGGAGCGCCAGCTGTGGCGCGAGGTGGTTGAATACGCGCAGGCCATGGTGGATTTGTACCAGCGGTTCGTCAAAGCCGATCCCGAGCCGGAAGCCAAGGCACGGATCGAAGCCTTGATGCCGCAAGTGCTGGCGCGAAGCCTGCACTATCTCGGCATTCAGGCCAAATGGCACCACTTCCGTTATGAGCGCCTGCCGTCGAAGCTCTGGACCCAGGCGAACCAGCTGTATCGGCTGTCGGAAATCGATGGTTTCGACAGCAACCCGTTTCCGTTGTACCCCGGTCATTCCGATGACGTGACGTCCTGTGCCGATGAGTATCTGCAGCTATTGATGCTGGCGACGCTGTCGAGCCATAACCTGACGGTAAGGCAGCTCGATTGGGCCGATCAGTGGCTGGATCGCTGGAGCAAACTGATTCAGTTGTCGCGCAAGTTTTATGCCGACCGGCATCACCTGTGCGTCAACTTGCAGGAGGACGGTGGGCCAAGGCGCGTGAAGGAAGACCAGAGCGAGGAGCCATTCCGCTACTGGGGCTTGTTCGACCTGATCCACGAACTGCAGGAAACGCAACGCAAGCTGGAGCAGGGGGCATCAGCCCCGTCGCTTGGGCTTGGCGAGGACTGCCGGCAGCCCGCGTGCAGCGATTTGCTGCGGCTGATCGAGGCCGCTTGGGCGTCGATGCTGCGCAACACTCAGATAAGCCGCAGTGCGCGCCAGACGGTGAGCAAGACCGCCGAGGTGGTGCAGGGCTTGAGCAAGCTGTGCGCCATGGTCCGTAACGACAACGATAAATTCAGCCGTCAGCCGGTCGAGAGCAAGACCGAAGTCGATTACGACGAAATCATGGACATGCGGCTGTACGGTTTCGTGTCTGAGCGAACACGGTCAAAGCAGTCGGCGAATCCGACCACGGTGCAGCCGAAACCCAAGCAGCAGGTCAGTAGTACGACCTGGGTCATCGAGAATGAATCCGAAGGGGGCTTCGGCGCGATGTTGCATGCGGCCGAGAACGAATGGATTCGTCCGGGTGCCTTGATCGGGATGCGGACTGGCGAGAACGACAACTGGCGGGTCTGCATTGTCCGGCGGCTCAATCGCCTGCGTGACGAGCAATTGTCCGCAGGGATTCAAATTCTCTCCGCGACGCCGGTCGCGGTCAGCGTCAAGGCCGAGGACGACGAGAATGCGCAGATCAACCTGTCGGACGTGGCGTTCCACAGCACCGAGTTTCCAATGCTGCGTGTTGGCCTGTACATCCCGCATTTGCAAGGGGGCAACAGTATCAACACCTTGATGCTGCACGCGTCCGAGTACGCCAGCAACCGCCTTTACAGCGTCAAGGCGCGCGACCGGGGGTTTACGGTCAAGCTGGGGGCGGTGATTGAAAAAGGTGCGGACTGGGTCTGGGCGAGTGTGCAGGTGGTCAAGCAGCAAGACTGAGCCACGGTTCTTTTCGCAAAGACAAACGGCGCCGAGAGGCGCCGTTTGTCTTTGTTCAGCCCAGTCGCTGGGAGATGAACTGACCGATTGCCTGAATTTCCGGCGGGCAGACCGAGTGCTGCATGGGCCAAGTCTGCCAGCTGGCTGGGTTGCCGAGCGCGCTGACGCATTGAGCCGCCGCTTCGCCAAGGGCGACCGGCACCACCGGATCGTGGCTGCCATGGGCGGCAAACACCGGCGTATGGCGGTTGATCTGGGTGCTGGCCGCGTCGATGAGCTGTGGCGCCGGCAAATAGGTCGACAACGCAATAATGCCGGCGAGTGGTTCGGCGTTTGTCAGGCCGGCGGTGTAAGCAATCGCACCGCCTTGCGAAAAACCGGCGAGGATGATGCGTTCGCTCGGCACGCCGCGTGCGTTCTCTGCCGAGATCAGTGCGCGGATCTGTTCGACCGAGGCGAGGACGCCGTCGATGTCGGCATGACGGCTGATGCTGTCGAAGTGGATGATGTCGTACCACGCGCGCATCACATAGCCGTTGTTGCAGGTGATGGGCATATAAGGCGCATGCGGGAACAGGAAGCGCACCGCGAGTCCGTCCGGCAGGCCCAGCTCGGGCACGATCGGCACGAAATCGTTGCCGTCGGCGCCGAGGCCGTGCAGCCAGATCACACTGGCCTGCGGATGGGGGGCGGTTTCCAGTTCGACGCAGGGGAGCAGTTCGCTCATGAAGCTTCCTTGGGCTTGATGGCCGATTTCGGCCGGAAAGCGGCAACAATGGCGGGATCGGTGTCGATATACGGGCCGTCGAGCAGCTGAATGCAGTAAGGCACCGAGGCGAACACACCGTGAACGATGACCTTGCCGTCGGCGTCGCGAACGCCCTCAAGCGTTTCCTTGATCGATTTCGGCTGGCCGGGCAGGTTGAGAATCAGCGATTGCTTGCGGATCACCCCCACCTGACGGCTGAGAATCGCGGTCGGCACGTAGTGCAGACTGACTTGGCGCATCTGTTCGCCGAAGCCAGGCATGGTCCGGTCGGCGACAGCCAGCGTTGCATCGGGGGTGACGTCGCGCAGCGCCGGGCCGGTGCCGCCGGTGGTCAGCACCAACTGGCAACCTGCGATGTCGACCAGCTCGCACAACGCCGCCTCGATCTGCGCTTGTTCGTCCGGAATCAGCCGGGTCACGAGTTCGAACGGCGACATCAGTGCGGCGGTGAGCCAGTCGCTCAGTGCCGGAATGCCCTTGTCGTCATAGACGCCGGTCGAGGCGCGGTCCGACACCGAGACCAGGCCGATTTTCAGTGCCGTGCTCATGCGTTCTTCGACACGGTGACGCTGCCATCGGCCTCGGCCTGAAAGCGCAGATCATGCCAGTCGCGGATCAGCAGGTCGGCTTCGGCCAGTTCTTCGGCAGTGTGCGAGGTCGTCAGCGCAATCACCGTCATGCCGGCGGCCTTGGCCGAACGAACGCCGTTCGGTGCGTCCTCGAAAGCGAGGCTGCGAGTTGGCTCGACGCCGAAATGGCTGGCACCGGCAAGATAGGGATCCGGTGACGGCTTGCCGTTGGCGATGTCCTCGGCGCAGACCATGAAGTCCGGCGGGGTCAGCCCGCAGTATTCGAGCTTGGATTGCGCCAGCGGCCGCGGTGCCGAGGTGACGATGGCGACGCGCACGCCCCGCAGTTCGGCAAGACGCTCGGCAATGCCGGTGATGGCAATCGTGCCGTCCATGTCGGTCAGCTCGCGCTGCAACAGCTTGTCGAATTCGGTTTGCAGGTCGGCATTCGGCGCAAAGCGGCTGATGACGTCGACGCCGCGCACACCGTGCATATTGGCGATCAGATGGTCGGCGTCGATATCGTGCTCACCGGCCCAATTGCGCCAGATCCGCTCGACGCAAGGCGTCGAATCGATCAGCGTGCCGTCCATGTCAAAGAACAGGGCATCAAAGCGCCCCGGCAACTGGGCTGGCAACGTCATCACTTTTCCTCGCGCGGATCGATCAGAGGGGGCTCCGGATAGAGTGTCTTCAAGAGCTGGAACAGTTCGCGGAACGCCTTGGGCGGTTTTTGCTGCTCGCGTTCCTTCAGCGCATTGCGGATCAGTTGACGCAGCTGCTGGACGTCGAGGTCCGGATGGTCGTTGATCAGTGCTTCGGTGGCTTTCGGGTCGGCGAGCAGCTTGTCACGTTGGCGCTCGAGCTGATGCAGCCAGGCGTTGTGGCGATCGGAGTTGCCGGCGAGCGAGTCGAGCAGTGCCTGGATCGGTGCCGGGTCGACGTGGCGCATCAGCTTGCCGATGTACTGCTTGTGGCGTGCAACGGCGCCGTTAGCGGTCAGCCGTTTGGCTTCGATCAGCGCATTGAACAGGCTTTCTGGCAGTCCAAGGCCGGCCAGATGCTTGCGATCGAGCGGAATCAGCGCTTCGCCAAGATCTTGCAGCGCGTTCATGTCGCGCTTCATCTGGCTCTTGCTGACGATTTCGACGTCGTCGTCGTGGGGGAGGGGATCTTGATGTCGAGCCATGGCGGGGAGCGTGGAGCAAAAGCATAATGATACCAAACCCGCCGGGGTTCTCCGGCGTACACTTGTGCCGCCCGGCCGGGAGGGGAAGCAAAACCCTGCTGGCTGCGCCGTGTGCACTTGCCGTACCCTGTGTATTGACTGTGTCTCGCATGCCCTGCCAGCGCAGCTGCGCCGGGTTTTGCCAGCCCCTCTTGTTGACCTATTTCAAGGATGTCCGATGTCCGAATTCAGCTTCAGCCCAGAACAGCTTGGCGATCTTGCCGCGACCGTGCTCGACGAAGCGCGTCGGCAGGGCGCGACGGCGTGCGAAGTTGATGCCTCCGAAGGACTTGGCCAGAACGTTTCGGTGCGGTTGGCCGAAGTGGAAACCATCGAGTACAACCGCGATAAGGGCGTCGGCGTTACCGTTTATCTGGGCCAGTGCAAGGGCCATGCGAGCACGTCCGATTTTTCACCGGCAGCGCTGGCAGATACGGTCAAGGCCGCGCTGGCGATCGCGCGTTACACGGCCGAGGACCCCTGCGCCGGGCTGGCAGATCCGGCGCGCTTTGCCACGGTCTTCCCCGATCTCGACGTCTATCATCCGTGGCCCCTGCCGGTCGAGCAGGCCATCGAACTGGCGCAGCGCTGCGAAGCCGCCGGCCGTGCCGTCGACACGCGTATCGGCAACTCCGAAGGCGCCAGCGTGTCGACATCGGCATCACGTTGGGTCTATGCCAACTCGGCCGGCTTTTCCGGCCTGGGTGAATCGACCCGCCATGGCATCTCGGCGGCGCTGATTGCCGAGGACGGATCGGGGATGCAGCGCGACTACTGGTATACCGCCGCACGCGCTGCCGGCGATCTCGACGATGCCGAAGCAGTGGGCCGCAAGGCCGGCGAGCGCGCGGTGCGCCGGCTCGGCGGTCGTCGCGTCAAGACTGGTGAATATCCGGTGCTGTTCGAGGCGCCGGTGGCATCGTCGCTGATCAGCCACTGGGTGTCGGCGGTGAGCGGCGGCAGCCTGTACCGCAAGACCAGCTTCCTGAACGACAGTCTCGGTGCGCGGGTCTTTTCACCGGTGGTCGAGATCGTCGAGGATCCTTTCCTGATTCGTGGTCTCGCCAGCGGCGCCTTCGATGCCGAGGGCGTGGCGACGACGCGGCGTGAGTTGGTCACTGCCGGCGTTCAGAACGGTTATTTCCTTGGCAGCTACAGTGCCCGCAAGCTCGGCATGGAAAGCACCGGCAATGCCGGCGGCGCGCACAACCTGCTGGTCAGCGCTACGGCAAATTTCGACGCGCTGCTGGCTGAGCTGGGGACTGGTTTGCTGGTCACCGAGTTGCTTGGCCACGGCATCAATCTGGTCACCGGCGATTATTCGCGCGGTGCGGCCGGTTTCTGGGTCGAGAACGGCAAGATCAGCCATCCGGTCGAGGAAATCACCGTCGCCGGCAATCTGCGCGACATCTTCAAGGGCATTGTCGGCATCGGCGACGACTGGCAGGCGTCGAGCAGCCGCCGTGTCGGGTCGATCCTGGTCGGCAAGATGACGGTCGCCGGACACTGAAATGGGCGGCACCAGCGGACGGCCAGCCTACTGGGACGATGCCTGCACGGCCTTGTCGGCTGCCGACCCGGTGCTGGGGCAACTGATTGCGTCCTATCCGGGCATCAGCCTTGAGGGTCGTGGTGACGTGTTCGTCACGCTGTGCCGATCCATCGTCGGCCAGCAGATCTCGGTCAAGGCCGCCGATTCGATCTGGCGGCGCTTCGACGCCTGCGTGGGCGAGGTCCGTAGCGACCGCGTACTGGCCGCAGCGGTCGACGATTTGCGCGCTTGCGGCCTGTCGCAACGCAAGGTCGAATACCTGCAGGATCTGGCGCGCCACCACGCCGATGGCAAGCTGGCGTCCGATCGGCTCGAGGCGATGGACGACGAGGCGGTGATCGCCGAACTGACGTCGATCCGCGGTATCGGCCGCTGGACCGCCGAGATGTTCCTGATGTTCCACCTGCTGCGCCCCGACGTGTTGCCGCTCGACGATATCGGCCTGATCAAGGCCGTGGCGCGTTATTACCACGCTGACGAGCGCCGGCCACGTGCCGAAGTCCGGGCGCTGGCGCAGCGTTGGGCGCCGTGGCGCTCGGTCGCGACGTGGTATCTGTGGCGCGGGCTCGAACCTGTGCCGGTCAGCTACTAGGCGATACGGCATGGGCGTGTTGCAGACCGTCGGCCTGTTCGTGCTGACCGCGCTGGCCGAAATCATCGGCTGCTACATCCCGTATCTGTGGCTGCGGCATGGTCTGTCGGCATGGTGGCTGCCACTTGGGGCGGCGAGCCTGGTGTTGTTCGCCTGGCTGCTGACGCTGCATCCGAGCGCGGCAGGGCGCGTTTACGCGGCGTATGGCGGTGTCTACATCACCGTTGCGCTCGGCTGGCTGTGGGCCGTCGATGGCATCCGGCCAACGCCGTGGGATGTGCTCGGCGTGGCGGTATCGCTCGCTGGCATGGCGATCATCATGTTCGCGCCACGCGCTGTCTGAAGCCGGAAAAACAATAAAGCCGCGGATGCGGCTTTATTGCTGTGTGGCGAGGGGGCTTACAACGTCTTGAGCCTGCCGCGGAATTCATCGACTGACGCGTAGCCCTTGCTCGCCATGATCGCAGCGAGTTCGCCGAGCACGCGCTCGAACACTGCCGGGCCTTCCTCGTACAGTGCGGTGCCGATCTGCACCAGACTGGCACCGGCGAGCAGGTGCAGGAAGGCTTCGGTGCCGCTTTGTACGCCGCCGCAGCCGATGATCTGCTTGTCCGGGCAACGACGGTAGAAGGCGTTGACGTTGGCCAGTGCAGTCGGCAGCACGTAGGCGCCGCCCAGACCGCCGAAACCGTCCTTGGGCTTGATCACGACCGATTCGGTTTCCGCGTCGATGAACAGGCCGTTGCCGATCGAATTGATGCAGGTGACGAAGGCGAGCCGCGGGTAGCGGTTCAGCACCTCGGCCGCAGCATCGAAATGCGAAATGTCGAAGTAGGGCGGCAGCTTGACGCCGAACGGGCGCTTGTAAGCGTCGTTGACTTCGTCGAGCAGCTCGTCCATCGCCTCGAAATCGTAACCGGTCTGCGGTTTGCCCGGTACGTTCGGGCACGACAGATTGATCTCGAGCAGCGCCGGGTTCACCGCCTCGCGGATCGCCGCGATCATTTCGACGTTGTCGTCGAGCGTCAGTCCCGAAATCGACAGGAACAGCAGCTTGCGTTCGTGATCGAAACGCTCGGCGTAATCGAGGTAATAGCGATAGCCCTCGTTGGGTAGCCCCATCGAGTTGATGCTGCCCAGCGGCAGGCTGCGGTAGCGTGGCTCGGGATTGCCGGTGCGCGGTTCGAGCGTGCAGCTTTTGGTGACCATCGCCGCGGCGGCGCTGGCGGCCAGCGTATCGAGCTCGGCGACGGTGCGGCAGCAGACGCCCGATGCATTCATCAATGGATTGGCCAAGGGCTGGCCGAGAAAATGGCAGGTCAGGTCAGTCATGGCGAAGATTGGCTAAGGTAGATGCCTTCCATCCTAGGGCATCGTCACCGGCATACCCTGCGCTTGATCAAGATTGGCGCGACTCGCAGGTCGCCAATTCGTCCATCACCTTGCACCAGCCTTCGAACGCCGATGCCCCGGCGCGTTCGAACACCTTGGCCAGCAACTCGTGCTGCACGCCGGTGAGCGAGGCCTCGAGCGTCTGGCCGGCTGCGGTGAGGTGCAGGCGCCGGGCGCGGCGGTCATCGTTGCAGATGGCGACGGAAACGAGGCCAGCCTGCTGCAAGGCCTTGAGCGGCGCATTCAATGCCTGCTTGGTGACGCCGAGCCGTTGCAATAGCTCGCCGACGGTCTGCCCCGGTGTGCGGGCGACGAAGTACAGGATGCGATGGTGGACGCGGCTCCAGCCGCGCGCGGCGAGCAGCGAGTCGGGCGGGGCGGTCAAGGCGCGAAACCCGTAGAACATCAGTTCCCAGGCGCTGTTGAGCTGTGTTTCGTCGAACGGAGTACCGGTCATATTGACGTGCTCGCTTGAACGGGGCAGGATTAAATCCATAATAGGTCAATAATTTTGGCTTATATAGCGGCGCATTGCCAACGCCATGATTCACTCGATCATGGGCAGCGCATCGCCCCGCGGCGCGTACCACGCAACGCAATCCTCCGCCGGCGACTGCCGGTTTTCCATCCGCGTTGCTTAGGAGTACGCCCGATGTTTGCCCGCCGTATCGATCAGCTCAGTTCCTCCCTTGTTCGTGACATCCTCGCTGCGACCAAGCGTCCCGGCATGGTGTCGTTTGCCGGCGGCCTGCCGGCCGAAGAAGCGCTGTACCGCCCAGACAGGCTCGATGCCGGCCTGCTCGCCGATGCCTGGCAATATGGCGAGACCGAAGGCGAGCCGGCGTTGCGCGCCGAAGTGGCCCGGCTGGGCAATGTGCTCGGGATTGCCTGCACCCCGGCGCAGGTGCTGATCGTCAATGGCTCGCAACAAGGCATCGATCTCGTCAGCAAGCTGATGATCGACGAAGGCACGCCGGTGCTGACCGAGGCGCCGGCGTATCTGGCCGCCCTGCAGTCGTTCAAGCTGTTCAGCGCGCGTTTCTGCCCGGTTTCCGTTGGCCCGGAGGGCGCCGATCTGGCTGGATTCGAGCGCACCTTGCCCGATGTCCGCATGGCCTATCTGACCCCGACTTTCCAGAATCCGTCGGGCTACTGCTACAGCGATGCCGAACGCGATGCCGTTGCCGCCGCGCTCGACCGGCATGAGGTGCTGCTGTTCGAGGACGACCCGTATCGTGCGCTGGCGTATGACGGCGACGCGCCGCAACCGATCGCCGGCCGACTGAAAAGCGCGCGTTGGGTCTATCAGGGCTCGTTCTCGAAAACGCTGGCGCCCGGCCTGCGGCTTGGTTTCCTGATCGTCCATCCGGATCTCGTCGCACCGTTGACCCGGCTGAAGCAGGCCGCCGATCTGCACAGCAACCGTGTCAGCCAGACGCTGATTGCCGACCTGCTGGCGCGCGGTGAGCTCGAACGGCACGTCGCGTCGGTGCTGCCGCTGTACCGCGAACGGCGTGATGCGATGGCGGCCGCCTTGCAACGCAATCTGGGTGACCGCGCGCATTGGCAGCTGCCGGCGGGCGGGCTGTTTTTCTGGCTGAGGCTGGCTCAGCCGTGCGACACGATGGCGCTGATGCGCCGCGCACTCGATGCCGGCATCGCTGTCATGCCGGGTGAACCCTTTTTCCCGAGCGGCGCCGACGCGAGTTTTCTGCGGCTCAACTTCAGCCACGCCAATGTCGCGCAAATCGACGAGGGAATTGCGCGCCTGGCGGCCCTGCTGGCGGCGGACAACGCCGCGGCCTGACTTCGCACGGCGCGTTAGCCGAGCTTGCGCAGCACCGTCATCAGTTCGTCGATTGCAGCGGCGCCATCGCCGGCTGCAATCGCATCGGCCACGCAGCCACGCGCATGCGCCTCGAGCAATTGCATGCCCAGGCTATCGAGTGCCGATTTGGCCGCGGCGATCTGCGTCAGGATGTCGATGCAGTAGCGATCCTCCTGCACCATCTTGTTGATGCCGCGCACCTGGCCTTCGATCCGGTTCAGGCGCTTGGTCAGCGCATCCTTGTTGCCGCGCTCGACCCGGCGCTCGTCGCCCGCGTCGTGATCACCGGCGCAGCAATCAGCGGACGATGTCATAACCGGCATCCTCGATTGCGCGTTCGATTTCGGCCGCATCGGTGTCTGCGCCGTCGAAGTCGACCTTGGCCAGCGACGGGGCCAGTGAGACGTTGACCGCCTTCACGCCTTCAACCGCCTGTACCGCGCGGGTGACCGATGCGACGCAGCCGCCGCAGCTCATGCCGTCGATGCGGATTTCGATGTGTTCCATGGTGTTTCTCCTGTTGGGCAGTGATTAAACCTGATGAAACGCCGGTGGGCGAGAGCCGATGCTGGTTGTGCTCGTCCGCAGCGCAGAAATCGGGGTGTAGGTCTGGCGGGTGAGGACGACCCGAGGGTCGCCCCCTTGCCGTGTTTCGCGCATCGTACGGGCATGAAGCGGTCCCGAGAGAATGCGCAACCGCCTAACGGCGCCAGCGCTTGAGCAGTAGCGCGTTGCTGACGACCGAGACCGAGCTGGCCGCCATCGCGGCGCCGGCGATCACCGGGCTGAGCAGGCCGAAGGCGGCGAGCGGAATGCCGAGCACGTTGTAGGCGAACGCAAAGAACAGGTTCTGGCGGATCTTGCGCATCGTCGCGCGCGACAGGCTCAGCGCATCGGCGATATGCGCCAGATCGCTGTGCATCAGCGTGATGTCGGCGGCCTCGATCGCGGCGTCGGCACCGGTGCGCATTGCAAAACTCACGTCGGCGGCGGCCAGTGCCGGGGCATCGTTGACGCCGTCGCCGGCCATGGCGACGACGCGACCCTCGGCACGGAATGCCTGCACCGCTTCGGCCTTGTCCACCGGTTTCACGCCGGCACGGTAGCGGTGGATGCCAAGCGAGGCGGCGACGCTGGCGGCGACGGCTTCGTTGTCGCCAGAGAGCATCACGACTTCGATGCCGGACTGCTGTAGCTGGGCGACGGCAACTTTCGACGTTGGCCGGACGGTATCGACGATGCCGATCAGCCCGGCTGGAACGTCGTCGACCACCACGGCGATCACCGTTTGGCCTCGCTGTTGCATCGCCTGTGCGTGGTGCAAATCGGGGCTTGGCAACGCCCAGTGCGGCACGCCGACGCGCACCCTGCGCCCGGCGATGCGCGCGCCGACGCCGTGCCCCGGTGTGGCGATGAAGTCCTCGACCGGCAAGCGACCGATGCCAAGCGCCTCGCCATGGGCGAGCACCGCGCGGGCCAGCGGGTGCTCGGAGCCGGCTTCGGCGCTGGCGGCCAGCTGCATCACGGTATTCAGATCAAAGCCGTTTTGCGTCATTACATCGGTCACGGCGGGCTTGCCTTCGGTCAGCGTGCCGGTCTTGTCGACGACGAGCAGATTGACCTCGCGGGCGCGCTGCAGCGCTTCGGCGTTGCGGAACAGGATGCCGCGCTTGGCACCGAGGCCGACGCCGACCATTACCGCCGTCGGCGTCGCCAGGCCCAGCGCGCACGGGCAGGCGATCACCAGTACCGCGACGGCATGCATCAAGGCGGTGACCCAGCTGCCGGTCCACCATGCGGTGGCGAAGAAGGTGACGACGGCAATGGCGACAACGACCGGGACAAAGATCGCAGAGATTTTGTCGGCGAGCTGCTGGATCGGTGCTTTCGAACCCTGCGCCTGCGCCACCAGCCGGACGATGTCGGCGAGCTGTGTTGCACCGCCGGTTGCGCTGGCGCGGATGCGCAACATGCCTTCGAGGTTGCGGGTGCCAGCGTAAACGTGGTCGCCTGCGGCCTTGGACACCGGCGCCGATTCGCCGGACAGCATGGCTTCGTCGATCGCGGCGTTGCCATCTTCGACCTGGCCGTCGACCGGCAGCGGTTCGCCCTGGCGAACGATGACGATGTCGCCGACCACGAGCTCGCCGACGGCGACGTCGAGCAACTGGCCATTGCGTTCGACGCGGGCAGTTTTCGGCTGCAGCGCCAACAGCTCGGCGATCGCGCCGGCGGTGCGGCCCTTGGCGCGGGCTTCGAGCAGCTTGCCGAGCAGCACCAGCGTGATCACGGCGGCGCCCGCTTCGAAGTACACGTGGGCGTCGTGCCAACCCGCCAGTGTGACCACGGTGCTGTAGCCCCACGCCATTGTCGTGCCGAGGGCGACGAGCACGTCCATATTGGCGCTGCCGCCGCGCAACGCATGCCAGGCGCCACGGTAAAAGCGCAGGCCGACGGTGAACTGCACCAGTGTGGCGAACACGAGCTGCCACGTGCGGGGAATCAGTTCGTGGCTGCCTTGCAGCATTGCGCCCATCTCGGCCATCAGCGGCAGCGTCAGCAGCGCGGCAGCGCCAAAAGCCCACCAGCTGCGACGCAGTGCAGCGTCGTCATGGGGCAGGGGGGTATCTTGCTGTTGAATACGCGCACCGTAGCCCGCCTTGCGAACCGCGGCAATGGCGGCGTCAGCGCTGTACTGGCCGCCCGGATAGCGCAACGTTGCGGTCTCCGTGGCGAAGTTGACGCTGGCGCTGACACCGGCGGCGCGGTTCAGTACCTTTTCGATGCGCATGGCGCAGGCGGCGCAGGTCATGCCGTCGATGGCCAGCGTCAGCGTTGTTTCGGGCACCGTGTAGCCGGCCTTGGCGATCGCGCCGACCACCTCGGGAATGCCGGCTGTCCCATCGAGTGTGATTTGCGCGGTTTCGTTGGCGAAATTGACGCTCGCACTGACGCCTTCAAGCCGGTTGAGGACTTTTTCAATGCGCGTGGCGCAGGCTGCGCAACTCATGCCGCTGATCGGCAAGCTGATCTCGGTGTTCATCGCCGCTCCGAACTTAATAGGGTATGGGGGTATATTATGCCCCTAGGGGGTATATTGCAAGACACAGGTCTGTCGCGCGGATTGACCATGAAAAGGGGCCGCGATTGCGGCCCCGTGCGTGTCCCAATGATCAGGCGGGCTCGGTGGGCCGATACCGGTCCAGGAGCGAAAACACCAGTGGATTGAGCAGGATGGAGAGAATTGCGCCCGCGATGACCAGGGCGTGACCGAGGGGCGGTAACAGCCCGAGCGTGACGCCGAGGCCGGCGAGGATGAAGGAGAACTCGCCGATCTGTGCCAGGCTTGCCGAAATGGTCAGCGCGGTCTTGAGGTCGTGGCGGAACGCCATGACGATGCCGAGCGCCGCCAGCGACTTGCCGATGACGATGACGGCGACGGTGCCCAGCACCGCCAGCGGATGCTCGATCAGGATGCGCGGGTCGAGCAGCATGCCGACCGAGACGAAGAACAGCACGGCGAACGCATCGCGCAGCGGCAGCGACTCTTCGGCGGCGCGCTGGCTGAACTCGGATTCAGCCAGCACCATGCCGGCGAAGAAGGCGCCGAGCGCGAACGATACGCCAAAGAGTTGCGATGCGCCGTATGCGACGCCGAGCGCGGTGGCGAGGACGCCAAGCCGGAACAGCTCGCGGCTGCCGGTCCAGACGATGCGTTCAAGCATCCATGGGATGAAGCGGCGACCGATGATCAGCATGAAGGCCACAAAGGCGACGACCTTCCCCAGGGTGATCAGCAGGGTGATGCTGAGCGCGGCGGCATCGAGGCTGCCTTTCTGGTCGCCGAGCAGGCCGGCCAGTGCCGGCAGCAGCACCAACGCCAGTACCATGGCCAGGTCCTCGACAATCAGCCAGCCGACGGCGATCCGGCCTTCCGGCGTCTCCAGCAGATCGCGCTCCTCCAGTGCTTTCAATAGCACCACGGTACTGGCAACGGAGAGCGCCAGACCGAATACGAAACCGGCGCCAAAGGTCCAGTCGAACAGCGCCGCCAGCCCCATGCCCATCAGTGTCGCAATGCCGATCTGTACGACGGCGCCAGGAATGGCGATGTTTTTCACCGCCAGCAGGTCCTTCATCGAAAAGTGCAGACCGACGCCGAACATCAGCAAGATGACTCCCAATTCGGCCAGCTCGGGAGCCAGTTTGGGGTCGGCGACAAAACCCGGGGTGAAAGGACCTGCAAGGATGCCGGCACAGAGATAGCCGATCAGCGGCGGCAGCTTCAGCTTGTTCGCGAGACTGCCGAGGATGAAGGCAAGCACAAGCCCGCCGACGATGGTCGTGATCAGCGGTGTGGCGTGAGGCATCGTGGTCCTTGCGGTGGTTTGTGGCGGCTACCGGTAGAGACTAACGCATGAAGGACGGGGTTGAGGGGCATCCGTTCCAATTGCTGCGCAAAAAACGAGATCGTTTCTGGTCGCAGAAAACAAAAAAGCCGCACGAATGCGGCTTTTTGCTGGGAGGTGACGCTATTGCTAGCGTCGGGACTTACGAGGCGAACTGGTGCGGGATCTGTCCCTTGGCCCACGCAGCGGCGCTGCGCAATGCTTCATGCACCGAGTGACTACGCGTCTGCGGTGCACGTTGCCATGCGGTAACCGGTTGGCGTGCGTCACGTGTGCAACGGACGATCTGGTACCAGCCATCAAGGCCGGTGCCGATGGGGGTCGGGCGGACTTCAACATTGAAGTCGTAGTTGTTTTGGTTTGCCATTTTCGGCTCCTTGCTAAACGAGTCATCCAAGCCGGATGACAGGGCGCTGAAGGAGGAGCACTTGTTCTGAGAAGAACTTTCTTGGGAGTCGAACGACTCGCTTGGAGTACTGCTTAGGAAACAATCGTGAGAGCGTGCTCAATCAGATCAGTGCCGACGATGCTGCACATTTTTTCTGATTTTGGCAACTGTTATTTGTTGGTAATCTGAAGTTTGTTGCGGTGGACATCGAGAATGGGGGGTGATCGCGCTTGTGATGATTTGCAACTGAGTTGCATTCGTTGGCGTTGCGCATTTAATATTGCAACTTAGTTGCATTAAAGCGGCGCATTCGCGCCATCGTGCAAGGGTGATGAGGGGTTTGCAATGGCGCAGGTCGATCAGCGTTTGCCGGTAACGGTGTTGTCCGGGTTTCTGGGGGCGGGTAAAACCACATTGCTCAATCATGTGCTTGCCAATCGCAACGGCTTGCGCGTGGCCGTCATCGTTAACGACATGAGCGAAGTGAACATCGACGCCTCGCTGGTGGCCAGGGAGGCCAGTCTTGCCGGCGCGGCGCTGTCGCGTACCGAAGAGCGGCTGGTTGAGCTGAGTAACGGCTGTATCTGCTGCACGCTGCGTGAAGACTTGCTGACCGAGGTGCGCCAGCTCGCGAGTGAGGGGCGATTCGACTACCTGTTGATCGAGTCGACCGGTATCGGTGAGCCGATGCCGGTGGCGGCCACCTTCGATTTTCGCGACGAGCACGGTGCGTCGCTCGGCGATCTGGCCCGCATCGATACGATGGTGACGGTGGTCGATGCAGTCAATCTGCTCGCCGATTTCTCTAGCGAGGCGCTGCTGGCAGAGCGCGCGGCCGTAGCCGACGACGAGGATGAGCGGACGCTGGCCAGTCTGTTGACCGAGCAGATCGAGTTTGCCGATGTCGTTGTCGTCAGCAAGTGTGATCTGGTCGATGCCGCCCGCCGCGCCGAGGTGGCAACGCTGATTCGGGCGTTGAACCCGTTGGCTCAGATCGTCTTCGCCGAACGTGGTGGCGTACCTTTGGCGCAGATTATCGGTACCGGTCGTTTCGACATGGACAAGGCTGAGGCCATGGCCGGCTGGGCGCAGGCGCTGGCGGGCGAGAATGCGCCGGAAGCCGAGACCTACGGTGTCGAGCAGTTCGTGCTGCGCTTCCATGAGCCCGTGCACCCGCAACGCTTCGCCGCTTTTATCGAGCAGCCGTTTCCGGGGCTGCTACGCGCCAAGGGCTATATCTGGTTTGCCGATCGGCCGGACTGGGTCATGTCGTACTCGCGCGCCGGCAATACCGCGACGCTTGATCCGGTCGGCCAGTGGTGGGCCGCAGCACCCAAGGCGCACTGGCCTGCGCCTGGCACTCAGGAGCGCGACGGCATCGACGCCGGCTGGCATGAGCCGTGGGGAGATCGGATCAACGAAGTCGTCTTTATCGGCTGTGCGCTGGATCGCCTTGCAATCGAAGCTGCTTTTCTTGCTTGCCGCTTGAGCGGGGCGGACCTTGCCGATGATCGTGCCGGGCTCACGGCATCGAGTACTCAACGCACTGACGGTCCGGTGCTGAATGCTGCTTGATCTGCGGATGCAGCTGGTGTTTGTCTGACCGCTACTTTGCACGCAGGCAGGAGCTGAGGTCCGGGCCGTCTCGTCGGGTGAGATCATTGCGTGGCTGGACGGCCAATCCAGTCGCACAACGGTGCGTCTTTCCGGTGAAACAGTGCATCCCAAGCTTCGTGAGATAATTGCCGCTGATAATGATCCAGAAGGTGGCGCGATGCATGAAGGCAGGTTTTCGGTTTTGATGGTGTGCACCGGCAATATCTGTAGAAGCCCGACTGCGGATGGCGTGTTGCGCAAGATGGTGGCCGAGGCGGGGCTCGATGGGGTGGTGATCGTTGATTCGGCCGGAACCCAGAGTTATCACGTTGGCGAGGCGCCGGATCATCGGGCGCAGGCGCATGCCAAACGACGTGGCTATGATTTGTCGCCATTGCGGGCGCGGCAAGTAGCGGTGGCGGATTACACGGGCTTCGACCTGATTCTGGCCATGGATGCCAGCCACCTGCGCCAGCTTGAGCGGCAAGCGCCATCGCAGCATCAATCCAAGCTGAAGCTGTTCCTGGAGTTTGCGACCGGCACGCGTGAGCGAGAGGTGCCGGACCCATATTACGGCGGCGACGACGGTTTCGAGCACGTCCTTGATCTGGTCGAGGACGGTTGCGCCGGGGTGCTGGCGCACGTGCGCGACGAACTGGCGCGGCGCGGCGCTTGAGCCGGTGTTTGATGCTGCGCAAAAACGGCAAAATTGGGGTTCTGCGCGCGTTGCCGGCCTGCGCATGAATCGGTAAGATCCCGCTCTTTGGTCTTCAGGGGAGTAGTCGCCTGCGCTCGCGCAGGGGGTACGTCAACATACTTGAGTCTGTGACTCATGGCGTATCCGGCCCGTTGCCGCTTGCGGTGCCGCGCTTGACAAGACCTGAGGTCTGCAAACCGTACACCCGGGTGGGCGACGGTTGCAGTCCTCATGTCTGCCCGCCCTGGAGTACATATCTGAATGGACGCTTTCTTCGTCTCGACCGGTGTCGTTGCCCTCGCTGAGATCGGCGACAAAACCCAGCTGCTGGCCTTGCTGCTCGCGGCACGGTTTCGCCGTCCCATGCCGATCGTGCTCGGCATTTTCGTCGCAACCATCCTGAATCATTTTGCTGCCGGCTGGCTCGGTCAGTGGCTGGCCAGCCTTATGGCGCCGTCTACGCTGCGCTGGGTGATCGGCTTCGGTTTTCTGGCCATCGCGGTGTGGACGCTGTTTCCGGACAAGATGGACGACGATGAAGCGCCGGTAAAGGCGTACGGCGCGTTTCTTGCGACTGCGCTGACTTTTTTTCTTGCCGAAATGGGCGACAAAACGCAGATTGCCACCGTGGCGCTGGCGGTGCATTACCACCCGTTGTGGATGGTAATCGCCGGAACGACGGTCGGCATGATGATTGCCGATGTGCCGGCGGTGTTTGTCGGTAACTGGATTTCACAGCGGATGCACTTGCTGCGCTACGTGCGCTTTGTTGCCGCGGCCGTGTTCGCGCTGATGGGTGGGCTTGCACTTGCCGGCGTAGGCAGCTGACGGCCATAACTAGATTCAATCAAACAGACTTTAAAACGGGGAAATGATGCTCGATGCATTTTTCAAGCTGAAGGAGCACGGTACCGACGTCCGGACCGAGGTGATCGCCGGCTTCACTACCTTCCTGACGATGGCCTACATCATCTTCGTCAACCCGGCCATCCTGCATCTGACCGGCATGGACTTCAACGCGGTGTTCGTGGCGACCTGCCTCGCCGCTGCGTTCGGTACCGCGGTGATGGCGCTGTTTGCCAATTACCCGATCGCACTGGCGCCGGGCATGGGCCTCAACGCCTATTTCACCTTTGCCGTGGTTCAGGGCATGGGGGTGCCGTGGCAGACCGCGCTGGGCGCCGTGTTCATTTCGGGCATCATTTTCGTGCTGGTTTCGTCGTTCAAGATCCGCGAAATCCTCGTCAATGCGATTCCCCGTTCGCTCAAGCTGGCGATTTCTGCCGGCGTCGGCCTGTTCCTGGCCATCATCGGGCTAAAGAGTGCCGGCATCATTACCGGCAGCGACGCGACGCTGGTCAAGCTGGGTGACATCCATGCGCCATCTGTGCTGCTGGCCGCGCTGGGTTTCGTGCTGATCGTTGCGCTCGAGTATCGCAAGATCAAGGGCTCGATCATCATTGGCGTGCTGGCGGTGACCATCCTGTCGGTGCTGCTGGAGGTGACGCCGTTCAAGGGCGTGTTCGCGATGCCGCCGTCGATCGAGCCGACCTTCATGCAGCTCGACATCCACGGCGCGCTCAACGCCGGCCTGATCGGCGTCGTGTTCATCTTCTTCTTTGTCGACCTGTTCGATACCACCGGGACGCTGATCGGCGTGTCGCACCGCTCGGGCCTGCTGGACAAGGACGGCAAGCTGCCGCGCATCAAGCGGGCACTGTTGGCCGATTCGAGCGCGATCATTGCCGGTGCTGCGCTCGGTACGTCGAGCGTGACGGCTTATGTTGAATCGGCGGCCGGTGTGGCCGAGGGTGGGCGTACCGGCCTGACCACGCTGGTTGTCGCGCTGCTGTTCCTGGTGGCGCTGTTCTTCGCGCCGCTGGCTGGCACGGTGCCGGCCTTCGCCACTGCGCCAGCGCTGTGCTACGTCGCGGTGCTGATGGCGCGCGGTCTGGCCGAAATCGACTGGGACGACATTACCGAAGCGGCGCCGGCGGTGATTACCGCGGTCGGCATGCCGTTCACCTACTCGATCGCCGACGGCATTGCATTCGGCTTCATCAGCTATGCTGCGATCAAGCTGCTGGCTGGCCGTTTCAAGGACCTGAGCCCGGCGGTGCTGATCATTACCGCACTGTGGGTCATCAAGTTCGCACTGTTCGGCTAAGGAAGAGGTTGATGGAACCGCGCAACGAGGATTACATCAAGGCCCGCATCCGTACTGTGCCGGACTGGCCGCAGCCGGGCGTGCAGTTCCGCGACATTACGCCGCTGCTGCAGGACCCAAAGACCTTCCGCGTCCTCGTCGATACCTTCGTCCATCGCTATATGGATCAGAAGCTTGACGTCGTTGCCGGTGTCGATGCACGCGGTTTCATCCTCGGTGCCGTCGTGGCCTATGAGCTGAACCTCGGTTTCGTGCCGATCCGCAAGAAGGGCAAATTGCCGTTTGCCACGGTGGCCGAGGAGTACGAGCTGGAGTACGGTTCGGCAACGGTGGAAATCCATTGCGATGCCTGCCGCGCCGGCGACCGCGTGCTGCTGATCGACGATCTGGTCGCCACCGGTGGCACGATGATCGCCGCGGCCAAGCTGCTGACGCGTATCGGTGCGACGGTGGTCGAGGCGGCGGCGATTGTCGACTTGCCCGAACTTGGCGGCTCGAAGCTGGTGACCCAACAAGGCATCCCGCTGTATACGATTTGTGATTTTGCCGGCCACTGAGGCCGCACCCGTAGATTCAGGAGTTTTACCGTGACCATGGAATTGCCCGAAGCGCTGACGATCATCGATAACGCCGACCTGCTGCACTCGGAGGCCGAGGTGCTGGCGGCGATCGACCGGATGGCCAGCCAGATGACCGCTGCGCTCAAGGATGCCAATCCGATCGTTTACACCGTGCTCAATGGTGGCTTGATCGTTGCCGGCAACCTGCTGCCGCGGTTGAAATTTCCGCTTGAGATGTCCTATCTGCACGCCACGCGCTACCGCAATGAAACCAGCGGCGGCGTGCTTGACTGGAAGGTCAAGCCGCGTGAAGACCTGAAGGGGCGCACCGTGGTCATCGTCGACGACATCCTCGACGAAGGGCATACGCTTGCGGCGATTGTCGAGTACCTGAAGGCGCAGGGCGTGCAGGACATTCATGTCGCGGTGCTGGTCGACAAGCTGCACAACCGCAAGGCCGAAGGCATCAAGGCCGATTTCGTCGGCCTCAAGGTCGACGACCGCTTCCTGTTCGGCTGCGGTATGGATTACCAGGGCTACTGGCGCAACACGCTGGCCATCTACGCGGTCAAGGGTCTGTAGCACACACAAGGCGGAGGACGAATGACTGAGACCCAGCAAGTTCGTCACTTCCGCCAAATCCTGATTTGGCCGTTGCAGTTGATGCCGCTCGACGAGAGCGGGGTGCTCGGCCAGCAGTGGCGGCTGATGCTGTCGGCCGTCGAGCAGGGCTCGCCATGGCGCTTGCGGCCCAGCGAGTTCGAGCCCGGGGCGTTTCAGGAGCGCCATTACCGCGAGTTCATTACCTTTCTGCCCTATGTGCAGCGCTTCCTCTATGGCGAAGGCCAGACCGAAGCGAGCGATGTGGCCAGTTACGGCAAGTCTCCGTTGCACGTGTTCCGCCGCGACGATGTCAAGTCGGTTCGATTGCGTTTTCGCGACGGTGCCGAGCTTGATCTCGCCATCGCCCACATCGATCTGTATTTCTTCTTCGATATCGACGTCGTCATCCTGGCGCTCGAGGTCATGGGCGACAATCTGCCGCTGCCGCGGGTGCAGGACATCCTGTTCCGTTTCGGCCGCTCGTTCCCGGCGCAGTGGGATGAAGACGGCGGGCCGGCGAGCTGTCTGGCTGGCGTTGCCTGGCTAGGTACGCAGGGGCAGGTGCTGGCGGCGTCGGATTACGACGATCGCGATGCCTATCTCGACCACCTTGCCGAGTACCGCTCTCCCAGACTGGCCAGTCACTGGGCGTGGTTGCTCGAGCCCATGGTGCCGCACCACTCGAGCGCCGTGGGTGGTGTGCGCTATCGGCAAGTGGAATATCACCGGATGCCCTTGCTGGCGTATTTGGCGCTCGATGATCCACTGAGCCTGTCCGAGGCCGATTTCTACCGGCTTGGCATGGTGACGCGGCCGGACGACGGCGAAGCCTTGCCGGGGAGGCTGGTCAGGGATTTCATTGCGCAGAGCTGTTACGACCGCTACTGGTCGCCGGAGCAGGGGTTGGCCAGCGCATCGACGCGGATCATGTGCAACGGCCAGGCGCTGATCGTCGTTGGCGACCGGCATCACCCGTTTTTCTGCGATGCGCACACCGGCGTGCTCGGGCAGTTTCGCCATCAGCAGTTCCTGCTGGCGCTGATTGCCCACTTTCACAAGGCGGCATTGCTGACGTTTTCGGACCGGATGGCGGTGGCGCTGGCGAGGCTGAACATCGCCGATGTGCATTCGGTGCGCACGTTCAAGCGCGATATCCGGATACAGCTCGAGGTCTTTCTGCGCTTTACCCAACGCTACTGGTTCCGTGAAGTCTCCAATCAGGCGGTCGCCGCGCAGCTGTTCGAGATGCTGCGCCGGCATCTGGGAACCGCCGAGCTGTATCAGGAGGTGCAGGATTCGGTGAAGAGCATGAGCCAGTATCTGGAGAACGACGAGTTGCGCCGCCAGGCCGATACCGTGGTCAAGCTGACCGTGGTAACGATCCTGAGTCTGGTGGGGGCGACGGTGACCGGTTTTCTGGGGATGAATCTGTTCGACCTGGCCGGTGCCAGTGCGCCGGCCAAGCTGGGCTATTTCGTGAGTGTGCTGGTGCCGACGCTGGCACTGACGATGTATACGCTGATGAAGGCGCGGCCCTTGTCCGAATTCATCGAGCGGATGGCCGATCAGCGCGCCGACTGGCGTGGCCGGCTGGCGGCGTTCATTCACATCTGGCAGCGTCGGCGAAACTGAGGCGAACATTGAGCTTGGTATGAATCACGCTCATCTTGCTGCGCATCAGGATTGCGGCAAAGACCGGCGCGGCTCGTGATAGAATCCGGGCCATTCCCATCTCAATCGACTACGGAAAGCGAACTCATGTTCTCCAAGTCTGTCACCCTCTCGCAATACGATCCCGACCTCGCCGCCGCCCTGCAGGGTGAAGTGGTGCGCCAGCACGAACACATCGAGCTGATCGCGTCGGAAAACTACACCAGCCCGGCCGTCATGGAAGCGCAGGGTTCGCAACTGACCAACAAGTACGCCGAAGGTTATCCGGGCAAGCGTTTCTACGGCGGCTGTGAACACGTCGACGTGATCGAGCAACTGGCGATCGACCGCGTGAAGGCGCTGTTCGGTGCCGAGTATGCCAACGTGCAACCGCACTCGGGCTCGCAAGCCAACCAGGCCGTGTACTTCTCGATCCTGAAGCCGGGCGACACGGTGATGGGTATGAACCTCGGTCACGGTGGTCACCTGACCCACGGTTCGCCGGCCAACCTGTCGGGCAAGCTGTTCAACATCGTTGCCTACGGCCTGAACGAAAACGAAGAAATCGATTACGACGACATGGAACGCGTCGCGCTCGAAACCAAGCCGAAGCTGCTGATCGGTGGTGCTTCGGCCTACGCGCTGCGCTTCGACTGGGCACGGATGCGTGAAATCGCCGACAAGGTCGGTGCCTATTTCATGGTCGACATGGCGCACTACGCCGGCCTGATCGCTGCGGGTGTCTACCCGAACCCGGTGCCGCACGCCCACTTCGTGACCTCGACCACGCACAAGACGCTGCGCGGTCCGCGCGGCGGCATCATTCTTGCCAAGGCCGAGTTCGAGAAGTCGATCAACTCCAATGTGTTCCCGACGCTGCAAGGCGGCCCGCTGATGCACGTGATCGCCGGCAAGGCCGTTGCGTTCAAGGAAGCGGCGACGCCGGAGTTCAAGGAATACCAGGTGCAAGTGATCAAGAACGCGCAAACGATGGCGGCAACGCTGGCCGAGCGTGGTCTGCGCATCATCTCGGGCCGTACCGAGTCGCACGTGTTCCTCGTTGACCTGCGTCCGAAGAACCTGACCGGCAAGGCCGCCGATGCGGCGCTGGGCAAGGCACACATCACCGTCAACAAGAACGCGATCCCGAACGATCCGGAAAGCCCGTTCGTGACCTCGGGCATCCGTATCGGCGCCCCGGCGATCACCACGCGTGGTTTCAAGGAAGCCGAAGCGGTTCAGGTGGCGCACCTGATCGCCGACGTGCTCGACAATCCGGCCGACGAAGCCAACCTCGCGACCGTGGCCGAGAAGGTCAAGGCGCTGACCGCGAAGTTCCCGGTCTACGTCGCCTGATCCTGCTTGACGCATGAAAAGGGTGGTGCCGTGAGGCGCCACCCTTTGCCATTTTCACGCGCCCGTTCTTTATTGATCTTTACCCCTATCCGGCCACGAGGGCCTGTCGATGAAATGTCCGTTCTGCGGTTCCCCCGATACCCAGGTGGTCGACTCGCGCGTTTCCGACGAAGGTGACGCGGTTCGCCGTCGTCGTCGCTGCAACGTCTGCGACAAGCGCTTCACTACCTATGAGACCGCCGACGTGCGCATGCCGCAGGTCGTCAAGCAGAACGGCCAGCGCACCGAGTTCGATCGCGACAAAATCCGCATCAGCTTCCAGCGCGCGCTGCACAAGCGCCCGGTGTCGACACAGCTGATGGACGAAGCCATCGCGCGCATCATCCAGAAAGTGCTCAGCATCGGTGATCGGGAAATTCTTTCGCGCCAGATCGGCGAGATGGTGATGACCGAGCTCGCCAAGCTCGACAAGGTGGCCTACATCCGTTTTGCCTCGGTCTATCGTTCGTTCTCGGACGTCGACGATTTTCGCGACGCGATCCGCGAAGTCACCAGGAAGGACTGAGCGATGTCGCGTACCGCCTGGATCATCCGTCACCTCGCTTTCGAAGACCTTGGCACGCTTGCCGACGTTTTCATGGCCCGTGGCTATGCGCTGCGCTATCTCGAAGCCGGCGTCGATGCGCCCGCTGTGCTGGCCGACGCCGGTATCGACGACCTGCTCGTCGTGCTGGGCGGGCCGATTGGTGCCTACCAGACCGATCGCTACCCGTGGCTGCTGACGGAAACGGTCGCAATTGCCGGCTGGCTCGACAGCGGTCGCGCCGCGCTCGGCATCTGCCTTGGTGCGCAACTGATGGCTGCGGCGCTGGGGGCACGGGTTTATCCGGGGCACGCTAAGGAAATCGGCTGGGCGCCGCTGAGCTTGACCGAGGCGGGGCAGGCGTCGCCGTTGCGGCATCTCGATGGGGCGTTGACGTCGGTGCTGCATTGGCATGGCGATACCTTCGATCTACCGGCGAATGCCGAGCTGCTGGCGTCGAGCACGGTGTATTCGCATCAGGCCTACCGGGTGGGGGTGCGCGTGCTGGCGTTCCAGTGTCACCCGGAAATTGACGCCCAACGCTTCGAGCAATGGCTGATCGGCCATTGCGACGAGCTTGATGCCGCCGGTATCGGCTTTGGTGTCTTGCGTGCGCAGACGGCAGCGGAAGGTGCGCGCCTGCGCACGCAGGCGGCGCTTTGCGTCGGCGAATGGCTGGATTCGCTATGAGCCTGCAGGCGATCCAGGACCGCATCCATATGCAGCACGCCTTGCGTCTCGCGGCGCGGGGGCTGTATACGACGACGCCGAATCCGCGCGTTGGCTGCGTCATCGTCCGCGATGGTGTCGTCATCGGCGAGGGCTGGCATGTCCGCGCCGGCGAGCCGCATGCCGAAGTCCATGCCGTGCGCGCCGCCGGCGATGCCGCGCACGGCGCGACGGCGTATGTGACGCTCGAACCGTGCAGCCATCATGGTCGCACGCCGCCGTGTGCCGATGCGCTGATCAAGGCTGGCGTTGCCCGCGTGGTCGCGGCGATGACCGATCCGAATCCGCAGGTCGCTGGTCGTGGCTTGGCCCGCCTCGCAGCCGCGGGAATCGAAACCGCGTCCGGCGTACTCGAAGCCGAGGCGCGCGAACTCAATATCGGTTTCATCAGCCGGATGCTGCGCGGCCGACCCTGGACCCGGATCAAACTTGCCGCAAGTCTGGATGGCCGGATTGCGCTGGACGACGGACAATCGAAGTGGATCACCGGCGCTGCTGCGCGCGCCGATGTGCAGCGCTGGCGTGCACGCTCGTGTGCGCTGCTGACCAGCGTCGACACGGTGCTGGCCGACGATGCCCAGCTCACGGTGCGCGACTTTGCCGTCGAGCGCCAGCCGCTGCGCGTCGTGGTCGACAGCCGGCTGCGCATGCCGGCCGATGCCGCGCTGTTGCGGTCGCGGGGCGTCTTGGTCGCCGCCGCGATCGAGGCGCACGCAGCGCCCCACGGACGTGCCGCGCTCGAGGCCGCTGGCGCTGAAGTCGTGTTGCTGCCGGGGGAGGATGGCCGGGTCGATCTGCCCGCCTTGCTCGATTTGCTGGGGCAACGCGGAATCAACGAGCTGACCGTCGAAGCCGGTGGCGTGCTCGCAGGCAGCCTGCTGCAGGCAGGGCTGGTCGACGAGTTGTTGCTGTACCAGGCGCCGGTGTTGATCGGCAAGGGCAAGGCGATGGCGGACTTTGCGCTGGCGACGCTGTCAGAACGATATGCGCCGCGTGTGATCGAGCGCCGCAGCGTCGGTGACGATTTGCGCTGGACCTTGCGTTTTACCGATCCGGCCCAAGCTTTCACGGCCTGAATCATGGAGTGCGTGCGATGAGTGAATCTGCGCCGGTCTGTCCGGATTGCGGCAAGCCGCTGGAAGTGCTCAGGGCTTGTGGTGCCACCAGTTATTTTTGCAATCACTGCAACGAGCTCAAATCGTCGCAGCGTGTACTTGAAGCGAACGCCAGCCGCGATGCGGCGGCCGACAAGGAGCAAGACTGAATGTTTACCGGAATTGTCCAGGCCATCGGAACGATCGAGCGGGTTGCGCCGTTTGCCGGCGGCGTCAAGCTGACCGTCCATGCGCCCGAGCTGGAAATGGGGGATGTATCGCTTGGCGACAGCATTTCGCACAACGGTGCATGCATGACGGTGGTCGAGCAGCTTGATCCGCATCGCTACCTGATCGACGTGTCGGACGAGTCGTTGCGTTGCACCGTCGGCCTCGATGTCGAGGGCGGTCGCGTCAATCTGGAAAAGGCAATGCGCCTCGGCGACATGCTCGGCGGCCATCTGGTGTCCGGTCATGTCGATGGCGTTGGTGATGTGCTGTCGTTCGATTCGGTTGGCGAAAACCGCGAGTTGGTGGTTCGCGCACCGAAAGCCATGGCCAAGTATCTGGCCGCCAAGGGCTCGGTGGTCGTCAATGGCGTTTCGCTGACGACCAACTCGGTCCGTGACGTCGAGGACGGCTGCGTGTTCTCGATCAACCTGATCCCGCACACATTGGCAGTGACCACGCTCGGTCAGCTGGCCGCTGGCGCGCAGGTCAATCTCGAGATCGACCTGATCGCGCGTTACGTCGAACGCATGCTGAGCACGGAGCACCGGTGATGAGCGCGATTTCTGCCGTGCAGGACATCATCGCCGACATCCGTGCCGGCAAGATGGTCATTCTGGTTGACGAGGAAGACCGCGAGAACGAAGGCGACCTGGTGATGGCCGCCGAATTCGTGACGCCCGAAGCGATCAATTTCATGGCCAAGTTCGGCCGCGGCCTGATCTGTCTGACGCTGTCGGCCGAGCGCGGCAAACAGCTGAGTCTGCCGCTGATGGTCAGCCAGAACGGTTCGGGTCACGGCACCAATTTCACCGTGTCGATCGAAGCCGCCGAAGGCGTGACCACCGGCATTTCCGCCTACGACCGCGCATTGACGATCAAGAAGGCTGTGGCTTTCGATGCCAAGCCGAGTGATCTGGTGTCGCCGGGTCATGTGTTCCCGTTGCTGGCGCAGCCGGGCGGCGTGCTGGTCCGTGCCGGTCATACCGAAGCGGGTTGCGATCTGTCGCAACTGGCCGGCTTGCAGCCGGCGTCGGTGATCTGCGAGATCATGAACGACGACGGTACGATGGCACGGCTGCCGCAGCTGCTCGAATTCGCTGCCGAACATGAGTTGAAAGTCGGTACGATCGCCGATCTGATCCATTACCGCAGCCAGACCGAATCGCTGATCGAGATCGCCGGTCGCCGCGTGGTCGAGACCGCTGCCGGCCCGTTCGAGCTGGTGGTATTCCGCGATTCGCTGTCGACGGCAACGCATCTGGCCCTCGTGAAGGGGCAGCCGCAAGCCGATAGCGAGACGCTGGTCCGCGTGCACGAGCCGCTGTCGGTGGTCGACTGGATCGATTTCGGCGCCGGCAATCATTCGTGGGACGTCCGTGCCTCGCTCGACGCGATCAACCGTGCCGGCTGTGGCGTGATGGTGCTACTGCACCGTACCGAGACCGGCGAAGACCTGCTCGCGCGGGCGCTGCCCGAGCTAGGCCTGAACAAGGTCAAGCGCTGGGATCTGCGCACCTATGGCATTGGCGCGCAGATGCTGCGCGCGCTCGGCGTCGGCAAGATGCGGCTGCTGAGCCCCGAACGCAAGATGCCGAGCATGGCCGGCTTCGGACTCGAAGTCACCGGCTTTGAAACCCCCTGAATTTGCAGTCCCTCTTTCCAGGAACACACCATGAGTTTTGTCCCGAATCGTGACCAGACCCTGCCGCCGCTGGATGGCCGTGGCTTGCGTGTCGGCATCGTGACCTGCCGCTTCAACGAAGACATCACCACCGCGCTGCGCAATGCCTGCGTTGGCGAACTGGTCCGCCTCGGCGTCGCCGAGAACGCCATCGATGAATTCGCCGTACCCGGCGCGCTTGAAGCGCCTTTGGCGCTGCAGCTGCTGGCCAATACCGGCCGCTACGATGCGCTGGTCACGCTCGGCTGCATCATCCGTGGCGAAACCTATCACTTCGAACTCGTCGCCAACGAGTCCGGCGCCGGGGTGACCCGGGTCGGGCTCGATGCGTCGATGCCGATTGCCAACGCCATTCTCACCGTCGAAAACGATGAGCAGGCCGAGGCCCGCAAGATCGACAAGGGCGTCGATGCCGCCCGCGTTGTCGTAGAAATGGCCCAACTTCAGAAAGCGTTAAAAGCATGAGCGAACACGAACAGCAAGCAAACACCCCACCGGCCAAGCCGAAATCGGCCCGCCGCCGCGCCCGCGAATTCGCGGTTCAGGGGCTGTACCAGTGGAATCTGACCGGTGATACGGTCAACAACATCGAGAAGTTCCTGCGCGAAAGCAGCCCGCAGTTCTCGCGCGCCGACGAGGCTCTGTTCCGTGCGGTGATGTACGGTGCGATCAAGGAATCGGGCGACCTGATCAAGCTGATCACGCCGCACGTCGACCGGCCGCTGGAGGAAGTTAGCCCGGTCGAGGCCGCGGTGATTCTGGCCGGCGCCTTCGAAATCGTCCACATGCCGGAAACGCCGTATCCGGTGATCATCAACGAGGCGATCGAGCTGGCCAAGACGTTCGGCGGGACCGATGGTCACCGTTTCGTCAACGGCGTGCTCGACAAGCTCGCCGCTGCGGTACGTGCCGATGAAGTCGAAGCCATCCGCGCAAAGCGGCGTGGCTGAACGAGCGGGCGGGATCGCGTGAACGAGTTCGGGCTGATCGGCGCCTACTTCGCACGACCTGCGCGCAAGGCGCTGCTGGGTGTCGGCGACGACTGTGCCTTGCTGGCGTCGCCGCCGGCTGGCGAAGTGCTGGCGGTGTCGGTCGACATGCTGGTCGAAGGGCGGCACTTCTTCGCCGACGTCGACCCGCGCGCGCTTGGCCACAAGGCACTGGCGGTCAATCTGTCCGATCTGGCGGCGATGGGCGCAAGGCCGGCGTGGTTTACGCTGGCGCTGGCACTACCGCGTGTCGACGAGGACTGGCTGGCGGCGTTTTCATCCGGTCTGTTCGCGCTGGCCGATGCGGCGGGAATCGAACTGGTCGGCGGTGATACCACGCGTGGGCCGCTGACGGTTTCGATCCAGGTGGCGGGTCACGTGCCGGCCGACGGGGCGCTGCGGCGCGCCGGTGCCAGGGCGGGCGACGACGTCTGGGTGTCCGGCCATCTTGGTGCTGCGGCGATGGCCGTGCGTCATCGCTGTGGCGATATCGTGCTGGATGACGACGTGCTGGCACATTGTGCCGGGCGGCTCGATTGGCCGGTGCCGCGGATGTTGCTGGGCGAGCGTTTGCGAGCGCATGCGAGCGCGGCGCTGGATGTGTCCGACGGTCTCGTCGGTGACTTGACGCACATTTGCACGCAGTCCGGCCTCGGCGCAGATCTGGAATGGGCGCGCATTCCGGTTGACCCGGTATTGCGTAGGTGCGGCGAGGTCGAGCGCCGGCAAGCTGCCTTGTCCGGTGGCGACGACTACGAGTTGTGCTTTACCGCCCGTCCGGGCGAACGACAGGCGATCGAAGCACTGTCGCAGTTGCTGGCGCTGCCGCTGACCCGGATCGGCGTGATGCGCTCCGGGGATGGGGTCGCCGTCCGCGACACCGATGGCTGCCGGCTGGAAACCGGACGCAGCTTCGACCACTTTTCATCACCATGACTTCATCCAATACTTCCGCGCCATCGATCCTGCATCCGGACTGGCGCTTTTTGCTGCGTCATCCCGCGCATTTCATTGCGCTCGGTTTCGGCAGCGGTCTGGCCCGTCAGGCCCCGGGTACATGGGGTACGCTGGCCGGCTTGCCCTGTTACGCGCTGCTGCTGTTCTGGCTGACGCCGGTCCAGATCGCCTGGCTATGCCTGCCGATGTTCGGGCTGGGTGTGTGGGCGGCCAGCGTAACGGGCAGGGCGCTCGGCGTGCACGATCACGGCGGCATCGTGATCGACGAAATTGTCGCGATCTGGCTGGTGCTGACGATCGTGCCGCATACCGGCAGCGGCTGGCTGGCCGCATTTTTGGTGTTTCGCGTTTTCGACATCCTCAAGCCGTGGCCGATCCGGGTGCTGGATGCACGGGTCCCGGGCGGGTTCGGCGTGATGTTCGACGACTTCGTTGCCGCCCTGTACGCCATCGGCATGCTGCTGGGCCTGATGCATGTCTGGCCGGCCCTGCTGATGTACTGAGGCGCTTCGGCGTGCTTGTACCGCAATAAAAAAGCGCCCTCGACGAGGACGCTTTTTTTTTTGGGCTGATCCGCTCAGCGCAGCTGGCCGAGCAGGGCGGACAGCAGCTTGTTGCGCGTGTCGGCATCGACGGTTGCGCCGTCCTTGCCGGTGACGGTCAGTGTGGTCTGGTTGACGCCTTCCTGCAGCCGGACTTCGTAGTCCTTCGGTACCGGCGTCTTGTTGCCCTTGTCGTCCTTTTGCCAGAAAGCCAGCGACGAGAAGAAGCTGTTGCTTTCTTCCTTGCCGATGTCCTCGGCCGCGCGATGGACGTAGTACACGCCCTTGCTGCGGTCGCGGTCGGCCACGACGAAGCCGATCCGGTCGAGTGCCAGGCCGACGCGGCGCCAAGCGCGGTCGAAGTTGTCGTTGATCTTCAGCGAAGTGGCATCATCGCTCAGCGATGCAAAGGCCGCGGTGTTGACCGGCTTCTTCACGACGGTGACCGCTTGTTCTTCGGTCATGCCGAAGCGTTGCAGCATCAGCGCCAGCATTTCGGCCTCAAGCTCTGGATCGGCCTTGCGCGGCACCCAGATCGTCTTGTTGTCCGAGGCATTGGTGCCAAGGCGGCTGGTGTCGGTGTCGCCGGTGTCTTTGTAGACTTCCTGCATGCCACGATGCGAGAGGTAAATCTCGGTCGTGCCCGGCTGGGCGCCGGCTTCGACGCGGGTGCGGAACTTGTCGAGTTCGCCGGTCGAGATAAAGCTGTCCGCGACTTTGCGCAGCAGCTTGGTGACCCAGTCTGCCGGCAGGTTGGCGCGGTTCTCCAGCCAGTCGGTTTCCATGATGCCCAGTTGCGGATTGTCGATCTTCAGCAGGAAGCCGTTGTCGAGCCAGAACTGGTGGATTTCAGGCCAGAGTTTTTTCGGATCGCCCTTGACGACCAGCCAGCGTTGTCCGCCAGCTTCGACCATCTTGGCCTTGCTGCTGTCGTTCAGTACGACTTCGCTGCCGCTGGCTTTGATGCCGACCGCGGCCGGCGTCGATGCGTTGCTTGCGGCGGGCTGGGCATTCAGCGCCGAAGCACTGTTGCTGCGCTCCGGAATGGTGTAGCCGGTGCCGGCGCTAGGCGCGGTCAGGTCGGGCGGCACTTCCAGTGTGTTGTTCGACATATTGTCGCTACCCGAACGGTAGTCGACCTTGCGTTGCAGCATCAATTGATCGCTGGAGCAGCCGACGAGGCTGATGGCGATCGCGATCGGGATCAGGCGGAAAAGCGGTTTCATCAGGTTCTTCGCTAAGGTTGGACGTGGCTCAGAGCACGCCGGCGGCTTGCATGGCTTGGCGGACGGCAGCGTGATTGCCATCAGACAGCCGGGTCAGTGGCAGGCGGATGCCCGACGGAAGCAGCCCCATTTGTTCGAGCGCCCATTTCACCGGAATCGGGTTGGCCTCGACGAACAACTGTTTGTGCAGACCATGCAGCTGGTTGTTAAGTTCACGCGCGCCGGCAACGTCGCCGGCGCGGGCGGCTTTGCACATCTGCGCCATGAGGCGGGGGGCGACGTTGGCCGTCACCGAAATGACGCCATGGCCACCTTGCAGGATGAAGGCGAGGGTAGAGCCGTCATCACCGCTGAGAATGGCGAAATCTTTCGGGGCGCGCTTGATCAGGTCGGCAGCGCGTTCCTTATCGGCGGTTGCATCCTTGATGCCGATGATGCCGGGTACTTCGGCGAGCCGCAGTGCGGTGTCGTTGGACATGTCGGTGATGGTCCGGCCCGGCACGTTGTACAGCAGCGTCGGTAGGCCGCTTTCTTCGGCGATGGCGCGGAAGTGCAGGTACAGGCCTTCCTGAGTCGGCTTGTTGTAGTACGGGACGACCGACAGGCCGAAATCGGCGCCGACTTCCTTGGCGCGTTTGGACAGGTGGATCGCTTCGCGGGTCGAGTTGGCGCCGGTGCCGGCGATGACCGGTACGCGACCCGCAGCCTGCTCGACGACGACGCGGATGATTTCGATATGTTCTTCGACACTGACGGTCGGCGATTCGCCGGTCGTGCCGACGGCGACGAGGCCGTTGGTGCCTTCGGCGATATGCCAGTCGACGAGCTTGCGCAAGCTCGCAAAATCAAGGCTGCCGTCTTCAAACATGGGGGTGGCCAGTGCCACCAAACTACCTGTCAACATGCCCGTTTACCCGTTCTGGTCATTAAACGATCAGCCGGCATTCTAACCGGTGCTGGCGCGGGCGGAAACCCGCAATTGGACTCAATTTCGCCGCTTGCCAAGACGCCGGAGCAGCCATGCGCCAAGGTCGTCGAGCCAGGTGAACACCACCGGGACGACGATCAGCGTCAGCAGCGTCGAGGTGATGACGCCGCCGATGATGGCGTGCGCCATCGGTGCACGCTGCTCCGAACCCTCGCCGAGCGCGAACGCCAGCGGCAGCATGCCGACGATCATGGCTGCGGTCGTCATCAGGATCGGGCGCAAGCGTACGCGCCCCGCCTCGGCAATGGCGTCGGCGCGCGCCATGCCTTCGCGTCGCAGGTGATTGACGAAATCGACCAGCAGAATGGCGTTCTTGGTGACCAGCCCCATCAGCATGATCACGCCGATGATCGAGAAAATGTTCAGCGTGCTTCGCCACATCAGCAGCGCCAGCAGCACGCCGACGAGCGAAAGCGGCAGCGAGGTCATGATCGCAAACGGCTGCAGAAAATGACCGAATTGCGAGGCGAGGATCATGTAGATGAAAATCACGCCGAGCAGCAGCGCCGCCAGTGCATAGCCGGCCGACTCCTGCATGCTCTTGGTGTCGCCGCCGGCAACGAAGCGATAACCTGGGGGCAGCTTGAACTCGGCTTGCAGCTTGTCGATGTCGCGCTGGACTTCGCCGGTGGTGCGGCCGGCGACGTTGGCGGTGATGTTCGCCTCGCGAAACAGGTTGCGCCGGTTGATCTGCACCGGGCTCTCGGAGGGCCGGACCGTGGCGATTTCGGTCAGCGGCACGAGGACAGGCAAGCCGGCGCCGTCGCGCAGCGTGCTGGTGAAATAAATACCTTCGAGGCTGGCACGGTTGGCGCGCACGTCGGCGGCCAGCCGGACATTGACGTCGTAGCTTTCGCCGTCCGGCGCCAGCCAGGTGCCGCTTTCCTCGCCGGCGATCAGTGGGCGCAGCGTATTGCCGATCTGGGTCAGGTCGAGGCCGAGGCTGGCAGCGCGATCGCGGTTGATGTCGATGTCGAGCGCCGGGCGCGCGGTCTTCATGCTCGATTCGACGTCGACGAGGCCCGGAACCGCGTTCAGCCGCTGGGTGAAGTCGCGGCTGAGCGTGCCGAGCCGACCGAGGTCGGTGCCTTGCAGCGAAATCTGGATGGCCTTGCCCTCGGGGCCGCCGCCGCCCAGCGGCATGAGCGAGCGGATCGACACGCCTGCAACCGCTGCGAGTCGGGTACGGAACGCGGTGATGAGTTCGTTCTGGCTGCGATGGCGGGCTTTCTTCGGTGTCAGCATGATCACCATGCGCGCACTGTTCTTGCCTTGTGCGCCGCCGGTGTTGATCGCGGTATAGGTTTCACGGACTTCGGGGAAGTCCTTGAGGGCCGCTTCGACTTGCCGGGTTTTGGCTGCGGTGTAATCGAGCGATGAGCCGACCGGCGTTTCGAACTGCAGCGAGACCTTGGACAAGTCGGGCTTGGGAACGAACTCGGCACCGATGAAGCGCGCCAGCATGAAGGCGGCGACCAGACTGGCGACGGCGATGCCGATCACGGCAAGCCGGTGCGCCAGGCTCCAGCGGATCAGCGCGCTGTAGCGCGTTGCCAGCCAGTCCATGCCGTTTTCGAATGCGTCGAGCAGCTTGCCAAGCGGGCGTTTGCCGCCGTGGACGTGCGGATCGGCCCAGATCGACGACAGCATCGGGTCGAGCGTGAACGAGACGAACATCGAGATCAGCACCGCCGCGCACACGGTCAGGCCGAACTGGTGGAAGAACTTGCCGATGATGCCGCCCATGAAGCCGACCGGCAGGAAGACCGCGACGATGGTCGACGTCGTCGCCAGCACCGCCAGGCCGATCTCCTTGGTGCCGTCCATCGCGGCGGCGAAGTGATCCTTGCCGAGCGCCGCGTGGCGAACGATGTTTTCGCGCACGACGATGGCATCGTCGATCAAGAGGCCGATGCACAGCGACAGCGCCATCATCGTCATCACGTTGATCGTGAAGCCGGCGATGTAGAGCGCGAAGAAGGTGCCGATCAGCGCCACCGGCAGCGTCAGCCCGGTGATGACGGTGCTGCGCCACGAGCCGAGGAAAACGAAGACGATGGCGATCGTCAGCAGCGCGCCTTCGATCATCGTCGTCTTGACGTCGGCCAGCGAAGCGCGGATGCCTTCGGCGTTGTCGCTCAACACCGACAGCTTGATGCCTTCACCGGCATATTCGCGGTTGAGCTTGTCCATCTCGGCGCGGATCCGGTCGCTGACTTCGACCGTATTGGCGCCGTTGACCTTTTTGATGTCGATCGAGATCGCGCGCTGGCCGTTGACCAGCGCAAGGCTGTCTTCCTCGGCCTGACCGTCGCGTACGGTGGCGATGTCGCCCAGATAGGCCGGTGCGCCATTGCGCCAGGCGACGATGACCTTGGCGAAATCGGCCGGGGTTTTCAGCCGTCCCTTGATCTGCACGACCTCTTCGCGGCCGCGGGACTGGATCGTGCCGACCGGTACCTCGGCGTTCTGCGCCCGCAATGCGTTCATCACGTCGTTGACGCCGATTTTCAGTTCGGCGAGTTTTTCCGGCCGCAGGACGACATCGATCTGGCGGGAAATCGCGCCGACCAGCTCGGCCTGACCGACGCCCTGGATAGTTTCGAAGCGCTTCTTGAACACCTGTTCGGCACGGCTGGTCAGTTCGCGCGGGCTGAGCCGGTCCGAGCGCAGCACCAGCGAGGCGATCGGCAGGTCGTCCGGGCTATAGCGGCTGATCGTCGGTGTCTTGACCTCGTCGCGGAAGCTGGGCGTGACGGTGGCGACTTTTTCGCGGACATCCTGAACGGCTGCCTCGGGGTCGACCGACAGGTCGAACTGGGCAACGACGACCGACAGGCCCTGATACGAGAACGAGAACAGCTCGTCGAGGCCGTTGACGGTGTTGAGCGATTCCTCGATTTTCTTGGTGACGTCCGATTCGACAATTTCGGGCGACGCACCGGGGTAGGAGGTGTTGACGACGACGATCGGAAACTTGACGTCGGGCAGCTCTTCAACCGGCAAGCGCTTGATCGAGAACAGCCCCAGTACCAGCAGCGACAACATCATCATTGTTGCGAAAACGGGGTTCTGGATGCTGATACGGGTGAACCACATCGGCGGGGCTCCTGGTCCTGCGATGAACGCTGTGTTGCGCTCGGGGATATGGCGCGGCTGATGAAATCCTGCCGGCGGCGTTTCAGTGGGTTTGCGCCCCGCGGGAAGTCCCTCGGGGGTGGGCCGTTCTTACTTGGATTGCTGTGCTGCGGGCAATTTGACTTGCGCGCCAGCGGTCAGCTGCACATTGCTCGCCAGGACGACGGCGCCGGGCTTGATGCCGCCGGTGATCTCGATCCGCGCGCGCCGTTCGTCCCGTGCGCCGGTCGTGACGACCCGGCGAACCAGCTTGCCGGATTCGATGGCGAGCACGAACTGCTCGCCGTTTTCGTCGTGGACTGCCGGCAAGGGAAGGTTCGGGACGCCGGCATGCGTTGCGATCTCGATCGCGCCTTGGGCGAACAAGCCGCTGCGCAAGGTGTCTTGCTGTTGATCGATGCGGATGTAGACCGGCACGGCTTTGGAGGCATCGTTGACGCTGGGGTTGATGCGCGCGACATGACCGATGTACTGCGCCGGAAAGCCGTCGATGACAAAGCGGACCTGTTGCTCCGGTGCGATTTCGCCAATGCGGCGCGCCGGCACATTGGCGACGAGTTCCAGGCTGTTCAGGTCGACCACGGTCAACAGCTTGCCGTTGATGCCGACGTGCTGCCCCGGATCGACAAAGCGGTCGGCCACCATGCCGTCGAACGGTGCGGCGATCACCGCTTTGGCCAGCGCCTGCTGCGCCAGACCGAGTTGCGCCTCGGCGGAGCGTGTGTCGGCGATGGCCGATTGCAGCTGGTTCTGCGTGGTGTCGAACGCGTTCTTGGAAATGAAGTTCTGCTTCAGCAGATCCTGATTGCGCTCGCTCAGCTTGCGGTTGTAAGCCAGCAAGTCACGGCTTTTGGCCAATTGGGCCTGCGCAACGGCAAGCTGGCGCGCGAGGTCGTCGGCGTTGAGGCGGGCCAGAATCTGACCACGGCGGACATGCTGGCCGGGGCGGACGTTGACCGAGGCGACCTGGCCTTCCACTTGCGCGGTGATCGTCGTTTGCTGTTCGGCTTGCAGGGTGCCGGTGATGGCCAGCGTGTGCGTGACGTCGCCCTGCTCGACACGGACGATGTCTTCCGATGCCAGCTCGACCGCTGCGATCTTGTTTTCCGGGCCGGGGCTGGGTGTGGGGCGGTGGGTAATGGCGGCGATGAGTACGCCGGCGCCAATGAAGGCCAGTACGGCGATCAAGAGCGTGCGGGGACGGAGTTTCATCGACCTGAATCCTGGGGTGAACGGGGGCAGCGCCGCATTCTAATCGTTCTGCGGCCCTGTCAGCCAGACGGTTCAGGGTTGCAGGATGTCAGCTGACGGTTTGATCGACCAATTCGGAGACGAGGCAATCGCCGTTTTCCGGGCCGAGAATCCGTTCGATCAGCGTTTGTTGCCGGGCGGCGCCGAGATGCAGGGCGCTGTTGCGGACGAATTTGTCGATCAGGTGGGGCCGAGCTTCGTCGCGACGCAGCCGGTGACCAAGCGGGAATTCGACCGTGGCTTCAAGGTCGGGGCTGCCGTCATTGAAGCGGATGCGGATGCCGTTGGCGATGCTGCGGCGCTGCGGGTCGAGATAGTCGCGGCTCCATTGCGGGTGTTCCGCGGCGGACATCTTGGCGCGCAAACGTTCGATGCGCGCATCGTTGCCGACGTCGTCCTCGTAATCGGCGGCAGTCAGGTCGCCGCGCAGCAAGGCAACTGCGGTCATGTACTGCAGGCAGTGATCGCGCGCAGCCGGATTGGTCAGCGGTCCGTCGCGCGAGATGATGCGCAGCGCAGCTTCGGTGGTGCGGATTTCGATGTGTTCGATAGTGTCGAATCGGCCTATCAGTTGCGGATGTAGGCCAATGGCCGCTTCGACGGCGGTCTGGCCATGGAACTCGGCGGGGTGCGCCACCTTGAACAGGATGTGCTCCATCACATAGCTGCAAAGGGGTTGGGGAAGGACGACGCTTTGACCGCGGAAAACCGCGTCCTGAAATCCCCAGACCGGTGTGGTGATTGAGGTCGGGTAACCCAGTTCGCCTTTGTGGGTCAGCAAGGCCAGCCAGACGGCGCGGCTGGCGGCATCGCCGGCGGCCCATGATTTGCGTGGCCCGGCGTTCGGCGCATGGCGGTAGACGCGCAACGGCGTGCCGTCGAGCCAGGCGTGCGATACCGCGTTGATGACGTCGTCGCGGCTGCCGCCAAGCATCCGCATCACCACCGCACAACTGGCCACCTTGACCAGTAATACGTGGTCGAGTCCGGCCCGGTTGAAGGCATTGCCGAGCGCCAGGACGCCCTGGATTTCATAGCTCTGGATCATTGCGTTCAGCAATTGCCCGAGCGTCACCGTGTTGCCGTTGCGGCAACGCCAGTCGGCGACGGCGAGTAGCGCGCCAAGATTGTCCGACGGGTGTGCCCACTCGGCCGCCAGCCAGGTGTCGTTGTAATCGAGCCAGCGGATCAGCGTGGTGGCGTCAAATGCAGCCTTGACCGGGTCGAGCAGCTCACCACTGCCGATGACGCGCGCGCCCTTGGGGACCCGCGTGCCCGGCAATGTAGGGCCGAGCAGGCGGGTGCAGGTCGGATGGTCGAGCGCAGCGACGGCGCAGCCGATGCTGTCGAGCAGGCAAAGCCGCGCGGTTGCGATGGCTTCGTCGCTGGGCGTGAACGGCTGGCAAACGTAATCGGCGATGGTCTGCAGGATCGCGTCGGCATGGCAGGGGGGCAGGGTCACGCGCTGCGCTCCTCGATGGCGGGGACCGGGCGTTCGTCCGGTCCGGTGTAGACGGCGGTTGGACGGATGATCTTGCCGCTGCTGCGTTGCTCGATCGCATGCGCTGCCCAGCCTGCGGTTCGGGCGATGACGAAAAGGGGGGTGAACAGCTCGGTTGGAATGCCGAGCATGTGATAGGCCGGAGCGGCATACCAGTCCAGATTGGGAAACAGGCTCTTCTCGCGCTGCATGACCGATTCGAGGCGCTCGGCGATTTCGAACAGGCGCGGGTTGCCGCCGGTCTGGCTGAGGCGCTGGGCGATCGTTTTGATGGCCGCGCTGCGGGGGTCGACGCGCGTATAAACCGGATGGCCGAAGCCGATGACTACTTCGTGCTCGCCAAGGCGGCGGGTGATATCGCTTTCCGCCTGATCGGCGGTGTCGTAGCGGGCCAGGATGTCCATTGCGACTTCGTTGGCGCCGCCGTGCTTGGGGCCCTTGAGTGCGCCGATGCCGGCGCAGATGCAGCTGTACAGATCGGCGCCGGTGCTGGCGACGACGCGGTTGGCGAACGTCGATGCGTTGAATTCGTGCTCGGCGTACAGGATCAACGACTGGTCCAGCGCCCGAACATGCTCGGGTGAGGCGGGTTGTCCGCGCAGCAGGTGGAGAAACTGGCCGGCGATGCTGGGGTCGCTGGTGGCGGTATCGATCCGTCGACCATGGCGACTGAAGTGGTACCAATAGAGTAGTAGTGACGGTAAGGCGGCGAGCAGGCGGTCGGCAATGTCGCGGGCGCCGGCGGCGCCGTGCTCGTCCTTTTCCGGCAGGACGCAACCGAGGATCGAAACGCCGCTGCGCAGTGCGTCCATCGGATGGGTTGCGGCTGGGATGTGTTCCAGTGAGGTGAGTACTTCGTGGGGCAGGCCGCGTGCCTCGACGAGTCGCTGCCGATACTGCGATAGCGCGGCTTCATCCGGAAGGCGGCCGTGGATCAGCAGGTGCGCAACTTCCTCGTAAGCACAGCCTTGCGCCAACTCAAGGATCGGGTAGCCCCGGTAGTGTAAGTTGTCACCATTCCGCCCTACGGTGCAAATGGCCGTCTCGCCCGCAGTGATTCCGGAGAGTGCAACTGACTTCTTTGGGGTGGGCGATGACGGGGCTTCCATGGTAGTGCTCCGGGCTGCAAGGAAGAGGTCGGGCTGTGCACCAAAATCAGGAGCTGGAATTCATCCGTGTATTCATCAGGATAGGTGATTTACCTTGTCGAATAAGGCGGGATGGATTGCCAGAGTCCGGTTACAAATGGAAAAATCGGCCGCGCCTAGTCAGAAAGTACTAGTTTATTTACGTTAGCCTTTGACTTGAATGTCATTTTATTTGACAGGTAGTCGGACAAGAGGCGGAATGAGCAAGGCAAGCGGGCAGCAAAAAGCCCGGGTAAGTAGTAAACAAAGGGTAGTAACACTGTAGTTGATGCCGCTTTCGTCAGAAAACGGGGTCGTCCAGGTGGAAGTGGGGTCACTCGGTGGCGTCCTGCTATGAATGCGATAAAGGGGGTAGAGTGTGAACGTTCTAGGGTATTTACAGAAAATCGGCCGCGCGCTGATGGTGCCGGTGGCTACGCTGCCGGCAGCCGCGATCCTGATGGGTGTCGGCTATTGGCTGGACCCGACGGGCTGGGGCGGCAATAGCGCCGTTGCGGCCTTTCTGATTACGGCGGGTGCCGCAATCATCGACAATATGGCCGTGCTGTTTGCGGTTGGTGTTGCTTACGGCATGTCCAAGGATAAGGACGGTGCTGCGGCACTGGCCGGTCTGGTGGGCTTCTATGTGCTGACCAAGCTGCTGTCGCCGGCGGCCGTCTCGATGATTCAGGGCATTCCGAAGGAAGCCGTTCCGGCTGCGTTCGGCAAGATCAACAACCAGTTCGTCGGTATTCTGACTGGTGTGATCACCGCTGAGCTCTACAACCGCTTCAGCCATGTCGAACTGCACAAGGCGCTGGCATTCTTCAGCGGCAAGCGTCTGGTTCCGATCCTGACCTCGTTCGTGATGATTTTCGTCGCTTTCGCGATGATGATCATCTGGCCGGTGATCTACAACGGCCTCGTCCACTTCGGTGAAACGATCCAGGGTATGGGCAGCGTTGGCGCTGGTATCTATGCGTTCTTCAACCGCCTGCTGATCCCGGTTGGCCTGCATCACGCGCTGAACTCGGTGTTCTGGTTCGACGTCGCAGGTATCAACGATATCCCGAACTTCCTCGGTGGCGCGAAATCGCTGGCCGAAGGCAAGGCCGTGTTGGGTCTGACTGGTCGCTATCAGGCTGGCTTCTTCCCGATCATGATGTTCGGCTTGCCGGGCGCTGCGCTGGCCATTTATCACACCGCCAAGCCGCAGAACAAGGCGCGCGTTGCTTCGCTGATGATTGCTGCCGCATTTGCAGCGTTCTTCACCGGTATTACCGAGCCGCTCGAGTTCTCGTTCATGTTCGTGGCGCCGCCGCTGTATTTGCTGCACGCCTTCCTGACGGGTGTTTCGGTCTACATCGCCGCCAGCATGCAATGGATCTCCGGTTTCGGCTTTAGCGCCGGCCTGGTCGACATGGTGCTGTCGTCGCGCAACCCGTTGGCGCGTGACTGGTACATGCTGATTCCGCAAGGTATCGTGTTCTTCATCATCTACTACGTTAGCTTCCGTGCTGCGATCGGCGCCTTCAATCTGAAGACCCCGGGTCGTGAAGACGACGACAGCGTAGAAGGTGGCGATGCTGCGGCTTCCGCTGCGCCGGTTGCGACGGACAACGCGTCACTGGCTGCTGGTTACCTCCAGGTCATCGGTGGCAGCGCCAACCTCACGTCGATTGATGCTTGCATCACCCGTCTGCGTCTCGGTGTGAAGGATTCGGCCCTGGTTGACGAGGCTGCGGCCAAGCGTCTGGGGGCGTCGGGTGTGGTTCGCCTGAACAAGGAAAACGTCCAGATCATCATCGGGCCGAAGGCTGAGCTGGTTGCTGATGCGATGCGTGGCCTGAAGGGTGGCGTCGCCGCTGCGCCGGTGGCTGCTGCTCCTGTTGCCGCGCCGGTTGCTGCCGTTGCGCCGAAGGCTGCCGCTGGCGATCTGGTGCTGGTGTCGCCGATTACCGGTGATGTCGTGCCGCTGGAAGAAGTGCCGGATCCGGCGTTTGCCAGCAAGGCTGTTGGCGAGGGTGTCGCGGTTCGTCCGACCGGCAAGCTCGTGGTTGCGCCGGTGGCGGGTACGATCGTCAAGATCTTCAACAGCAACCATGCATTTGCGCTGCTGGCTGATAACGGTGCCGAGCTGATCGTGCATATCGGTGTTGATACCGTGAAGCTGGGTGGTCAGGGCTTCAAGCGCCTGGCCGAGCAGGGGGCGCGCGTCAATGCGGGTGATCCGGTGCTCGAACTCGATCTGGTGTATCTCGAGCAGAATGCCCAGTCGATCATCAGCCCGGTGATCATCAGCAATGTTGATCAGTTCGCTGGCGTGACCAATGTGGCGACCGGTTCGGTTGTTGCAGGTCAGACCAAGCTGTACACGCTGAAAGCCAAGTAAGCGGTTACCGCCACCTTTGGGTGGCGCGTAAAAAAACCCCGGCCTCTCAAGTCCGGGGTTTTTATTGCGCTTCGTTTGTCCGCTGGCGAGTGGGCGTCAACGAGGCGCAAAAAAACGGGCCGCGAGGCCCGTTTTTCGTCGTGCGGCGGATCAGCCCAGCAGGTGCTTGATCGCGTCGCGCTCTTCCGACAGCTCTTTCGCGGTCGCATCCATGCGGGCGCGGCTGAATTCGCTGATTTCCAGGCCTTCAACGATGGTGTATTTGCCATCCTTGCAGGTCACCGGGTAGCCGTAGATCAGATCGCTGTAGCCGTACTCGCCATTGGCCGGAACACCCATGGTGACCCAGTCGCCTTCCGGCGTGCCGAGCACCCAGTTGCGGATGTGGTCGATGGCAGCGTTGGCGGCCGAAGCAGCCGAGGACAGGCCGCGCGCCTTGATAATGGCGGCGCCGCGCTGTTGCACGGTCGGGATGAACTCGCCTTCGAGCCATTTCTGGTCGTTGATCAGGCCGGCTGCGTTCTGGCCCTTCACTTCGGCGTGGAAGATGTCCGGGTACTGGGTGGCCGAGTGGTTGCCCCAGATGATCATCTTCTTGACGTCGGTGACGGCGTTGCCGGTCTTCTGGCCGATTTGCGTCAGTGCGCGGTTGTGGTCCAGGCGCATCATCGCGGTGAAGTTGGCCGGGTTCAGATCCGGTGCGTTCTTCATGGCGATGTAGGCGTTGGTGTTCGCCGGGTTGCCGACGACGAGCACCTTCACGTCGCGGCTGGCGACTTCGTTCAGGGCGCGGCCCTGAGAGGTGAAGATTGCGCCGTTGGCTTCGAGCAGGTCCTTGCGTTCCATGCCCGGGCCGCGCGGACGGGCGCCGACCAGCAGGGCGATATCGGCATCCTTGAAGGCCACTTTTGGATCATCGCTCTGGATGATGCCTTGCAGCAGTGGGAATGCGCAGTCGTCCAGCTCCATGACGACGCCGTTCAGCGCCGGCAGGCTGGGGGTGATGTCCAGCAGTTGCAGGATGACCGGCTGATCCGGGCCGAGCATGGCGCCGGAAGCAATGCGGAACAGCAGGCTGTAGCCGATCTGGCCGGCTGCGCCGGTTACGGCGACGCGTACGGGTTTTTTCATTGGTTCACTCCGAAACTCGGCGGTTGTCCGCCGCTTACTGACTACGGCAATGCATCACAAAACGGCATTGCACGCCTGAAAAGGGGTGTGCTTGAAGCGGGGTCAGTTTATCACGCGATATCAGGCTGTGTGCAGGCTGCGGCGTTTCAGTCGATAAAGCGTCGTTCATCTGTTGTCTTATATAAGACTGTAGTAGACTCCGTGCCGACAACATGATAAAAAGCGTTCCACATACCTATGCGCAAGCTCACAGTTCAACCTCTCTACCGGCAAGTGATGCGGGAAGTGCTGGCCTCGGTCGAGGCGGGTACTTGGCGCGAGGATGAAGCCTTGCCGAGCGAAATCGAGCTGGGCGAGCGTTTCGGCGTTAGTCAGGGCACGGTGCGCAAGGCGTTGGATGCACTGGTAGCCGAGGGCTTGCTGTATCGACGCCAGGGGGTTGGCACCTTTGTCGAAGGGGTGAACGATTTCCTCGCGCGCGGGCGGTTTACCGGCCTGACTGGCGAAGGTGCCGAAGTGCCGAAGTTCGAGTTGCTTGGTTGCGTGAAGATTCATGCCGGCGAGCAACTGGCCGAAATTCTCGGCCTGCGGCGTGGCGCCGCGCTGTGGCAGATTCGTCGCCATGTGCGTGTCGCTGGCGAGCTGGTCGGGATCGAGGAAATGCTGTTGCCGGAAGCGGGCTTTCCGGAGCTGGATGTGCGGCGTATCCGGGAGTTGAGGGGCGACGTGCGTGAGTTGTGCTGGCGGGATTTTGGCGTCCGTTTGAAGGACGCCGAGGTGCGCTACAAGGCAATGCCGGCGTCACAGGCCGAGGCCAGACTGCTGCACTGCGAATTGAACGAAGCGCTGCTGCAGGTGGTGCGGCTGGCGAAGGACTACGAAGGTCGGCCGCAGATGTGGAGTGTGGCGTGGATGAAGACCGAACGCTGGGCGTTCGAGCCGCCGACGCTGCTGCAGGCCTGAGGCGGTAGAGGTTTGGGAAGGGTCGGGAAAGCCGCAGTGTGCGCCCGGTCCGGGTTTGACAAAATGTCGTCTGTCGCAATGGCGGCGGTTTTACATAAGGTGCTGGCTGTCGCCGGCTTCAACACACGGAGAGGATAAGCGCGTATGAACAAAACTCGCCCCAAGCACTTGGACCTAAGGCAGATCAGGTTTCCCCTGCCTGCCATCGTGTCCGGCCTGCATCGCATCAGCGGTGCGCTGCTGGTTCTGTCGATCCCTTTCATTCTGTACGCGCTGGAAGGTTCGCTCTCCGCTGCTGACCGCTTTGAAGCCTTCAAGGCCTGTATCGGCCATCCGGTCGTCAAGCTCGGCCTGCTGGTCGTGCTGTGGGGGCTGTTGCACCACGCCTGTGCCGGTACCCGTTTCCTGTTGATGGATATCCATAAGGGTGTCGACCTGCCGACGGCGCGTTTCAGCGCCAAGCTCGTGATGGTTGTCAGCCTTGTTCTTACTGTCGTTATCGGGGTGGTCGCATGGTAAATCGTAAGGTTGTCGGTGCGCACTACGGTCTGCGCGACTGGCTGGTGCAACGTGTTACCGCGGTGATCATGCTGGTTTACGGCATCGCCGTTGCCGCATTCGTGTTGTTTGCCTCTGGCGCTTCGTTCGAAGCCTGGCAGGCGCTGTTCGCCTGTACCTGGGTCAAGGTGCTGACCACCGTGACCGTTGGCGCCCTGGTGTGGCATGCCTGGGTCGGTACCCGCGATATCTGGATGGATTACGCCTATCACACCGGCGTGCGTCTGGCACTGCATGTGCTGACGATTCTCTGGCTGGTGGCCAGCTTTGTTTACTCGATTAAAGTCGTGTGGGGTGCGTGATGTCCGTTCCGGTTCGTAAATTCGATGCAGTGATCGTCGGTGCCGGCGGTGCTGGCCTGCGCGCCGCGCTGCAGTTGTCCGAAGCCGGTCTGAAGACTGCCGTGCTCTCCAAGGTCTTCCCGACGCGCTCGCATACCGTGGCTGCGCAGGGCGGTGTTTCGGCGTCGCTCGGCAACTCCGAGCCTGACCACTGGCACTGGCATATGTACGACACGGTCAAGGGTTCCGACTGGCTCGGCGACCAAGACGCGATCGAGTTCATGTGTCGTGAGGCACCGAACGTCGTCGTCGAGCTCGAGCACTTCGGCATGCCGTTCGACCGCAATGCCGACGGCTCGATCTACCAGCGTCCCTTCGGCGGCCACATGAGCAACTTCGGCGAGAAGCCGGTTCGCCGTGCCTGTGCCGCGGCCGACCGTACCGGTCACGCCATGCTGCACGCGCTGTATCAGCGCAATGTGCGCGCCAATACCCAGTTCTTCGTCGAATGGATGGCGCTCGATCTGGTGCGTGACGAGCAGGGCAACGTCCAGGGCGTCGTCGCCATGGAAATGGAAACGTCGGAAGTCTACGTATTCCAGGCCAAAGCCACCTTGTTCGCGACCGGCGGTGCCGGCCGTATCTTCGCCTCGTCGACCAATGCCTTCATCAATACCGGCGACGGCCTCGGCATGGCGGCACGCGCCGGCATTCCGCTCGAAGACATGGAATTCTGGCAGTTCCACCCGACCGGCGTCGCCGGTGCCGGTGTGCTGATCACCGAGGGTGTTCGCGGCGAAGGCGGCATCCTGCGCAACTCGGCCGGCGAGCGCTTCATGGAGCGCTACGCGCCGAACGCCAAGGATCTGGCGTCGCGCGACGTCGTATCGCGTGCCATGGTGACCGAGATCAACGAAGGTCGTGGCTGTGGTCCGAACAAGGATCACGTGCTGCTCGACATCACTCACCTGGATCCGGACGTCATCAAGTCCAAGCTGCCGGGCATCCGCGAGATTTCGATCAAGTTCGCCAGCGTCGACCCGATCAAGGCGCCGATTCCGGTCGTGCCGACCTGCCACTACCAGATGGGCGGCATTCCGACCAACTACAAGGGCGAGGTCATCGTCGAAGACAAGCCGGTCAGCGGTTTCTACGCCGCCGGCGAAGTGGCCTGCGCATCGGTGCACGGCGCCAACCGTCTCGGCACCAACTCGCTGCTCGACCTGCTGGTGTTCGGCAAGAGCTCGGGCAACTCGATGATCGACTTCATCAAGCAGGCACCGAAGGATCTGCCGGTGCTGGCGATGGCCGACGTCGAACGTTCGCTGGCGCGTGTCGATCGGCTGAACCAGCAGAGCGGCGGCACCCAGGTCAACGATGCGCGCGCCGCAATGCAGGCGACGATGCAGAAGCACTGCGGCGTGTTCCGTTTCAAGGACATGCTCGCCGAAGGTGTGGCGAAGATTCTGGAAGTCGAGAAGATGGTCAAGACCATCGAAATCAGCGACAAGTCCAAGACCTTCAACACGGCCCGCCTCGAAGCGCTGGAACTCGAAAACCTGATCGAAGTCGCCAAGGCGACGATGATTTCGGCCGATGCACGGACCGAATCGCGCGGCGCCCACGTCCGCGACGACGCCGAAGATACGCCGGAACGCCCGAACGGCCGTGACGACGAAAACTGGCTCAAGCACACGTTGTGGCATCGCGATGGCAACCAGCTGAAGTACAAGCCAGTGAACATGAAGCCGCTGTCGGTCGATACGATCGCCCTGAAGACCCGCTCCTACTGAGGGGAATGCATCAATGACTACCCGTACCGTCAAATTCAGCATCTACCGCTTCGATCCGGAACAAGACGCGAAGCCGTACATGAAGGACTACACCGTCGAACTCGACTCGACCGACCGCAAGCTGCTCGACGCGCTGGTCAAGCTCAAAGTCGTCGACGACGCGATCTCGTTCCGCCGTTCGTGCCGCGAAGGCGTGTGCGGTTCGGACGCGATGAACATCAACGGCAAGAACGGTCTGGCTTGTGTGACCGACATCGACTCGCTCAAGCAGCCGATCCAGATCCGTCCGCTGCCGGGCCTGCCGGTGGTGCGCGACCTGATCGTCGACATGACGCAGTTCTTCAAGCAATACCACTCGATCAAGCCATACGTGATCAACGACACGCCGGCACCGGATCGCGAACGGCTGCAAAGCCCGGAAGACCGCGAGGAGCTGAACGGCCTGTACGAATGCATTCTGTGCGCGTGCTGCTCGACGTCCTGTCCTTCGTTCTGGTGGAACCCGGACAAGTTTGTCGGCCCGGCCGGCCTGCTTGCCGCTTATCGCTTTATTGCGGATACCCGCGATACGGCAACCAACGAGCGTCTGGATAATCTGGAAGACCCTTACCGGTTGTTCCGCTGCCATTCGATCATGAACTGCGTCGATGTCTGCCCGAAGGAACTCAATCCGACCAAGGCGATCGGCAAGATCAAAGACCTGATGGTCAAGCGCATCGCCTAAGCGGGCGAGCAACAGGGAAGCAAGCGATGGACGAAGTAGAACTGAAACGCATCCTGTGGCGCTCGCGCCGCGGCCTGCTGGAGCTGGATCTGCAGCTGGAGCGTTTCGTCGCCATGGTGCTGCCGACACTGTCGGATGCCGAGCTGGCGCTCTACGGCGATGTGCTCCTGCTTCCCGACCAGGATTTCCTGGCCTACGTGAACGGTGCGAGCGTGTGTCCCGATGCGCGGCTCGAACCGATGATCGAGCGCATTCGCGCTGCACAACGATAACGGTAGCGGGCCCGAGCCCGCACCCAACCTGGAGCCTATAGAGATGGAAAACAAGGTCACCCTGACGTACAAGAACGGTGAGCAGTCGATCGAGCTGCCGGTTCTGCCGGCCACGCTGGGACCGAGCGTCGTCGATATCCGCGCGTTTTCGAAGACCGGCATGTTCACGTTCGACCCGGGTTTCCTGGCGACGTCGGCGTGTGAGTCGAAGATCACCTACATCGACGGTGACCTGGGCCAGCTCTATTACCGCGGCTACCCGATCGAGCAACTGGCCGAGCATTCTGACTTCCTCGAATCCTGCTACCTGCTGATCTACGGCGAGCTGCCGACCAAGTCACAAAAGGACGAATTCGTCCGCGTCGTTACCAAGCACACCATGGTGCACGACCAGATGACCCGCTTCTTCCAGGGCTTCCGTCGCGACGCGCATCCGATGGCGATGATGGTTGGTGTGGTTGGCGCGCTGTCGGCGTTCTATCAGGACAGCCTCGACATCAATGACGAAGAGCATCGCCGTGTTGCGATCTACCGTCTGATCTCGAAGATCCCGACCATTGCCGCGATGTGCTACCGCTACAACCAGGGTCTGCCGTTCAACTACCCGCGCAATGACCTCGGTTATGCCGCGAACTTCCTGTACATGATGTTCGCGACCCCGTGCGAAGAATACGTGCCGAACCCGGTGCTGGTGAAGGCGCTCGACCGCATCCTGATCCTGCACGCCGATCACGAACAGAACGCGTCGACCTCGACCGTGCGTCTGGCCGGCTCGTCGGGCGCCAACCCGTTTGCGTGTATCGCCGCCGGTATCGCCTGCCTGTGGGGCCCGTCGCATGGCGGCGCCAACGAAGCCGTGCTGAAGATGCTCGACGAGATCGGCTCGGTCGAGAACGTTCCGGCCTTCATGGAAGGCGTGAAGAACAAGACCCACAAGCTGATGGGCTTCGGTCACCGCGTCTACAAGAACATGGACCCGCGCGCAGCGATCATGAAAGAGACCTGCGACGAAGTGCTGAAGGAACTCGGCCTCGAAAACGATCCGAAGTTCAAGCTGGCGATGGCGCTCGAGAAGATCGCGCTGGAAGACCCGTACTTCATCGAACGCAAGCTCTACCCGAACGTCGACTTCTACTCGGGCATCGTGCAGACCGCCCTCGGTATCCCGGTGTCGATGTTCACGGTGATTTTCGCGCTGGCGCGTACCGTCGGCTGGATCAGCCACTGGAACGAAATGATCGCAGATCCGGGCATGAAGATCGGTCGCCCGCGTCAGCTGTACACCGGCTCGCCGCGTCGCGACTACACCGATATTGAAAATCGCGGGTAAACCGCGTGGATGCGCCGCCCCCTGAGGGCGGCGCAATACCATAGCAGTCGGGCGAGGACCCGCTGCGTCTGGCTAGATAGACAGGACAGAACCACAATGATGACCGAGTATCAGGTTAATTCTCACCTTTTCGGCGGGAATGCACCGTTTATCGAGGAACTGTACGAACAGTACCTCGCCGATCCGACATCGGTGGACGGTAAATGGCGCGAGTACTTCGACCGGCTGCAGCAAACGGCCGGTGCGATCGAGCGCGATGTACCGCGTGCACCGATCGAGGAGTCGTTCCGCCAGCTGGCCCGCAAGCCGCGCATGGTGGCTGCGGCCGGTGCTTCCGACGAAAAGGCGGTGCGCCAGCAGATCAGCCTGCTGCGCCTGATTTCCGCCTACCGCGTGCTGGGTAGCCGCAATGCCGCGCTCGACCCGCTGCGCCGGATGGATCAGGCCTACGTGCCCGAACTCGATCCGAAGCACCACGGTTTCTCGGATGCGGATCAGGCCAAGGTCTTCGGCACCAACATCGCCGGCATGGAAAAAGCCTCGCTGGCCGATGTGCTGTCCTTCCTGAAACAGACGTACTGCGGCAGCATCGGCCTCGAGTACATGCACATCACCCGGTCGGAAGAAAAACACTGGGTGCAAAGCTGGTTTGAATCGCGTCGCTCGTCGTCGCAGTACAACGCCACGCAGAAGAAGCGCATTCTCAAGCAAGTCACCGCTGCCGAGACGCTCGAGCAGTACCTGCACAAGAAGTATGTCGGCCAGAAGCGCTTCTCGCTCGAAGGCGGCGATTCGCTGATTCCGGCGATGGACTACCTGACCCAGCTGTCCGGCGCCAGTGGCGTGCAGGAAATCGTCATCGGCATGGCCCACCGCGGCCGGCTGAACATGCTGGTGAACATCCTCGGCAAGCAGCCGCGCGATCTGTTCAGCGAATTCGAAGGCCGCTACACGACGCAGCTGGCATCGGGCGACGTGAAGTACCACATGGGCTTCTCGAGCGATATCCCGACCGCCAACGGTCCGGTGCACCTGAGCCTCGCGTTCAACCCGTCCCACCTCGAAATCGTCAACCCGGTCGTCGTCGGCTCGGTGCGCGCACGTCAGCAGCGCCGCAACGACAAGACCGGTGACCAGGTGTTGCCGGTGCTGATCCACGGCGACTCGGCCTTCATCGGTCTCGGCACCAATCAGGGCACGTTCAACCTGTCGCAGACGCGCGGTTACGGTACCGGCGGTACCGTGCACATCGTCGTCAACAACCAGGTCGGCTTCACCACCTCGGACGTTCGCGACAACCGCTCGACCTTGTACTGTACCGACATCGCCAAGATGGTCGAAGCACCGGTGTTCCACGTCAACGGCGACGATCCGGAAGCCGTGTGCCTGGTGGTCGAAGCGGCGATGGAGTATCGCAAGACCTTCCGCAAGGATGTCGTCATCGATATCGTCTGTTTCCGTCGCTGGGGCCACAACGAGGCGGATGATCCGTTCGTGACCCAGCCGATGATGTACAAGAAGATCGGTCAGCACCCGGGCGTGCGCAAGAAGTACGCCGATCGCCTGGTTGCCGAAGGTATCGTGTCCGAAGCCGAAGCCGTCGAGATGATCGACGCCTACCGCGCGGCACTGGACCGTGGCGAGCACGTCGAGCAAACGACGCTGACCGACTACAAGCGCAACTTCGCCATCGATTTCGGCAAGTACATGGGCAACCACTGGCGTCACCCGGTCGATACCGCGGTGCGTCTGGGCGGTCTGCAGCGTCTGGCCGAGAAGTTCAACTCGGTGCCGGAAAACTTCAAGCTGCGCGCCAACGTCGAGAAGATCCTCAAGGAGCGCGGCGAGATGGTTGCCGGCAATTCGCCGGTCGACTTTGGCATGGCCGAGTCGCTCGCCTATGCGACGCTGGTGACCGAAGGCTACGCCGTGCGCATCTCGGGTGAAGACTCGGGCCGCGGTACCTTCAACCATCGCCACGCGGTCGTGCACGACCAGAACCGCGAGAAGTGGGACCTGGGCGCCTACATTCCGCTGCAGCACCTGTCGGACAGCCAGGCGCACTTCACGGTGATCGACTCGATCCTGAACGAAGAAGCGGTGCTGGCGTTCGAATACGGCTATGCCTCGTCGGCGCCGGAAGAGCTGGTGATCTGGGAAGCGCAGTTCGGTGACTTCGCCAACGGTGCCCAGGTCGTGATCGACCAGTTCATCACCTCGGGCGAAACCAAGTGGGGCCGTCTGTGCGGCCTGACGATGATGCTGCCGCACGGCTACGACGGCCAGGGTCCGGAGCACAGCTCGGCCCGCGTCGAGCGCTACCTGCAGATGTGCGCCGAGCACAATGTCCAGGTCGTGCAGCCGTCCGAAGCCAGCCAGATCTTCCACGTGCTGCGTCGCCAGATGCTGCGCCCGGTTCGCAAGCCGCTGATCATCATCATGAGCAAGCGTCTGCTGAAGGCGAAGTACGCCGCCAGCCCGATCGAACAGTTCAGCAGCGGTGCGTTCCGCAGCGTGATCGGCGATACCGCCGAACTCGATGCGAAGAAGGTCAAGCGCGTCCTCGTCTGCGCCGGTCAGGTGTACTACGACCTGGCCACTGCACGTGCCGAACGCGAGATCAAGGACATCGCCGTCATTCGTGTCGAGCAGCTGTACCCGTTCCCGACCGAAGAGCTGCAGGCCGAGTTCGAGAAGTATCCGAACGCCCGCGAAATCGTCTGGGTCCAGGAAGAGCCGCGCAATCAAGGCGCCTGGCACCAGATCCGCCATCGTCTCGAAGGCTGCACCTTGCCGAAGCAGACGCTCAAGTACGCAGGTCGTCCGTCGTCGGCATCGCCGGCGGTCGGTTACATGAGCAAGCACACCGCCCAGCTCAAGGCCTTCGTCGACGAAGCTCTGACGCTTTAATTTCCGCGGGGCGGCGCTGCCGTCCCGAACTGCCGCAAGCCGGAACCAATTGGAGAATACGCAATGATCATCGAAGTCAAAGTGCCGCAGCTGCCGGAATCCGTCGCCGAAGCGACGCTGTTGTCGTGGAAGAAGAAAGCCGGCGAGGCTGTCGCGCGTGACGAAAACCTGATCGACATCGAAACCGACAAAGTCGTGCTGGAAATCCCGGCACCGCAAGCCGGCGTGCTGGTGTCCATCGTCAAGAACGAAGGTGATAGCGTTGGTAGCAACGACCTGATCGCCACCATCGATACCGAAGCCCAGGCCGCAGCGCCGGCGCAGGCGGTATCGCAGCCGAGCGCAGCCATCGTCGAGCAACAGCAACGCATTGAAGCTGCGGCGGCATCGGCCGGCGTGCCGGCTTCGGCAATGGGCTTCGGTTCGGCCATCATGCCGGCGGCGAAGAAGCTGGCTGCCGACAACGGCGTCGATGCGTCGAAGGTCGAAGGGACTGGCCGCGGTGGCCGTGTGCTGAAGGAAGACGTGCAGAACGCGCTGAGCAAACCGGCCGCCGCGCCCGCAGCCGCCCCGGTTGTCGCGTCGCTGGGCGAGCGCGCCGAACAGCGCGTGCCGATGAGCCGCTTGCGCCAACGCGTGGCCGAGCGCCTGATCGAATCGCAGCGCACCAACGCCATCCTGACGACCTTCAACGAAATCAACATGAAGCCGTTGATGGACCTGCGCAACAAGTACAAGGACCGTTTCGAGAAGGAACACGGCGTGAAGCTCGGCTTCATGGGTTTCTTCGTCAAGGCGGCCGTGCACGCACTGAAGAAGTATCCGATCGTCAACGCCTCGGTCGACGGTAACGATATCGTTTACCACGGCTACTTCGACATCGGCGTCGCCGTCGGTTCGCCGCGTGGCCTGGTTGTGCCGGTGATCCGCAATGCCGACCAGCTGAGCCTGGCCGACATCGAGAAGACCATCGCCGATTTCGGCAAGCGCGCGCAGGAAGGCAAGCTTGGCATCGAAGAGCTGACCGGTGGCACTTACACGATTTCGAACGGTGGTACCTTCGGTTCGATGATGTCGACCCCGATCATCAACCCGCCGCAATCGGCGATCCTCGGCATGCACGCCACCAAGGAACGCGCGGTGGTCGAGAACGGTGAAATCGTCGTTCGTCCGATGATGTATCTGGCGCAATCGTACGATCACCGGATCATCGACGGCCGCGAAGCGGTGCTGTCGCTGGTGGCGATCAAGGAAGCGATCGAAGATCCGGCTCGTCTGCTGCTCGATCTGTAATACGTCGGGGCGGGCTGGCCCGCCCCATGCGCATCACACAGGAAAAACCTCATGTCCCAACAGTTTGATGTCGTCGTTATCGGCGGTGGTCCTGGCGGCTATGTCGCGGCAATTCGTGCTGCGCAGCTTGGCTTCAGTACCGCGTGCATCGACGCGACCAAGAACGCCGACGGCAAAGCCAGCCTGGGCGGCACCTGCCTGAACGTCGGCTGCATTCCGTCCAAGGCGCTGCTGCAATCGTCCGAGAACTATCACAACACGCTGCACGGCTTCGCCGAGCACGGCATCACTGCCGGTTCGGTCAAGTTCGACGTCGCCAAGATGCTGGCGCGCAAGCAGGACATCGTTAACAAGAACACCGGCGGCATCACCTTCCTGTTCAGGAAGAACAAGGTCACATCCTTCCTCGGTTACGGCAGCTTCAAGTCGCGCAACGGCGATCGCTACCAGATCGAAGTGAAAGACGGCGACAAGGTCGAAGTGATCGAAGCGACCCACGTCATCATCGCGACCGGCTCCAAGGTGCGACAGTTGCCGGGCGTGGCGATCGACAACGAACTCGTGCTCGACAACGAAGGCGCGCTGGCGATTCCGGCCGTGCCGAAGAAGCTGGGCGTGATCGGCGGCGGTGTCATCGGTCTGGAAATGGGCTCGGTGTGGAAGCGTCTCGGTAGCGATGTGACCGTGCTCGAAGCGATGCCGACTTTCCTCGGCGCTGCCGACGAGCAGGTAGCCAAGGAAGCGTTCAAGCTCTTCACCAAGGACACCGGTCTGGATATCCATACCGGCATCAAGCTCGGCGAAATCAAGGTCGGCAAGAAAGACGTCACGGTGAACTGGACCGACGCCAGCGGTGCCGAGCAGAAGAACGTGTTCGACAAGCTCATCGTCGCGATCGGCCGTGTGCCGAACACCGATCTGCTGGGCGCCGACGCGGTTGGCCTCAAGATCAACGAGCGTGGCCAGGTTGAAGTCGACGATGACTGCCGCGCCAATCTGCCGAACGTCTGGGCAGTGGGTGACGTGGTGCGCGGCCCGATGCTGGCGCACAAGTCGTCGGAAGAAGGCGTGGCCGTGGCCGAGCGTATCGCCGGCCAGCATCCGCATGTCGATTTCGGCGTGATTCCGTGGGTGATCTACACCAATCCGGAAATCGCCTGGGTCGGCAAGACCGAGCAGCAACTGAAGGCCGAAGGCATCGAGTACAAGAAGGGTCAGTTCCTGTTCTCGGCCAATGGTCGCGCGCTGGCGCTGGGTGACTCCAAGGGCTTCGTCAAGATGCTCGCCGACGCCAAGACCGACCGCATCCTCGGTGTGCACATCGTTGGCGCGCATGCGTCGGAGCTGATCACCGAAGCGGTGGTGGCGATGGAATTCCAAGCGTCGTCCGAAGATATCGCGCGCATCGTTCACGCGCATCCGTCGCTGTCCGAAGCCATGCACGAAGCGGCGCTGGGCTGCGACAAGCGCGGTCTGCACAGCTAATTTTTTGCGGGCTGCCATGGCCGCCCGCGCCCAACACCTCTCCTCACAAAGGATTTAAAGAGATGAATCTCCACGAGTATCAAGCCAAGGAACTGCTGGCCCAGTACGGCCTGCCGGTACAGAAGGGCATTCTGGCCAACAGCGCTGAAGAAGCTGCTGCTGCATACGACACCCTCGGCGGCAAGTTTGCCGTCGTCAAGGCCCAGGTTCACGCCGGTGGCCGTGGCAAGGCCGGTGGCGTCAAGGTGGTGAAGAGCCGCGAAGAAGCCGCTGCCGAAGCAGCCCGCCTGATCGGTACCAACCTGGTGACCTACCAGACCGACGCAGCGGGTCAGCCGGTGCACTCGGTGCTGGTGTGTGAAGACATGTACCCGGTGCAGCGCGAGCTGTATCTGGGCGCCGTGGTCGATCGCTCGAGCCAGCGCGTCGTGTTCATGGTCTCGACCGAAGGTGGCGTCGAGATCGAGAAGGTCGCTGAGGAAACCCCGGAAAAGATCATCAAGATCGAGATCGATCCGCTGGTTGGCGCTCAGCCGTTCCAGGGCCGTGACGCTGCATTCGCACTCGGCCTGCAAGGCCCGCAAGTCGCCGCATTCACCAAGCTGTTCCTCGGCGCGGCCAAGGCCTTCATCGAGAACGACTTCGCGCTGTTCGAAGTGAACCCGCTGGCGCTGCGTGAAAACGGCGAACTGGCTTGCGTCGACGGCAAGATCAACCTCGACTCGAACGCCCTGTACCGTCACCCGAAGCTGCTGGCTCAGCGCGACAAGTCGCAGGAAAATGAGCGTGAAGTGAAGGCCTCGGAGTTCGAACTGAACTACGTGGCGCTGGAAGGCAACATCGGCTGCATGGTGAACGGCGCCGGTCTGGCGATGGCCACCATGGACATCATCAAGCTGAAGGGCGGCCAACCGGCCAACTTCCTCGACGTCGGCGGCGGTGCCACCAAGGAACGCGTCATCGAAGCCTTCAAGCTCATCCTGGCCGATGACTCGGTCAAGGGCGTGCTGATCAACATCTTCGGCGGCATCGTCCGCTGCGACATGATCGCCGAAGCGATCATCGCCGCCGTCAAGGAAGTGAACGTGACCGTGCCGGTCGTGGTTCGTCTGGAAGGCAACAACGCCGAACTGGGCGCCAAGCTGCTGAACGAGTCCGGCCTGAAGCTGACTTCGGCCCAAGGCCTGAACGACGCCGCCGAGAAGATCGTCGCCGCACTGGCCTGATCACCTGCATACGGATAAGGAAGAAAACCAATGAGCGTTTTGGTCAACAAAGATACGAAAGTGCTGGTGCAAGGTTTCACCGGCAAGAACGGTACCTTCCACGCCGAACAGGCGCTGAAGGTCGGCACCAAGGTTGTCGGTGGCGTGACTCCGGGCAAGGGCGGTGCAGAGCACCTCGGCCTGCCGGTGTTCAACACCATGAAGGACGCAGTGCGTCAGACCCAGGCGGATGCCTCGGTGATCTACGTGCCGGCACCGTTCGCCAAGGATTCGATCCTCGAAGCGATCGACAGCGGCGTGCAACTGATCGTCTGCATTACCGAAGGCGTGCCGACCCTCGACATGCTGTACGTGAAGAAAGCCGTCGACGAAGCCGGCATCCGCCTGATCGGCCCGAACTGCCCCGGCATCATCACCCCGGGCGAGTGCAAGATCGGCATCATGCCGTGGCACATTCACCAGCCGGGCCGTATCGGCATCGTGTCGCGTTCGGGCACGCTGACGTACGAAGCCGTGGCGCAAACTACCGCGCTGGGTCTGGGTCAGTCGACCTGCATCGGTATCGGCGGTGATCCGATCCCGGGTACCTCGCACATCGACGCACTGAAGCTGTTCCAGGACGATCCGGATACCGACGCGATCATCATGATCGGTGAAATCGGTGGCTCGGCTGAAGAAGAGGCGGCCGAATTCGCCAAGTCCTACGTGACCAAGCCGGTTGTCGGCTACATCGCCGGCGTTACCGCGCCGAAGGGCAAGCGCATGGGCCACGCCGGTGCGATCATCTCGGGCGGCAAGGGTACGGCCGAAGAGAAGTTCGCGGCGTTCGAACGTGCAGGCATCGCCTACACCCGCAGCCCGGCCGAACTGGGCAAGACCATGTACGAGCTCCTCAAGAGCAAGAACATGATCTGATCGCTTTCGAGCGACGAAAAAACGCCACCTTCGGGTGGCGTTTTTTTATCGCTGTCCGGCAGGCCGGACAGCGTCTTGGACTTGGTGCGGCGACTAAAACCGGGTTCAACATCGCTGGCAAGGTGCGCGAAACACAGCCAGCGGCTCCCCGCGCTTACTTGCCACTGTTGATCCGGTCCTGGATATGCTTGGCGCGATCCGCCGATGCCGGGTGCGAGCTCATGATGCTGCTGCTGCCACCGCTGAGCTGCGCCAGTTTCTGGAAGCTGGTGACCAGGGCTTGCGGGTTGTAGCCCTTGCTCTTCAGCAGGTCGAACGAGTAATCATCGGCCTGGCTTTCCTGTTTCTGCGAGAACTGGGCGTTGATCAGTTGCTCACCCAGGTCGGCCAGTTGCGACTTGCTCAAGGCCGTGATCGTGGAGCTCCCCACCGCGCCGACTGCGCCGCGCGCCGCGGCCACGCTATAGGCAACTTGCGCTGCCTTCTTCGAGTGTCCCAATGCGACGTGGCCGATTTCGTGGCCCAGCACTGCACGGACTTCATCGTCGCTCATCATGTCCATCAAGCCGCTGTAGACGCGGACGCAGCCGTTGGCCATGGCCCAGGCGTTGACGTCCTTGGCCTGGTACACCTTGAAGCTGAGCTTGGCGCCGTTGACGCTGGTCGGCAGACCCTTCATCACGTTGTTCAGCCGTTTTGCATAGGTGCTGCTGGCTGGTGCGATCGTGGCCTTGGCATCCTGTTGCTGACATGACTGGACCGACAGTTGCTGAACGTCGGCATCGGTCAGTGTTGCGGCCTGGGCAGCGGCGGCGCCCGATTGCAGCAGTGCGTTGGTATCCATCTGGGCGCAGCCCGACAGCGAAAGGGCGGCAACGGCGAGGGCTGCGGATGTAAGGCGAAGGCTCATTTCAACTCCAAGGGGTTAATGAAAGTTCGATCTGAAACAATTTAGCCGAAGCCATGACATAAAACTATCCGGGCTTGCGCTTGCAGGCCGCATCCACGGTCATTCAAATCGATGGAATCAGCGGGCAAGAAAGGTACGCAAGGGTAGCCAAGCATCAATCTTGGCTTGCAAGGGCAGGGTGTGGGCCGGACTGGTCGAGGGCAGGGCAATACAGGCAAGCGTGGGTGGGATCAATCGATGGCCGAGCCGGTAAGCCGCCTGGCCATTGAAGGCCACCGCGCGGAGTGCGGGCAGGCTGGCGATCAGTGTGGCGAGCGGATTGGTTTCGACATCGCGCAGGGCCTGATCGAGGCTGCCCTGTCGTTGGGCGCTGCCGATCACATCCCAGAGGCCGACCCCGAGTTCGAGCAGCCGTGAGAGTCGTGCCTCGTACGGCTGCGCGAACAGCTCGGTTTCGCTCAGGGCGCTCATGATCGGCCAGAAGGCGTTACGCGGATGGGCGTAGTACGCCTGCGCTGCCAGTGAGGCGTCACCAGGCAAGCTGCCGAGAATCAGCAGTCGGGTCTGGCTGTCTACGACGGGGGCGAGGCCGGTTTTCAGCATGGTGGTGAGGCGTTGTGCGATGGTACTTGTGAATTTTTATGTAGTTATTGTTCGGGTGTTTTGCGAAAATATAGGTAATAAAACTACCAATAAATCAGGAGAACTATCATGCGCAAGCTGCTGAAGAAAATCGAACGCAAGGCCCAAACGATGCTGGAACAACGTTACAGCTATCTGTTTCGCTGAGCCAGCAGGGCCCGCAAAAAAGCCACCGTATTCCGGTGGCTTTTTTGCGTCTTGTGACGCGGGTGCAGGCTTCACCTGCGCCTTGATCAGGCCTTAATCAGTTCGCTGGCATCAAAGCCCAGCCGCAGACCACCCCAGTGGCGGCCGCTGACGTGGATCGGCAAGTCCAGTTCGGTCATGATTTCGCCGGTATCGCGCACATAGGTTTGCAGCAGGAAACGCTGGGTGTTGCGTGCCGCGCGCAGGCCGGCCGGGTCGTTGAAGATCCGTTTGTCGCGGCTGTTAAGCAGGTCGACAGCCGGATCGCCGGTTGCGGGTTTGGAGTACCAGCTGTTGTGGGTTGCACCGTAGCCGTTGGTGTCGGTGGCCAGCGAGAACTTGCCGCCACTGGTTTCGCGTACCAGCGCATCGTAGAGCGGCTGGATTTCCTTTTCGAACAGGCCGTCATAACCGGTGCGGAATTTGGGCGGATTGGTTCCTGATACCGCTTGGTAGCGCTGATCGAAGATGTCGACGCCGCGCAGGCTGAACTCGGCGAGCTTGTCGGCAATCTGGTCGCGATACCGGCCGGCGCGCTGGATCGCCGCGTCGAGCTCGCCCTGGCCGACGATAAAGCGACCGATCATTTCCTGGACCTTCTCGGTGGCGCTCGACAGGTCCTGCGACGATTGCGCCGAACGCGTCATCCGTTCGTTGACGGCCAGTGAGAGCTGGTGGATTTCCGAAACGTTGGCGTTGACCGTGTTGTTGGCCTCGGTGAACTCTTTCAGCGTGGCGGCGATGCCGGTCAATGCCTCGCTGGTGTTCTCGAAATCGCTCATCATCTTGGCGAACTGCCCCGAGGCCTTGGCAACCACTTCATGGGTCAGTTTGGCGTCGTGGGTGATCTGGACCGTTTCGGTCTGCGTTTCAGCGACCTGGCCCAGCATGCTGTCGATATCGTGCGAGATGTTGTCGGTGGCGACGTGGACCTTCTCGGCCAGTTTGCGCACTTCGTCGGCAACAACGGCAAAACCGCGGCCCGCCTCTCCGGCGCGAGCGGCTTCGATCGCCGCATTCAGCGCCAGCAGATTGGTTTGCCCGGAGATTTCCTTGATCAGATCGACGATGGTCTTGATGCTGGCCGAGCGCTGGTTCAGGCCGTCGACGGTGCTGTTGAAGTTTTCGATCTTGGTGGTGATCGCGTTGATCCGCTCGGTCACGTCCTGCAGCTCGGCATACGACGCATGCGCAAGTTCCAGATTCTGGCCGGTGGTTTCCGAAATCGCCTGTGTGCGTTGCGACACCTGGTTGATGCCGGTGGTGGTGGCGTTGCTCGCCTCGACGACACCCTGTGCCAACTGGTCCTGCTGCTTGGTCGAGGTGGCCGAATCCTTGATGTTCTTCATCGATTTGGCCGCTTCGAGCGCAATGCCGACGGTCATCGACTGGACGCTGGCAATCGTATCGCGCTGCCGCGCAAGAAAGCGGTTGCATGTGCCGGCCAGTTTGCCGATCTCGTCACAGGTGATCACCGGCACGTCGACCGACAGGTCGCCTTCGCCGCTGGATACTTCGTTGAACACGGCGGTAATGCGCTGGATCGGCCGGGTGATCCAGAAGTTGAAGTACAGGTACTGAACGGTGACTAGCACCAGCATCAGTACCAGCATCGCCCAGCAGACCGCGCGTACCGAGCCGAGCGGCGCGACCAGTGCATTGCTGGCGACCACGTCCAACCGCAAACCGGCAGCGGCTTGGGCCAGCTGACTCTCGGCGATGTAGACAGCGAGTAGCGTGACGACGGGTACCAGTGCGAACAGGTATAGAAAGGCAAACTTGCGGGCCAGCGTCGGCAGGACGTGGCGCTCCAGCGCCGAATGAAATCCGTTAGAAGCGCTCATCTTCTCGATCTCCCCTGAGCAGCACGCCTTGGGCGTGTGTGCGTGTAGCTGTTTTTTTATATTTATTTCGTTTGTTTCGGCCCGATCAGCAAAAACTTGAATCGGGCCGAGCGATCAGGCGGACAGCGCGGCCTGCAAGTGCTCAAGCGACAGGTGCCAGCGCTGCAGCATGTGACGGAACACCGCGAGTTCGACGGCGCTGAAGTCGTCGTCGGCCTTGGCGATGTCGAGCGCGAGCGCAGCGACGAGGATGCGTTTTTTGGGATCGTCGATGGTGTCGAGCAGGTCTTCAATACGTTCGCGATCGATCAGCTTGATCGTGCCGGCCTCATCCGCCTCGTCCGACAGGTCGTTACAGTAGTCGTGGACGACTTCGATGAAGCGTTTGCGGCTGATGCCCAGCACTTCGTAAACGCGCAGGTGTTCAAGCTGGTCGAGCTCTTCCGGGTCGAAATTGCCGTCACACATCATCTGCAGCACGAGCAGGCGTGCCATCGCCTCCGGACTATTGTTCGCGTACTTTTTCATTTTTCACCCTTTGTAAGGCCAGTGCCGCGAGAAAAGTCTCGGGAATGGCTGCTGTTTTTCGCATGCGGTAGTCGAAAAATGCCAGATTGGTCTTCGCTTGGGCAATCAATCTGTCATTGGTGCGTACTTCGTAATACAGATCGAAGTTGGTGCGCTCGAAGTCTGCCGCTGTAAGCTGAATGGTCAACAGGTCGCCGAGAAAGGCTTCGCTGCGGAATGCGATCAAGGCATCGCTCTGAATCAGACCCGGCCGCTCGTCAGTGCCGAGCTCGTCGAAACCGAGCACCTGCAGAAACTGCATACGGGCTTCGTGCAGCAGGCCGAGCAGCGCCTGGTTGCCAAGGTGGGCGCCATAGTTCAGGTCCGTAACCCGAACCGCAAGCGCGCATTGAAAATCCGGATCTGCGGGCAGGGTGAGTTTCAGGCGGGGCATTGGTGTGGCAATGCTTTTATTAGGATTGGCGTTCCAGTGTATGCGTGCCCCCAAGGGGCCGCAATGGGGGGGTTCTGCTAAACTTGAAGTAAGCGCAACCGATTGGGGAAGACCATGTACGACCGCATTCTGGTACCGGTAGACGATAGCGAAACCAGCGTTGCAGCGCTGCGCGAGGCGGTGAAAGTCGCCTGCAATCAGCGTGCCAAGGTAAAGATCGTGCATGTGATCGATCTGGCCCAGTTCGCCTGGAGCGCCAACGAGTTTCTCGACGTTCCGCAACTGCAGGAGGCGCTGCGCCGTTCGGGGCAGCGCGTGCTGGATCAGCAGGGCGAGGTCCTCAAGGCCGCTGGCGTTGAGGTCGAAGTCGAGCTGCTGGAGGCGTGGGGCGGGAATCTGGCACGGGCCATCGTCGATGAAGCCGACAAGTGGCAGGCGCAACTGATCGTGATGGGCACGCACGGCTACGGTGGCCTGACGCATCTGCTGCTCGGCAGTGTCGCCGAAGGCGTCATGCACATCACGCCGATGCCGGTATTGCTGGTGAGGGCCAAGGCGGAATGAAGCTGCAAGACGGCCGATTGCGCGTCGACGATCACGCGCGCGACGCGGCTGGCCTGACCTATGTCTACCCGGTGGTGTCGCGGCGCGCCGGTGGCGTGTCGGTCGGCATCAACCTCAATCCGAACAATGCCTGTAACTGGCGCTGTGTCTATTGTCAGGTGCCGGCGTTGCAGCGCGGTGGTCCGCCGCCGATCGATCTGGCCCAGCTGGAGGTCGAGCTGGTTGCCATGCTCGACGACATCGTTCACGGCGATTTCATGCAGGCGCGAGTGCCGGAAGGCGCGCGTCGACTCAACGACATCGCCTTTTCGGGCAATGGCGAACCGACGATGAGCCCGGAGTTTCCGGCGGCGATCGCGCTGGTCGGTCGCGTGATGGCCCGTTTCGGGCTGACCGGAAAAATCAAGCTGGTGCTGATTACCAACGGCAGTCAGCTCTACAAGCCGGCCGTGCAGGGGGCGCTGGAAGCGATGGCGGTCTTGGGCGGTGAGGTCTGGTACAAGCTTGATCGTGCGCCACAGGACGGATTTAGCGCCGTCAATCAGGTTCAGCTCAAGGCGGCATCGGTGCGCGAGCACCTGGCCGCCGCGTCGCGTCGTTGCCCGACGTGGCTGCAGACCTGCATGTTCGCGGTCGATGGCGTCTTGCCGGACGACGTCGTGCTGGATGCGTATCTGGACTATCTGGCGTCGCTACGCGCTGCGGATATCGCGTTGCAGGGGGTCTTGTTGTACGGCTTGGCGCGTCCATCGATGCAGGCGGAGGCGCCGCGCTTGTCGGCGGCACCGGTCGCGTGGATGCAGGCACTGGCGGCGCGAATTGAAGGGTTGGGGCTCAATGTACGCTTGAGCCTCTGAAAATGACAAAGCCCCGCGAGCGGGGCTTTGTTGTGTCCAGTCGCCAGCGTGTTAGCGCGCGCTGAGCTGGGCCGACTGCAGATGTACCGGCTCGCGGTCGCGCGTGGCGGCGAGGCGCAGCGTTTCGTACAGCTCCGGCTTCATTTCCTTGAGGTATTCGAGGATCAGGTAGTCCTCGCGGTTGATCTTGCCCAGATCGACCTCTTCGATGTGGACAACGCGGAGCAGCTCGCGCACCGGACGCGGCATGTTGCGACCGCTTTCGTAGCGGGAACCACCGCTTTGCGTCACGCCAATCTTGCTCCAGAATTCCTGCTGATTCAGACCAAGACGGCGGCGCACTTCGCGCGGGTTCGGGGTGGTTTCTTTCAATTGTCGGACTCCTCTCAATACGGCGGCATGGCGGCTTAAACCTTGACGTCATCATAAAGTTGAGGGCCAGTTGCATACACGTAAGTATTTCCTTATGAACATGTGATTTAGTAACGCAACTATATGCCATGTGATTCGAAACTTGATTTTCTTGTTAAGCAACATTTTGCCCACCTTGCGCTCATGGAGATGGATCCGGGAAGGAAGGTGGCGCAAGTGAATGATTTCAATAATCATTTACCTGTTGAAGTGGGCGCTTTGCATATCGGTCGCATCACTGTTCCGGGGCGGCCGGAGCGGCCGATTCTGGTGGCGCCGAGCGAGCTGGCGAACCGATCGACTCATAGCCTAGAGGGACGTGCGGCGCTGCTGCACGCGATCGCGCACATCGAGTTCAACGCCATCAATCTGGCGCTGGATGCCGTGTGCCGGTTCAGTGATATGCCCGATGCTTACTATTGCGACTGGTTGCAGGTAGCGCGCGAGGAAGCACTGCATTTCACCTTGCTCAGCGAGCACCTTGCCAGCCTGGGTTACGCCTATGGCGATTTCCCGGCGCACAACGGGCTGTGGGAAATGGCGGTCAAGACCGACGACGATGTGATGGCGCGCATGGCGCTGGTGCCGAGGATTCTGGAGGCGCGGGGGCTGGATGTGACGCCGGGGATTCGCGAGAAGCTCAAGCAAAGTGGCGATCACCGCGCCTGTGAGATCCTCGACCTCATCCTGCGCGATGAAATCGGCCACGTGCAGATCGGCAATCGCTGGTTTCACTGGTGCTGTGCCGAGCGCGGACTCGATCCGGTACCGACCTTCGTTGGTCTGCTACGCGATTACGATGCGGTGCTGCCGCGTGGCAAGCTGAACTACCCGGCGCGACGGGCGGCGGGGTTCAGCGACGAAGAGCTTGAACTGATCGAGTCGATCAAGCTGGTCTAGCAGGCTGCGAAGGTTGGAGGGGGGACCCATCTCAACCGATTCTGAGCTGCAGGTCGTCGCGTTCGTCGGCGGCATCACGCAAGGTGGCCAGCAGCGCGGCATGGCGTTCGGTGCCGAGGTGAGCGCGGGCGTCGTCGGCATCGGGCCAGTTCAGCGTGAGCGGACCTTCCACGTCCACCGTCAGCAGATCGAACAGGGCGTCGAGATTGCGGCCGAAATGGTCGGGTAGCGGTAATTGGCGCCCCAGTTGCGCGTAGACGTCGTCCATGCTGTGTATGTCGTGCAGCAACACGTTGCGGTGTGCGGTCATCGGGACTCCTTACGGCTGGCAGGCGGGCAATTCGGTGAAGGTCTGGTAGTGATCGACGGTGACGAAGCGCCGGCCGCGTGGCTCGAACACGAGGCGCTTGGCGCCGCGCTTTCCGCCACGATAATCGAGATCGGCTTCACGATACTGTCCTTGTGGCAGCCGTTGCTCCCGATTGCCGAAGCGGTCACCGCCGATCGAATGGCCGGGCAATACCTGCCAGAGGTCTTTGCCCGGTTTCCAGCCGGCGGTCTGCGCATCGCGTTTGGTGACATAGCGTTCGGGCAGACGTCCGCTGCGGGACAGGGCTTCAAGCGCGGCAGCCAGCTCGGCGCGGTCAAGCCGTTGCGATGCTGCGGCCGTTGCGGCGACGTCGCTGCAGCGCGGGAGTGCGGCAACGGCCGGCAGGGTGAGGCCGAGCATCAGGCCGAATAACAGGGTCAGTCGCATGGCGGGTCCGGTGGCGGTTCAGGCGGCGTCGAGCGGCGTCAGCAGCACCAGTTTCAGCGCCTCGTGATCGACAAGCTTGAACGACAGTTGATGATAGACACGCAGGCCGTCTCGCGGATGAGCGAATGCACGCTCGCCACCCTGGCGTTCGAGCACGTCGTGCCGGCGCCAGTACTCGGCGAACTCGGGGCTGGCTTGTGAAAGATGCGCGATGAGCTCGAGCAGGGTCGCATCATCGATGCTGGCGCGCGTGTCGGCACGGAACTCGGCGGCCAGCCGGCGGGCGCGAATTTCCCAGTCGACGACCAGCGTTCGGGCGGCCGGATCGAGAAAAACGAAGGCGAGCAAGTTCGGCGATGCATCGCTGGCAAGCCAGGGGCCGAACAAGCGGGCGGCAGCGTCGTTCCACGCGAGCACGTCCCAGCGCCGGCCGAGCACGTAGGCAGGGCCGGCAAAGCCACGCAGCGCGGCTTCAAGCACGCCGGGCGAGACGTCATGTTCGCCACGCGGCTGCTGCGGGTCGTGCCGGCCGGCCAGCTCGAACAGGTAGGCGCGTTGCGACCGTTCCATCCGCAATGCCACGGCCAGCCGGTCGAGTGCATCGGCCGATACGCTGATGTCGCGGCCTTGTTCGATCCAGGTATACCAGGTGGGACTGATGTCGCAGAGTTGCGCGACCTCTTCACGACGCAGCCCGGCGGTGCGCCGTCGCGCGCCAGCCGGGAAGCCGAAGGCGGCGGGGGCGCACTGCTGGCGCAGGCTCATAAGGAAGTCGCCGAGTTCCTTGCGGCGGATCGATGCGCTGGCGGACACGGCGGGACTCTGGCTGTTACTGTTGATACCAGTATAAGTGCTAAACTTGTTCCAGTATCCAAACGCTTCTAATCTTGCCTGCATTGGGTGGCAAGACAGATGTTTTCCCCACCCGCGGTGGTTGCCGATGCGTGATCCAGCTCACGCCGTCGCGTCGGCAGCACGGTATGATCTCACCGTGGAGACACGGTTCTTCTCTGGAACGAATATGGCCGCACAGACGCTTTACGACAAACTCTGGCACTCGCACATCGTCAGCGAGGAAGCCGATGGTACCTGTCTGCTTTATATCGATCGCCATCTGGTGCACGAAGTGACCAGCCCGCAGGCGTTCGAGGGGCTCAAGCTCGCGGGCCGCAAGCTGTGGCGCGCCAGCTCGGTCGTCTCGACGCCGGACCACAATACCCCGACCGATCACTGGGACGAAGGCATCAAGGATCCGATCTCGCGCCAGCAGGTCGAGACGCTGGACGCCAACATCAAGGAATTCGGCGCGCTCGTCTATTACCCGTTCAAGGACAAGCATCAGGGCATCCTGCACGTTGTCGGTCCGGAAAGCGGCGCGACCTTGCCGGGGATGACCGTCGTCTGCGGCGACAGCCATACCTCGACCCACGGCGCCTTCGGTGCGCTGGCGCATGGTATCGGCACCTCGGAAGTCGAGCACGTGTTGGCGACGCAGTGCCTGGTGGCGAAGAAATCCAAGGCGATGCTGGTGCGCGTTGATGGTCAGCTCGGTCGTGGCGTGACCGCCAAGGACGTAGCGCTGGCGATCATCGGCAGGATCGGTACCGCCGGTGGTACCGGTTATGCGATCGAATTCGGCGGCAGCGCGATTCGCGGCCTGTCGATGGAAGGGCGGATGACCCTGTGCAATATGGCGATCGAAGCGGGCGCGCGCGCCGGCATGGTCGCGGTCGACCAGACGACGATCGACTATGTCAAAGGCCGTCAGTTCGCGCCGAACGCGGCACAGTGGGAGGCTGCGGTGGCCAACTGGCGCACGCTGGTGTCCGACGACGGCGCGGTGTTCGACGCCGTGGTCGAGCTCGATGCCGGCGCCATTGAGCCGCAGGTCACCTGGGGAACATCGCCCGAGCAGGTGCTGTCGATCAACGGCCGGGTGCCGGATCCGGCAGCTGAATCCGATGCGGTGAAAAAAGGCAGCTACGAGCGCGCGCTGCAATATATGGGTTTGACCGCCAACACCCCGATCTCCGAGATTCCGGTCGACAAGGTGTTCATCGGTTCGTGTACCAACTCGCGCATCGAAGATTTGCGCGCGGCGGCGTCGGTGGTCAAGGGCAAGCAGAAGGCCGACTCGGTCAAGCTGGTGATGATTGTGCCGGGTTCGGGGCTGGTCAAGGCGCAAGCCGAGGCAGAAGGGCTCGACAAGGTGTTTACCGATGCCGGCTTTGAATGGCGTGAACCGGGCTGCTCGATGTGCCTGGCGATGAACGCAGACCGGCTCGAGCCGGGCGAGCGCTGTGCATCGACCAGCAATCGCAATTTCGAAGGTCGGCAGGGCCAGGGTGGGCGTACCCATCTGGTCAGTCCGGAAATGGCCGCGGCTGCGGCGATTGCCGGCCATTTTGTCGACGTGCGTCAGTGGAAATAAGGAGTCGAAGAATGAAGCGTTTTGGTCTGATTCTGGCGGCATGCGCCGCGGTATTCGCCTTGTCGGCGTGCAATACCGTCAATGGTTTTGGCAAGGATCTGAAGCAGCTCGGTGGGCAAATCGACGAGAAATCGTCCAAATAGGACCAAGTCATGAAAGCATTTAGCCAACTCGATGGTCTCGTCTGTCCGCTCGACCGTGCCAACGTCGACACTGACGCGATCATCCCCAAGCAGTTTTTGAAGTCGATCAAGCGCTCGGGCTTTGGCCCGAATCTCTTCGACGAGTGGCGCTACCTCGACCATGGCGAACCGGGCGTGGATAACAGCGGTCGCCCGCTGAATCCGGATTTCGTACTGAATTTTCCGCGTTACGCCGGCGCACAAGTGCTGTTGGCGCGGGATAACTTCGGCTGTGGTTCGAGCCGCGAGCATGCGCCGTGGGCGATCGACGACTACGGCTTTCGCGTGGTGATCGCCCCGAGCTTTGCCGACATTTTCTTCAACAACTGCTACAAGAACGGCCTGCTGCCGATCGTGCTGGCGGCCGATGTGGTCGAGCGCTTGTTCAAGGCTTGCGAGGCGCAGGAAGGCTATCGCTTGAACGTCGATCTGGCTAATCAGACCGTGACAACGCCAGCGGGCGAGTCGTTTGCCTTCGAGGTGACTGCGCATCGCAAGCATTGCCTGCTCAACGGTCTGGATGAAATCGGCCTGACGCTGGCGCATGCGGACGAGATCCGCGCTTTCGAAGCCAAGCATCGCGAATCCAAGCCCTGGCTGTTCGTTTGAGCGGTTAGCTGTACCGAAGATTGGGGAAGGTCAATACGACCTTCACCTGATTTGTCGTATAGTTAGCCGTTTTCTTGTCTACCCCGGAAAGACCATGATTCTGCATAAATTCAAAAATCAAGCCGATCTCGACCGCGCCGCTGCCGACCTGTTCATTTCGGTTGTCCGTTCCAAGCCCAATGCAGTGCTTGGCATGGCCACCGGCGGCACGCCAGTCGGTCTGTATCAAGAAATCGTCAAGACCTACAAGCAGGGTCTGGTCAGCTTCAAGGAAGTTACGACGTTCAACCTCGACGAATACGTCGGTCTGCCGGTCAGCCATCCGGAGTCGTACCGCAGCTTCATGCAGCGCAACCTGTTCGACCATATCGACATCCTGCCGGAAAACACCCACGTGCCGAACGGCAATGCCGAAGACATCGATGGTGAAGGTCGTCGCTACGACGAAGCGATCTACCAGCAGGGTTCGGTCGACATGCAGCTGCTCGGTATCGGCGGCAATGGCCACATCGGCTTCAACGAGCCGGACGACGAGCTGTCGCGCTTCACCCACAAGGTCACGCTGAAGGAAAGCACGCGCGAGGCCAATAAGCGCTTCTTCAACTCGATCGACGAAGTGCCGACGCACGCGATCACCATGGGCATGGGCTCGATCCTGCACGCCCGCGCGATCCTGCTGGTGGTCAAGGGGCAGGAAAAGGCCGAGATCCTCGACCGCACGCTGAATGGCCCGATCACCACCCAGGTGCCGGCATCCTTGCTGCAAACGCACCCGCGCGTGATCGTGATGACCGACTGTGATGTGACCTACAAGGTTTCGCACTCGTAATCGAATGCGCTGATGAAAAGCGGGAGCGATCCCGCTTTTTGTTTGCCTTCGATTTGCCGCACTGCCCATAAAAACAATGATTTCACTGGATTTGAGCATGGCATTGACTCGCAAGGCGTGCGCCGGTTTCTGGGCTGCCGCATTTCTATCGCTACCGATGACCTTGATTGCTGGGGCCGCCGTGGCCGCGCCGCCAGCGGCGAAGGCGGGGGGCTCCGAAGAAGCGCAGATGCTGTTCTGGAGTAGCATCAAGGACAGCAAGGACCCGGCCGAATTTCAGGCCTATCTGGATCAATACCCGAACGGGGTGTATGCGAAGCTGGCCGAGATCAAGCTTTCCAGGTTGCAGAAGCCGCTGACGGCGAGTCCAAAGCCGCCGGTTCAGCCTGTTGCGGTACCCGTTGCGGCGCCGTCAGCCGTCGTGCCGGCAGTTGCAGTCCCGAAGTTGAACTACCGGCTGGTCTATCGTGGAGGACGTCCGCAAACGTTGACCTTGAAGTTTGACGGTGAGCGTTGGGTCACCAACGATCCGGTCGAGCGTTACAACTGCTTGCTTGGGCCGATCGCGGAATCAGTCGCGGCGCCTGCGGTCTGGGATGTCAGGCGTCTGCTGAGCGAGGCCGCCGCAGGTGTCAACATTCCCCGCAAGATCAAGTCATCCGCTGCCCGTGGCGATGACGCGCTGTCGCGCTATACGGTCAAGAAAGTGGATCAGGACGGTGCGCTGGTCCGCATGCTGATCGAAGGCGATCAGGCTCCGGTTGGGCGCATGTCGGGCGGGTCAGAGGCATTGCGATTCTCGCTGGACGTGAGCATCGACCAGGATCGTGGCGTGCTGAACTCGGCAAAGACCTGGATCACGACCACGTCGGGCGGTCGCTTCAATTGCGAAATCAGTTTGGCTGGATGACCGCAGGTGGTGCGTGCGGCCATCGCGTTTTTTGTTTTCTATCTGGAGTGTGAGTTCCCATGAAAGTTCTGATTCTGCCCGGTGACGGCATTGGCCCGGAAATCGTTGCGCAAGCCAAGAAGGTGTTGAATGCGCTGCAAAAAGACGGTCTGGACATCACGCTGAGCGAGGCGCCGCTCGGCGGCGCGGCCTACGACGCCTACGGTGCGCCGTATCCCGAATTCACCCAGAAGCTCGCGCGCGAAGCCGATGCGATCCTGCTCGGCGCCGTTGGCGGCCCGCAGTACGACCAGCTCGATCGCCCGCTGCGCCCGGAGCGCGGCCTCTTGGGCATTCGCAAGGATCTGGGGCTGTTTGCCAACCTGCGCCCGGCCATCCTGTATCCGGAGCTGGCGAATGCATCGACGCTGAAGCCGGAAGTCGTTTCGGGGCTCGACATCCTGATCGTGCGTGAACTGACCGGCGACATCTACTTCGGCCAGCCGCGCGGCATTCGCGTCAACGAAGCCGGCGAGCGCGAAGGCTTCAACACGATGCTGTACAGCGAGTCTGAAGTGCGCCGGATCGCCCACGTCGCGTTCCGCGCGGCGCAGAAGCGCGGCAAGAAGCTGTGTTCGGTCGACAAGGCCAACGTGCTCGAGACGACCGAGTTCTGGAAGGAAATCATGATCGACGTCGCCAAGGAGTACCCGGACGTCGAGCTCAGCCACATGTATGTCGACAACGCCGCCATGCAGCTGGTGCGTGCACCGAAGCAGTTCGACGTGATGGTGACCGGCAATATCTTTGGCGACATCCTGTCGGATCAGGCATCGATGCTGACCGGTTCGATCGGCATGCTGCCGTCGGCGTCGCTCGACCAGAACGGCAAGGGTATGTACGAGCCGAGCCACGGTTCGGCACCGGACATCGCCGGCAAGGACATCGCCAACCCGTTGGCGACGATCCTGTCGGCGGCGATGATGCTGCGCTACAGCCTGAACAACGAAGCGGCTGCGCTTCGGGTCGAGAACGCCGTCAAGGCCGTGCTCGCCAAGGGCCTGCGCACTGCCGACATCTATGAGGCCGGTACCGAGAAAGTCAGCTGCTCGCAGATGGGCGACGCGGTCGTCGCCGCGCTGTAAGCGCGTTTCGCCGACAAAAAAAGCACCGCAATGCGGTGCTTTTTTGCTGTGTACCACGCCGGTTCAGCTGACTCCCGAGCCGCTGCCGCTGATCAAGACACCACGATGGTAGCCGGCGGGTTTGTCTCCGACGGTCGCGCCGCCGTAGATCATGCCCTGCATCGCATTGGTGAAGAAGTAATAGGGAAACGGCGCGGCCGGCGCGCTGGCATCGTCGAGCCGCTGGTGCAATTCGGCCGGTATGTCGAAATCCAGCGCCTGCAGATTGGACCTCAGTTGATCAGGCCGGCTGGCGCCGACGAGGACGCTGCTCACGGCGGGGCGATGGGCCACCCAGTTGAGCGCCACCTGATTCATCGGGCGATCGACCTGCGCGGCGACGTCCTCCAGGGTTGCGACGATCTGCCAGTTTCGCTCGCTCAGATGCTGAAAGGCCGGGTTGCCGCTGTTTTGCATCGTGGCAAGGCGGCCGCTGGCTTGATCGTCCTTGCGGTACTTGCCCGAGAGCAGGCCGCTGGCGAGCGGGCTCCAGGCGGTTAGGCCCATGCCGAGTTCGATCGCCAGTCGCGTGTATTCGTGTTCAAGATTTCGCTCAACCAGCGAGTACTGCAATTGCAGCGTCGAAATGGGTTCGAAGCCACGCCATTCGGCCAGTGTCTGCACGCGGGCCGCATACCAGGCCGGCACGTCGGACAGGCCAAGGTGCCGCACCTTGCCGGCGCGGACGAGGTCGTCGAGCGTGCGGATTACTTCCTCGGCCGGCGTGATCTGGTCCCAGGCGTGCAGGTAAAGCACGTCGAGAAAATCGGTGCCGAGCCGCTTTAGCGAGCCTTCGACGGCCTGAAGGATATGTTTGCGGCCATTGCCGCCGCCGTTGGCGTTGCGGTCGCCCAGATTGAAAGTGAACTTGCTCGCAAGCACCACGTGGTGACGCGCCTGGCGTGCCGCGACGAATTCGCCGAGCCAGGTTTCGCTGGTGCCATTGGTATACGCATCGGCGGTATCGAAAAAATTGCCGCCAGCGTCGAGATACAGGTCAAAGACTGCACGGGCATCGGCTTTGTCCGCGCCCCAGCCCCATTCGGTGCCAAAGGTCATCGTGCCCAGCGACAGCCGGCTGACGCGCAGGCCGCTGCGACCCAAGGTGTAATAACGATCGATCGACATGAAGGACTCCGGTGTTTGAGGAGCAGCACCGCGATGGATTGAGCGAGGCCATCTGCGCGCTGAAAACCCAGTTTAGGTATTGCCGATGAAAATACCTTGCAGCGCAGCAATGGCTTTTAGCCGCTGCGAATAGCGCCTTCGGGTGACGGCTGGACGGAGGGCGGGGAAGGTCGGCGAGCTTCGTTCATCGCACGCTCGCCGGTCGCATTCACCCGGGGCGAATCGGCTACGACGAATCGGATACAATAGCCCCATCCCCAAAGGGCGCGCAGGCGCCCTTTTCCCATTCCGGAGGTTTCATGGCTCATCTTTCCCTTGGCGTGCTCGGCGCCACTTCCTCGCTCGGACAGGCGCTGCTCGACGTGATCACCGACAGCCCGCTGCGCCTCGCCGCGCTGTTTCCGCTGACGATGAGCGACGACGAGGGTCTGGTTGAATTCCGTGGTGAAGACCACCCCGAATTCAACGTCGAGGATTTCGAGTGGAGCCAGTTGCGCGTACTGGTCAATACCGTGCCGGACGTCAACGCAGTGCTCGATGAAGCGGCCACAGCCGGCGTCATCGTCATCGACCTGACCGGCGCGAACCCGCCCGGCGGCAAACTGGCCAAGGGCCAGGTCTTGTCGCTGCCCGATCCGTTCGCGCAGCAACTGGCGACGCTGGTTGCGCCGCTGGCCGAACTGGGCGAGGTCGCGCAAGTCACGGCAACCGGCTTGCTGTCGGTCTCGACCGAAGGCCAGGCCGGCATCGATGCGCTGTCGGGCCAGACCCGCTCGCTGTTTGCGCAGACTGAGCACGAGACCGAGGTCTATCCCAAACGGATTGCCTACAACGTGCTGGGCGGTTTCGGTGTGCCGGATGAAGGTGGTGCGACGGTCGAAGAAAACGCCGCGCTGGCACTGCTGAAGAAGCAGCTGCCCGGCGATTGTGCGATCGACGTCACCTGCTTGCGTACGCCGCATTTCTTCGGCCATGGTGCCAGCGTTACGGTGCGCTTTGCTGCGCCGGTCGAACAGGATGCGGTGGTGGCCGCACTCAAGGCCAGCGAGCGTGTTTTCCTGCTGCAGGTGGCGGGAGAGGCTGGCATCGTTGCCAGCCAGGACGCGGTTGGCGGTGACAAGGTCTGGGTCAGCCGCTTGCGCTTTGCCGCCGATGGCCGTGGTGTCACGCTGTGGAGTGTGGCCGACAATACCCGGCTGCCGGCACTGGCGGTGCTGCAGCTGCTGACGCTGATTGCAGCCAAAGAGTAAAGCGATGCTGCCGCCGATCTCGCACCGCATTGCCGCCGAGCTTGCCTGCCGCCCGGCCCAGGTCGACGCCGCGATCCAGCTGTTCGACGATGGCGCGACCGTGCCTTTTGTCGCGCGCTACCGCAAGGAAGTCACCGGCGGGCTGGACGATACGCAGTTGCGGACGCTGGATGAGCGTTTGCGCTACTTACGCGAGCTGGAAGAGCGGCGGCGCAGCGTGATCGGCAGCGTCGACGAGCAGGGCAAGCTGACGCCGGCACTCCTGGCGCAGCTGCAGGGGGCCGACAACAAGCAAAGGCTTGAAGACCTTTACCTGCCGTACAAGCCCAAGCGCCGCACCAAGGCGCAGATGGCCCGCGAGGCCGGTCTGGCGCCGCTGGCGGCGGCCTTGCTTGCCGATCCGGCCAGAGTGCCGGAGCACGAAGCACTGGCCTATCTCAATGCGGACGTGGCCGATGTCAAGGCGGCGCTCGACGGTGCAAGGGCGATCCTGATCGAGCAATTTGCCGAAGACGCCGAGCTGATCGGCGGCCTGCGTGACTATCTCAAAACGCACGGCGTCGTCAGAACCGCTGTGGTCGAAGGCAAGCAGGACGAAGGCGCGAAGTTTGCCGATTACTTCGAGTACGAAGAAGCGCTGGCCAAGATGCCGTCGCATCGCGTCCTCGCGGTGTTGCGTGGTCGCGCCGAGGGTGTGCTCGGATTTACGCTGGCCTTGCCGGACGATGCGTCGTCACCTGGCGTGTGCGAGCTGCGCATTGCCAAGCGTTTCGGCGTTGCCAACCGGGAGCGTGCCGCTGACAAATGGCTGGCCGATACCGTCCGGCTGACGTGGCGGGCCAAGGTGTTTCCGAGTCTGGAAACCGAACTCGTTGGCGAACTGCGCGAACGGGCCGAGGCCGATGCGATCAAGGTCTTCGCCAGCAACCTCAAGGATCTGCTGCTGGCTGCGCCGGCCGGACCAAGGGCCACGATGGGCCTCGACCCGGGCCTGCGTACCGGCGTCAAGGTCGCGGTCGTCGATGCGACCGGCAAGCTGCTCGATACCGCGACGATCTATCCGCACGAACCGCGCCGGGACTGGCAAGGCGCACTCGCTACGCTAGCGGCGCTGGCAGTGAAGCACCGTGTCGAGCTGATCGCGATCGGCAACGGCACGGCCAGCCGGGAAACCGACAAGCTGGCCGGTGAGCTGATGAAGGCCAGGCCGGAGCTGGGGCTGACCAAGCTCGTCGTGTCCGAGGCTGGCGCGTCGGTGTATTCGGCGTCGGAGCTGGCGGCGAAGGAGTTTCCGGCGCTGGATGTGAGCCTGCGTGGCGCGGTGTCGATCGCACGCCGTTTACAGGATCCACTGGCCGAGTTGGTCAAGATCGACCCGAAGGCGATCGGCGTCGGTCAGTACCAGCATGACGTCAACCAGGCCGGTCTGGCGCGCTCGCTCGAAGTCGTGATCGAGGATTGCGTCAACGCGGTCGGGGTCGATGTGAACACGGCATCGGCGTCGCTGCTTGTTCGTGTGTCGGGCCTGAGTCCGGTGCTGGCGGCGAACATCGTCGAATACCGCGATGCACACGGTGCCTTTGCTGACCGCAAGGCCTTACTCAAGGTGCCACGATTGGGCGACAAGACCTTTGAGCTGGCGGCGGGCTTTCTGCGCATCATGAATGGCAGGAATCCGCTCGATGCGTCTGCGGTGCACCCGGAATCCTACGCGCTCGTCGAAAAAATCGTCGCGCGCGTGCAGCGGGAGGTGAAGACGCTGATCGGCGATACGGCGACGTTACGCGGTTTGAGTCCGGCCGATTTCACCGATGCGCGCTTTGGCGTTCCGACGGTGCGCGACATCCTGGCCGAGCTGGAGAAGCCCGGGCGCGATCCGCGCCCGGAATTCAAGGCCGTCAAATTCGCCGATGGCGTCGAAGACCTCAAGGATTTGCGGCCGGACATGGTGCTCGAAGGCGTCGTGACCAACGTGACCAACTTCGGCGCCTTCGTCGATATCGGCGTGCATCAGGATGGCTTGGTGCATATCTCGGCGCTGACGAACCGCTATGTCAAAGACCCGCGCGAAGTGGTCAAGGCAGGCGATCTGGTGAGGGTCAAGGTGCTGGAGGTCGATACCAAGCGGCGACGCATTGCATTGACGATGCGCCTCGGTGATTCGGCGCAAGACAAGTCGGTGGTCAGTGCGTCAGCCGGAACGGAGAAGCGCAACGCACCCAAACGCGAGGCCGCGCCGATGTCTGGTGCGATGGCGTCGGCGTTGGCTGGCGTTAAACTCAAGCGCTGACCATGCAAAAAACCGGGGTTTAGCCCCGGTTTTTTGTTGTCTCGTAAATAAAAAAACCGGGCACATCGTGCCCGGTTTGAGACCTATGTTCGTGCGTACTGCTTAGAAGTCGGTGCGCAGACCCAGCGAGAACGCGAAGCCGTCCTGATCGACGTAGTCCGGCGTCAGCGAGCCCGAGTTGTTCTTGAACTTACCCTTGGTGTCGTTATCGACGTTCACGAGGTAGGTGTAGAAGCGGGTTTGCTTGGTCGCGTAGTAAACCAGACCCAGCGAGGCTTGTGCGCCGCTGTTGTCGGTCTGGTTCAGCACGTCCTTGGTCCAGGCGTATGCGCCCTGAACTTCGAACTGGCCGAACTTGTAGTTACCGGCTACAGCGAAGTTGTCCCAGTCGCTGCCGGTCTTGCCGTCGTCGCTGTCGACGTGTTCCCAGCCACCGCCCAGTTGCAGACCGAAGTCGAACTTGTAGCCCAGTGCCAGGTTGGTCGCCCAGGTCGACGCGCCATCGGTGATCGGCGAGGTCGAGTGATCGGCGTTGCTGACGTTGGCTTGGCTGAACGTGCGGTTTTCGGCGTAGTAGCCACCCAGGCCGCCGACGAAGCCGTAGCCGCTGTACAGTGCGGCCAGGGCGTAGACCGGCGAATCGTTGCCGGCTTCAGCGCCTTGGTCGAGGCCGTACGAGCCGCGGACCTGGAAGCCGCCGAATTTCGGCGAGTCATAGCTGACCGAGTTCTGCAGACGGCTGTTGAGCTGGGCGTACACGGAGCCCTTGCCCTTGAAGTCGGCGGTATCGGCGAAGTTGTCGAAGATGCTCGACAGGTCCGACGAGGTCAGCAGGGTCTTGTAGGCGCTGTCGTAGTTGCCGAAGCGCAGGGTACCCCAATCGCCTTGCCAGCCGCCGAAGGTGTTACGGCCGCCCCAGGTGGTGTTGCCGGTGCCGCCGTTGCCCGAGGTCTTGACAGCCGATTCGATCTGCCAGATCACCTTGCCGCCGATGTCGAGCTGGTCCGAGCCCTTGAAGCCCAGGCGCGACGTTTGGTCGATCAGCTGCACTTCGCCTTGGTAGTCTTTGCCACCTGCGTCGTCCATCTGGTCATATTCGAGCGACTCGCGGATCGAGCCGTAAACGGTAACTTCAGCTGCTGCAAACTGAGCCACGAAAGCGGCGCCGAGGGCGGCGGCGATCAGGGTCTTTTTCATTACGTTCACTCTCCTGTTGCGGATAAGAGGCCGTGTGTAGCTGGCCTGTACTGTTGCCGTGTTGGTAAATCGGCCGGATGGCCGATGGGGATGGCACGGCGATTCGAAATCGGGGTCAGGCACTACCGTAAATTGCGGGGTGCACCTGTTTGCTTGCCGTTTTCAGTACAGGCAGTCTACGAGGCGATTATGACTTTCACATTACAAATCGCCCTGATTGATCCGCGGCGGAGAGTGTGTATTTCAGTGCTGGAACAAGTCGTAGAGCGCCTTCCCGGGCGATGGCTGACGCATGAAGGCCTCGCCGACAAGGAAGGTGTTGACGTTATTTTGTTGCATTAAGGAGACATCTGTTGTGGCGAGGATGCCGCTTTCGGTCACGACGATGCGGTCCTGCGGGATGTGCGGCAGCAAGCCGAGCGTCGTGTCGAGGCTGACTTCGAAGGTGCGCAGGTTGCGGTTGTTGATGCCGACCAGCGGGGTATTCAGTTCGAGCGCCGCGTCCAGCTCCTCGCCGTTATGCACCTCGACCAGTACCGCCATGCCGAGCGCATGGGCGACGGCTTCGAAATCCTTCATCTGCGCCAGCGGCAGTTCGGCGGCGATCAGCAGGATGCAGTCGGCACCCCAGGCGCGGGCTTCGAACAACTGGTATTCGTCGACCATGAAGTCCTTGCGCAGTGCCGGCAGGGCGCAGGCGGCGCGCGCGGCCTTCAGATACTCTTCGTGCCCCTGGAAGTACTGGCGGTCCGTCAGCACCGACAGGCAGGCTGCGCCGTTGGCGGCGTAATCGGCGGCATGCTCGGCCGGTTGAAAATCGGCACGGATCACGCCCTTGGACGGGCTGGCCTTCTTGATCTCGGCGATGATGCCGGGCTGGCCCGCAGCGTGCTTGGCACGGATGGCGGCGACAAAATCACGGTGATCGGCATGGGCTTCGGCGATGGCGCGAATTTCGGCCATCGGGATGGTTTTGCGGGCGGCAGCGACTTCGTCGTGTTTGGTCGCCCAGATTTTCTTCAGAATGTCGGACATGATTCGCTCTGCGGATTAGTGGGCGAGGCGGCTGGTCGCATTGACCAGCGCGTCGAGCTTGGCGCGGGCGGCGCCGTTGGCGAGCGCTTCGTGCGCGGCATTGATGCCGTCTTCGAGCGTGACCGCAACGTTGGCGGTGTAGATTGCAGCGCCGGCGTTGAGGAGCACGATGTCACGCGCCGGGCCGGCCTCGTTCGCCAGTACGCGATGGATGATGTCGGCCGATTGTTGTGCGTCGTCGGCATGAAGTGCCTGGATGTCGCATAGCTCGAAGCCGTAATTGCGTGGGTCTAGCTGGTACTCGATGATTTCGCCGTCCTTGAGTTCGGCAACCGAGGTGTTGCCGGACAGGGTGATCTCGTCGAGGCCATCGCAGCCGTGGACGATCATCACGTGCTTCGAGCCAAGCTGTTTGAGGACGCGTGCCTGGATGCCGACGAGGTCGGGGTGAAAGACGCCCATCAACTGGTTGTCGGCGCCGGCCGGGTTGGTCAGTGGGCCGAGAATGTTGAAGATCGTCCGCACGCCGAGTTCGCGGCGGATCGGCGCGACGTACTTCATTGCCGGGTGGTGGTTCGGTGCGAACATGAAACCGAGGCCGACTTCGTCGATGCACTGGCCGACCTGTTCCGGTGTCAGGTTCAGCTTGACGCCCAGCGTCTCGAGAACGTCGGCTGAACCGCTGCTCGAGCTGACCGATCGGCCGCCATGCTTGGCGACCTTGACGCCGGCTGCTGCGGCGACGAAGGCCGAGCAGGTCGAGATATTGAAGGTGTGCGCGCCGTCGCCGCCGGTGCCGCAGGTGTCGACCAGATGGCGGCGGTCCTGTACTTCCACCTTGCTGGCGAACTCGCGCATGACGGTTGCTGCGGCGGCGATTTCCGACACGCTTTCGACCTTGGTGCGTAGCCCCATCAGCAGTGCGGCGGTTTGTACCGGCGTCATTTCACCGGTCATGATCTGCCGCATCAGGTAAACCATTTCATCGAAAAACAATTCGTTGCTGTAGATCAGCCGGCTGAGCGCGGCCTGGATGGTAATCATGATGGCGTTTCCGAATTCAGTTCATGTAGAAGCGCGACAACTCGTCGGCCCGGTGCCGGTCCAGATCGATCCGGCAGGTCTGCATGGCAACGCCAGCGACCGAGCCACCGTAAAACGATACGCCGGCCCAGTTGCAATGCGTGTCCCGGTAGGCCAGGTAGGCGGCGACGTCCGACTCGAACAGGCCAAGGGCATGGCTGTTTGGCGTTGTGGCTTCGAGTCGGCGCATCGCAGCACGCGCCGCGGCCTCGGCGCTCAGCCGATCCTGTGTGGCATCGGTTTCGAGCTGCCCCAGGCACTGGCTCAGCTCGGCCTGATTGTTGCTGCGCTGATCGCATTCGCTGATCGCCGGGGGCGAGGGCTGGGCATGGGCCAGCCCGGTCGCAAGCAACAGCGCAGCTGCATGTTGGCGGATCACGCCCATTCCTTGAGGAAATTGTCGAGCATCTGGTGACCGTGTTCGGTCAGGATCGATTCGGGGTGGAACTGCACGCCTTCGATCGCCAGTGTTTTGTGACGCACGCCCATGATCTCGCCGTCGGCGGTCCAAGCGGTGACCTCAAGGCAGTCGGGCAGCGTTTCGCGTTCGATTGCCAGCGAGTGGTAACGCGTGACGGTGAACGGCGAGGGCAAGTCTTTGAATACACCGACGCTGGTGTGCTCGATCGGTGAGACCTTGCCGTGCATCAGCGTTTTGGCGTGGATGATCTTGCCGCCGAAGGCTTCGCCAATGGCCTGATGGCCCAGGCAAACGCCCAGAATCGGCAATTTGCCGGCGAAGTGACGGATGGCCTCGACCGAGATCCCGGCGTCCTTCGGTGAACAGGGGCCTGGCGAGACCACCAAGTATTTGGGCTTGAGGGCCTCGATCTGTTCGAGCGTGATTTCGTCGTTGCGGTAGACGTGGACATCCTGACCGAGTTCGCCGAAATACTGGACGATGTTGTACGTAAACGAGTCGAAGTTATCGATCATCAAGAGCATGGCGGAATTCCTTTGGATCTGGGCGTGGAGCGGCGTGACGACCTAAGTGGTCTTAGGCGTCGAGGCCGGCTTGAACGAGTTCGGCGGCGCGCAGTACCGCACGGGCTTTGTTCAGCGTTTCCTGCCATTCGCTCTCGGGCACCGAGTCGGCAACGATGCCGGCGCCGGCTTGCATGTAGAGCGTTTCGTTCTTGACCACGGCGGTGCGCAATGCGATCGCCACGTCCATGTCGCCGTTGAAACCGAGATAGCCGACGGCGCCGGAGTAGATGCCGCGTTTGCTCGGTTCGAATTCGTCGATGATTTCCAGCGCACGGACCTTGGGGGCACCGGAGACGGTGCCAGCCGGGAAGGTGGCCTTCAGCACGTCGATATTGCTGAGGCCGGCTTTGAGCTTGCCCTCGACGCTTGAGACGATGTGCATCACGTGCGAATACCGCTCGATCGTCATCCGGTCGACCAGTTTGACCGAGCCGGTTTCGGCGACACGGCCGGTATCGTTGCGGCCAAGGTCGATCAGCATGACGTGCTCGGCGATTTCCTTCTCGTCGGCCAGCAGCTCGGTTGCCAGTGCTTCGTCGTGTTCACGCGTCTTGCCGCGCGGTCGGGTGCCGGCGATGGGCCGGACGGTGATTGTGTCGCCTTCAAGCCGGGCAAGGATTTCCGGCGATGCGCCGACGATATGCATGTCGCCGAAGTGGTAGAAGAACATATATGGCGACGGGTTGATCGACCGCAGCGCGCGGTACAGCGCCAGCGGGTCCTGATCGAAGGGCATCGTCATCCGTTGCGACAGCACGACCTGCATCACGTCGCCATCGGCGATGTAGTCCTTGGCCTTGAGGACGGCTTCCTTGAATGCGGCCTCACCGAATTCCGATTGCGCGCTCGTGACCGTCTTGGCCGGGCCGGACAGCGGTAGCTTGGCCGGTTCGCGCAGCTTCAGTCGCAGCTCGGCCAGGCGGGCTTGGGCACGCTCGTACGCTTCCGGGTCATCGGTGTTGGCGTAGACGACGAGGAAAAGCTTGCCTGAAAGGTTGTCGACGACGGCAAGCTCCTCGGACAGCAGCAGCTGGATGTCCGGCAGGCCGAGCGGATCGGGCTTGGTACAGTGGGCGAGCTTCTTTTCGACGTAGCGGATCGTGTCATAGCCGAAGTAGCCGACCAGGCCGCCCATGAAGCGTGGCATGCCTGCAGGCGCCGCGGCGTTGAACTGCTTCTGGTATTCGGCGATGAAATCGAGCGGATTGCCTTCGTGGGTCTCGACGACGCGATCATCGTGGATGACCTCGGTGTGCAGGCCGCTGACCGTGATGCGGGTGCGGGCGGGCAGGCCGATGAACGAGTAGCGGCCGAAGCGCTCGCCGCCGACGACCGATTCGAGCAGATAGGAATACGGGCGATTGGCGAGCTTCAGGTAGACCGACAACGGCGTGTCGAGGTCGGCGTACAGCTCGAGGATGACGGGAATACGGTTGTAGCCTTGGCGAGCCAAAGCAGCGAATTCATCGCGCGTGATCATGACAACTCCAAACGAAATTCAAAAAGGGGCCGGGTGGCAGGGATCGCTTACCAGCGACGCCATCGCCATTCGAGCCAGATTTCGTTGGAGTGAAACGCCATGATCAGGTATCGGAGAGGTGCTTGGGGGATGTCTTGTATCTTGCCCAATGCGGCTGCAGGGGTCAACCGCGTTGGCGCGGCTGCCCCGATATCGCGCCAGACGCGCCTCAGTTGGCGTCCGGGAGCGGTTCTCCCTTGGGCCAGAGCAGCCAAAGCCGGCCGGGCTGCTTCATCTTGCCGGCGAGTTCACCGGCTGCATCGCCCTTGCCCCAGAAGAAATCGGCGCGCACCTGGCCGCGGATGGCGCCGCCGGTATCCTGTGCCGCGGCGATCCGCGTCAGCGGTGCACCGTCGGGTCGCGTGGTGTCGATCAGCATCGGTACGCCGGCGGGCACGTGCTTGGTATCGACGGCCAGGCTGTAGCCGGCTGTCAGCGGCACACCCAGCGAGCCGATCGGACCTTCATCGCTGTCCGGCAGCGTGCGGAAGAACACATAGCTCGGGTTGCTGGCGACCAGCTGGTTTATCTTGGCCGGATTGGCGCGTGCCCAGGCGCGGATGCTTTGCATGCTGACGTCGGCAGCCTTGAGTTCGCCTTGTTCGATCAGCCATTTGCCGATCGCGCGGTAGGGCCAGCCGTTCTGGTCGGCGTAGCCGAGGCGCAGTTCACGTCCATCGGTCAGACGGACACGGCCAGAGCCCTGTACCTGCAAAAACTGCAGATCCATCGGATCGGGCAGCCAGGCGAGCACCGGCGCATCGAGTTTGCTGCTGCGGGCGAGCCGGGCGATTTCATCCGCGTCGGCGTAGGGCTTCAACGCTTTTCCGTCCAGACGGCCGCGCAGGCGTTTGCCTTTCAGTTCCGGATAAACACTGTCGAGCTGAACGGTGATCATGTCGTTCGGCGGCCCATAGACCGGTACGGTGTTCTGGCTGGTGCGCTTCAGGCTGCCGGCGTAAACCGGTTCATAGTAGCCGGTGATCAAGCCCTGACTGCTGCCATCGGCGTTGCGTAGCGTTAGCGGGGTGAAGCGGCTGGTCAGGAATGCACGGACGCTGGCGGCATTTTTCGGCAGCTGAGCGGCATCGGCGCACAGCGTCGCCCAGCGCGCCTGCTTTTGCAGTCGCGGGCAGCCGCGTTGCCAGGCATTGAAGCCGGCCAGCCAATCGGCGTCGCTGGTGACGGGCAGTGCTGACCAGTCGACGGCCTGGTAGGGCGCCATGTCCGTGCTGGGCAGGGGGGCTGGCGTCGGCGTGACCGGTGGCGTGGGTTGCGATGGTGAGGAGGGGGCGGGCGGGGTGGCGCAGGCGGCGAGAACGAGTGTGGCGGCGACGCCGGAAAGCCGGCGTACAAAATGCGAAATCTGGGTCATCAGGGCGTGGTGTCGGGGTTGGGGTCGATGCCTTTCTTGAACGCCTGCAGTCCGGCTTTCTGCATTTCCAGCGTCTTGACGGTCATCTGCAGCATGCCGACCTGCATCGTTAACCATTGCTCAATCGTGCGCATTTCGACGATCTTGCGGTCGATTTCTTCTTCGGTCAGCGGTGGCATGAAGGGGTTGGGCGTGCCCGGCTTCAGGAATTGCGTAAAGAAGCCGAACGGGTCTTGCGGGGATTCGCTCATGGCGGGCTCCGGAAGCAACGGCGGGCACAGCGGGAAGCGGTGCGGCCCCACGGCGTGGGACCGCTTCCGATTTTAGACCTTTGCGGCGGCCTGTACTGCAGCAAGTGCAGCCATATTGACCAGACGACGGACCGAGGCGGTCGGCGTCAGGATATGGGCCGGCTTCGAGATGCCCAGCAGGATCGGGCCGATGGTCACGCCGTCGCCGGCGGTCATCTTCAGCAGGTTGAACGAGATGTTCGCTGCGTCCAGATTCGGCATGATCAGGAGGTTGGCGTCGCCCTTGAGCGTCGATTGCGGGAACACTTGCTGACGGATTTCGGCCGACAGCGCCGCATCGCCATGCATCTCACCGTCGACATCCAGATCGGGTGCCTGTTCGCGCAGCAGTTCGAGCGTGTTGCGCATCTTCAGCGCCGAAGGATCGCTCAGCGTGCCGAAGCTCGAGTGCGACAGCAGTGCTACCTGCGGCTGGATGCCGAAGTTGCGCACGGTGTCGGCGGCGAGCTGGGTGATCTCGGCCAGTTGGCCGGGGCTCGGGTCCTGGTTCACATAGGTGTCGGTGATGAAGATGTTGCCGGTCGGCAGCAGCAGCGCGTTCATGGCTGCGGTCGTCGTTGCGCCGTCTTGCAGGCCGAGCACGTTTTCCAGGTACCAGTGGTGACGATGGTACTGACCGTGGGTGCCGCAGATCAGCGCGTCGGCTTCGCCGCGCTTGACCATCAAGGCGCCGATCAGCGTGGTCTTGCTGCGGACATCGGCCTGAGCCAACTCTTCCGACACGCCCTTGCGCATCATCATCGAGTGGTACAGCGTCCAGTATTCGCGGTAACGCGGGTCGCTTTCCTGGTTGCACAGCTCGAAATCGACGCCGGGGCGGATGCGCAGGCCGAGTTTCTCGATCCGGTTCTGGATGACGCTCGGACGGCCGATGACGATGGGGAAGCACAGGCCGAGGTCGATGACTTCCTGCACCGCGTGCAGCACGCGCAGATCTTCGCCTTCGCAGAACACCACGCGCTTCTTGGCCTTGCGCGCGGCAGCGAAGACCGGACGCATGAACAAGTTGGATTTATAGACGAACTGCGTCAGCTCTTCGGTGTAGATGCCGAAGTCCTCGATCGGTCGCGTGGCGACGCCGGCTTCCATTGCCGCACGGGCAACGGCCGGGGCGATCTTGATGATCAGGCGCGGATCGAACGGCTTCGGAATCAGGTACTCGGCGCCGAAAGTCAGGTTCTCGTTGGCATAGGTGTCGGCGACGACGTCGGACTGTTCGGCCAGTGCCAGCTCGGCAATTGCGTTGACCGCGGCGTGCTTCATGCTCTCGGTGATCGCCGTTGCGCCGACGTCGAGCGCGCCGCGGAACATGAACGGGAAGCACAGCACGTTGTTGACCTGGTTCGGGTAGTCCGAACGGCCGGTGCAAACAATGGCGTCCGGGCGCACGGCCTTGACGTCGGGCGGCGAGATTTCCGGGTCGGGGTTGGACAGCGCCAGGATCAGCGGGTGATCGGCCATGCTCTTGGCCATGTCTTGCGACATCACGCCCGGGCCGGACAGGCCGAGGAACACATCGGCGCCGCCAATGGCGTCTTGCAGCGTGCGTGCTTCGGTATCGCGGGCGTAGCGTTGCTTGGTTTCATCCAGGTTGGTGCGGCCGGTGTGGATCACGCCCTTGGAGTCGCAGACGAGGACGTTTTCGCGCTTCACGCCGAGGGACACCAGCAGATCGAGGCAGGCAATCGCGGCAGCGCCGGCGCCCGAGGCCACCAGTTTCACTTCGCCGATCTGCTTGCCGATCAGCTTGAGGCCGTTCTTGACCGCCGCGCCGACGATGATGGCCGTGCCGTGCTGGTCGTCGTGGAAGACCGGGATGTTCATCCGTTCGCGCAGCTTCTGTTCGACGTAGAAGCACTCGGGCGCCTTGATGTCTTCCAGGTTGATGCCGCCGAAGGTCGGTTCGAGCGAGGCGATGATTTCGACCAGTTTTTCCGGGTCTTTCTCGTCAATTTCAATGTCGAATACATCGATTCCGGCGAACTTTTTGAACAGCACGCCCTTGCCTTCCATCACCGGCTTGCCGGCCAGTGGGCCGATATCGCCGAGGCCCAGCACGGCGGTGCCGTTGGTGATCACGGCGACCAGATTGCCGCGCGCAGTCATATTGCGCGCTTCGGCTTCGTCCTCAACGATGGCCATGCAGGCGTAGGCAACGCCCGGCGAGTAGGCGAGCGCCAGTTCTCGCTGGCTCGATAACCCCTTGGTCGGCGAGACCTGGATCTTGCCCGGCTTCGGGTAGCGGTGGTAATCGAGGGCCTTTCGTTTGAGTTCTTCGTCCATTTGGTTCTCCGTTGTGCCGGATACGCAGCCGTTCCGGTCTGATTGGGTTGTGAGCAGATGTTGTGATGCTGGGCGTGACGACAGGTGATTTCAAGCTAGGGTTTTGCCGGATGGGGGATACGCGTATTCCTTAGTGGCATTGTTTTTTGCATCGAGCAAACGGCACGGGCCGAACTTTGCAGTCCGGCCCGTCGGGCTCAGAAACGGATTTTTACTGCATCGTTACCCAGCCACGCCTGCAGTTCGGCGATCAGTGCGTCGTGCAGCGTCACCCTCCAGTCGAGCCCCAGTCGCAGCGCGCAGCGCGCGCCCTGGGTGCGGTAGTCGATCTCGACCGCGCAGGCGCCGCCGCCGTGCGTGGTCAGCAGCGAGGTCAGGCGCGCAGCGTCGGCATTGCCGTTGATCTGCAGATTGAGCGAGCGCGCGAAGTGGCTGCGCGCTTCTGCGACATCCATCACCGCGTCGGCGATCACGCGCAGGCCGCCCGAAAAGCGGTCCTCGCTGACCTTGCCGGCGACGACCAGCAGCGTGTCGTCCTTGAGCTTGGTGCGCTGCGCCTCGAAGACTTCCGAGTACAACGCCACTTCGATCTTGGCGTTACCGTCGTCGAGCTGCAAAAAGGCCATCCGGCCACGATCGCCGTTCTTGATCCGCAGGCCACCGACAATGCCGGCGAGGTATTGCAGCTCGCGCTTGGGCTCGAGCCGGTCGAGCCGGGTCTTGATCAGGCCTTTCAGGTCCTTGGCGTGCGCATCGAACGGATGACCCGATAGGTAGTGACCGAGCGCGGTTTTCTCTTCGGCAAGCTTGACCTTGTCGTCCCAGCGCGCGGTTTCGATCGGCTCGACCGTCGGAACGGCCGATGGCTCGAAGATGTCGAACAGCGAGTTCTGGTTGGCGTTGGCGGCCTCGGCTTCGGCCAGCTTCATCGCCTGCTCGACATTGGCCATCAGCCGTGCGCGGTGGTCATCGATGGCGTCGAAGGCACCGCCACGAATCAGCGCCTCGAGTACGCGCTTGTTGACTTCCTTCTTGTCGGTGCGCCGGCAGAAATCGTACAGGTCCTTGAACGGGCCGTTGGCCTTGCGCTCGGCGACGATCTGTTCGACCGCCCCCTGACCCACGCCCTTGATTGCGCCGAGCGCATAGCGGATTTGTCGCTTGCCGACCGGGACGAAGCGGTAAACGCTTTCGTTGATGTCGGGCGGCAGCATTTCCAGCCGGTTTTTCTCGATGCAGTCGTCGTAGAAGATCTTCAGCTGGTCGGTGTTGTCGAGTTCCGAGCTCATCGTCGCGGCCATGAACGCCGCGGTGTGATGCGCCTTCAGCCACGCGGTGTGGTACGACACCACCGCGTACGCCGCCGTGTGCGACTTGTTGAAGCCGTACTCGGCAAACTTGGCCATCAGGTCGAACAGCATTTCTGCGAGCTGAGGGTCGTAGCCTTTCTTCTTTGCACCGTCGGCGATCATCTCGCGGTGCTTGGCCATCTCTTCGGGCTTCTTCTTGCCCATGGCGCGCCGCAGCATGTCGGCGCCGCCCAGCGTATAGCCGCCGATGATCTGCGAAATCTGCATCACCTGTTCCTGATACACGATCACGCCGTAAGTCGGTTCGAGGCAGCGCTCCAGGTCGGGGTGGAAGTAATCGGGGACTTCCAGGCCCTTCTTGCGGTTGATGAAGGTGTCGACCATGCCCGAACCGAGCGGGCCCGGACGATACAGCGCCAGCACGGCGATGATGTCTTCGAAACGGTCGGGTTGCAGCTTTTCGAGCAGCCGCTTCATGCCGTCCGATTCAACCTGGAAGACGGCGGTGGTGTTGGCGTCGCGGAAAACCTGATAGGCGGCCTGATCCTCGAAACCCAGGCTCATCAGGTCGAGATACTCGCCGGTCTGCTCTTTGATGTACTGCAGCGCCAGCTCGATAATCGTCAGGTTTCTCAGGCCCAGAAAGTCGAACTTCACCAACCCGATCGACTCGACGTCGTCCTTGTCGAGCATCGACACCGGCGACGCATCGACGCCACTGGCCTGATAGACCGGGCAGAAATCGGTGATCTGGCCCGGCGCGATCAGCACGCCGCCGGCGTGCATGCCGATATTGCGGGTCATGCCTTCGAGCTTGAGCGCCAGCTCCCACAGCTCCTTGACTTCGTCCTCGTTGCGGACGCGCTCGGCCAGCTCGGGCACCATCTCGACCGCGTCGTCGAGGCTGAAATGCTTGCCCGGCGCGGCCGGAATCATCTTCGACAAACCGTCGCAGAACATATAAGGCAGGTCGAGCACGCGGCCGACGTCGCGCACCACGGCCTTGGCGGCCATGGTGCCGAAGGTGGCGATCTGGCTGACTGCCTCGGCGCCATACTTCTCGCGCACGTACTCGATCACGCGCCAGCGGTTGTCCTGGCAGAAGTCGATGTCGAAGTCGGGCATCGAGACCCGTTCCGGGTTCAGGAAACGTTCGAACAGCAGCGCGTACGCAGTCGGGTCGATGTCGGTAATGCCGAGCGAATACGCCACCAGCGAACCGGCGCCCGAACCCCGGCCCGGGCCGACCGGACAACCGTTTTGCTTGGCCCAGACAATGAAGTCGGCCACGATCAGGAAGTAGCCCGGGAAACCCATCTGGATGATGGTGTCGGTCTCGAACTTCAGGCGATCAAGATAGCGCGGGCGTTCGGCATCGCGGGCGGCGACGTCCGGATACAGCAGTGCCAGCCGCGATTCGAGTCCTTCCTTGGCGAGGTGGACAAGATAGTCGTCCAGCGTCATGCCGTCGGGCGTAGGGAAGTCCGGCAGGTAGTTCTTGCCGAGCGTGACGCTCAGATTGCAACGCTGCGCGATCGCGACCGAATTGGCCAGCGCTTCGGGCAGGTCGGCAAACAGTTCGGCCATCTCGGCCGGTGTCTTGAAGTACTGGTCGTCGGTGAACAGCTTGGGCCGGCGCTTGTCGGCGACCATATAGCCTTCGGCAATGCAGACGCGCGCCTCGTGCGCCTTGAAGTCGTCCGCCGCCATGAACTGGATCGGGTGCGTGGCGACGACCGGCAGGTCGAGATCGGAGGCGATGTCGAGCTGACCCTGCACGCACGGTTCGCACTCGGACTGGCCACTGCGCTGCAGCTCCAGATAGAAGTTGCCGGCGAACTGCCCGCTCCACCACTGCGCGACGGCCTTGGCCGCGTCGTAGTTGCCGGACAGCAGTGTCTGGCCGATTTCGCCCTGATGCCCACCCGACAGGCACAGCAGATGGCTGTTGTCGCCCTCGGCAATCCAGTCCTTGCGCAGCTCGGCGCGGTCGCGGTACTGATTGTCGCGATACGCGCGCGTCAGCAGCTCGCATAAGCGGCCGTAGCCGTCGCGATCGCGCGCTAGCAGCAGCACGCGGAACGGCTTGTCGCGATCCGCCTCGTTCTCGATCCAGGCATCCAGACCGACGATGGGCTTGATCCCTGCGCTGCGGCAGGCTTTGTAGTGCTTGACCAGACCAAACAGGTTCATCAGGTCGGACACGCCGAGCGCGGGCATGCCGAGTTTTTGGGCATGCTTGACGGCGTCGTCGATCCGGACGATGCCGTCGGTCACAGAGAATTCGGAGTGCAGGCGGAGATGGATAAAGGCGGGCTGATTCATCGCGACATTCTAGCATCCCGCCGACGGCGGTTTACTGTTCGCCGGACGGTTTACGCGGCGGGAAATGTGCCGTGGACGCCGGGTCAGGGGAGGGGGGGCGTTGTTATTGTGCGGCGCACAAAATAATGCTTGACGCAGGTGGGGGTGTTGATGAAAATGGCATCACAATGTTGCAGTGCACAAAGGAGAAATACACCATGTTCAACGTCAATCAGTTTGCCGAAATCAATCAAGCCAATCTCGAAAAATCGCTGCGCCTGAGCCAGATCGCACTGGGCGGCGTTGAGCGCCTGATCAGCCTGCAACTCGGCATTGCCCGCGATCTGCTGGCTGAAAATGTCGAAACCGCCAAGTCGCTGGCCGAGGTCAAGGATGTTCAGGGGCTGGTGAATCTGCAGCGCCAACTGGCTCAGCCGTCGGTTGAAAAGACCATCGGCGTTGCTCGCACCGTGTTCGACGCTGCCAGCGCAACGCATCACGAACTGAGCGCGCTGATCGAAGAGCAAGTGCTGTCGTTCAACAAGAACCTGGTTGGCACGCTGGATAGCGCGATTCAAAACGCGCCGGCAGGCACCGGTGCTGCGGTCAGCGCGCTGCGCAGCGCCGTTGAAACGGCCAGCAACGCGTATGACGCCGTTGCCAAGACAACGCAAAAGCTGGCTAGTGAGTTTGTCGAAGCGACCACCAGTGGCGTTGAGCAAACCGTGAAGGCTGCTTCGCGCAAAGCTGCAGTCTAAGCACGAAATCTGTACCCCAAACAGGGGTGCTTGAAGCAAACGGCCGCCCCTTGGGGCGGCCGTTTGCATGTCGGCATCAGGGTACTCAAGCCGATACTGGAATCGCTGGAATGCTGAGCAGCAGCTGAGCCAGTAGCGTGGCCGGGGCGATGGGCGTGCTGGGCTGTGGACCGGGCAGGTACTGCTGTAGCGCTGCCGGCAGGTCGTGAATCGGCTCGAAAGGCTGGTTTGCGGTCATCTGCAGATAGCGCATCGCATCGTGCCTCGCCTGATGTAGCGTTGTCTGGGTGATTTGCTGCCAGATTGCTGGGTCATAGGCCCACTGGGCGCGGGCAGTGCCGCCGAGCCAACCCAGCACGGCCAATGTTTGCGCCTGCCAGTGCTGCATTAGTGAGGCGACGAAGGCTGCAGCGCCCGTGCGTCCAAGATGGAGCCATGCGTGTTGGGCCGGCGGGGAGAGTGCGTCCAGCAGCTGCGTCACGCCGGCAAGCGACGCAATGTCGCCCCCCGCTCCGATCATCCAGCCATGCGTTTGCGCTTGGGTGGTGTCGCCATGGGCGACAACGTCGACGACGCGCAGCGTAGGACGAAGCAGGCTTTGCAAATCATCGAGGGTGCCGTTGATCAGAACAACCTGCTGTGCGGGATTCAGTACGTCTGCTACCCCTTGGGCGAGCGGCAGCCAGATGAAGTGTGTGCCTTGGCCGGCACGAGCTTGCAGCGGTGCCAACAGCGTTGGCGGCGCCAGCACCTGAAGGGGTGGCGCCGCGTGGGGCATGATCAGCCTTGGCAGCTGTTGACCAACTGCTTGAGTCCGTCGACATCAAGGAGTTCGATCAGGCGGTTCTGGACCTTGATCAGTCCTTGGTCTTGGAACTTCGAGAGCGTGCGGCTGACGGTTTCGAGCTTGAGCCCGAGGTAGCTGCCGATTTCCTCGCGCGTCATCCGCAGGTGGAAGCTCATCGATGAATAGCCGCGTACCTGGAAGCGTTGCGACAGGTTCAAGAGGAAGGCGGCGATGCGTTCCTCGGCTTTCATATTGCCGAGCAGCAGCATCACGCCATGGTCGCGGACGATTTCCCGGCTCATCACGCGATAGAAGTGGTGTTGCAGCACGGGAACCCTGCGGGACAGCGACTCCATTTCCTCGAACGGCAGCTCGCAGACTTCGCTGTCCTCAAGAGCGACCGCATCGCAGGTGTATTGGTCGGCACTGATGGCATCCATGCCCATCAGTTCACCGCTCATGTGGAAGCCGGTGACCTGTTCGCGACCGTCTTCGGAAACAACGCTGGTCTTGAAGAAACCGACGCGAACAGCGTACAGCGCGCGGAACGGCTCGCCTGCACGGTACAGGGCCTCGCCACGCTTGATGGGCCTGCCCTGGCCGATCAGTTCGTCGACCTGCTTCATCTCGTCCGGACTCAGCTCGTTGGGCAGGCACAGTTCGCGCAGGCTGCAGTTGGAGCAGGCTTGGCGCAGCTGCTTGAAAGTGATGTCACGCGGTTGAAGGGCGGTTTGCATGGCGGCGCTCTACGAGAAATGGGCAATGAGTTACGGACCAATTACCGTTGCGCGGATAATCGGGCTTTGATCGCCATCAAGATTACGTAGGTTGATTATCGGCAAGCTCGTACCTCAGTACAACTAATCAAAATACCACTTGGCGATCACGATGAATCAACAGCAAATTGAATTCGACCGCGCACTTATCCGGCGTTACGACGGCAAGGGTCCGCGCTACACGTCCTACCCGACGGCAGACCGCTTCGGCGCGATGGCTGCGGACGATTATCTAGGACGGCTGGCACAGCGGCAAGTCGGTACGCTTGCCCAGCCGCTCTCGCTGTATTTCCATATTCCGTTCTGTGACACCATTTGCTACTACTGCGCCTGTAACAAGATCATCACCAAGGATCGCAGCCGCGCCGAGCGCTATCTTGATTACCTCGAGCGGGAAATGGATCTGCAGTGCCGGGCTTTGTCGGACAAGCCAAGCGTCAAACAATTGCATTTTGGTGGCGGTACGCCGACGTTCTTGTCCGATGCGCAGCTCGAGCGGTTGATGCTCGCGATCCGGCAACGGTTCGAGCTCGAACCGGGCGGTGAGTTCTCGATCGAAATCGATCCGCGCAAGGTGTCGGTTGCGACGGTCGAACTGTTGGCACGGCTGGGCCTGAACCGGATGAGTGTCGGCGTACAGGATTTCGACCCCGAGGTGCAGCGGGCGGTGAACCGGGTGCAGAGCGAAGCAGAAACGCGGGCGGTCATTGATGCTGCTCGGGCGGTTGGTTTCCGTTCGATCAACCTCGACCTGATTTATGGTTTGCCCTTGCAGACGCCAGTGCGGCTGCGAGACACGCTGGCGCGCGTCATCGATATCCGGCCCGACCGGATTGCACTTTACAACTATGCCCACTTGCCCGAGCGCTTTCCGCCGCAGCGGCGCATCGACGAACAGGCATTGCCGTCGCCGGAGGCCAAGCTCGACATCCTGCAGGCCAGCATCGAGCAATTGCTTGCGGCCGGCTATGTCTACATCGGCATGGATCACTTTGCCTTGCCGGATGACGAGCTGGCGATCGCGCAGCGGCATGGCCGCTTGCACCGCAACTTTCAGGGGTACTCGACCCACGCCGATTGCGACCTGATGGCTTTCGGTGCTTCCGCCATCGGCAAGGTCGGTGCGAGCTATGTCCAAAATCATCGTACCGTCGACGAGTACTATGCTGCCCTGGATGCGGGTACGCTTCCGGTGACGCGTGGCTTCGCGCTGAAGCCGGATGACCTGATGCGCCGCGCGGCGATCCAGTCGCTGATGTGCCAGTTCGAACTCGTGTTCCAGCCGTTCGAGATCGCCTACCTGGTTGATTTTTCCCATTATTTTGCGGAAGAATTGCGCCGGCTCGCCGAACTGGAGGCCGATGGTCTGGTCAAGGTGGACGGTGACCGGATCACGGTCACTGCCAAAGGACGTCTGCTGGTGCGCTCGGTCGCGATGGTGTTCGACCGCTACCTCGGGGTGGTAGCGACATCGGCGCGTTATTCCAAACTCATCTGATTTTCCGGGGGCGCATGCCCGAATACAACCTGCTGGCGCTGTTCCTGGCCGGCCTGCTCGGCGGCGGTCACTGCCTGGGCATGTGCAGCGGCGTCGTTACGGCGTTCAGTCTGCAACTACCGGCAGGCGCACGCTGGCCCTACCACTTTGGATTCAATGCCGGCCGGATCGCCGGCTATGCGCTGATCGGCGCGCTGCTGGGCGGGCTGGGTTCATTCAGTGCGCTACTGCAGCTGCAGTCGCTGAAAACCATTCTCTTCGTCGTCGCCCAACTGTTGTTGATCGCGCTTGGTTTCTACCTGGCCGGCTGGGCCAACTGGTTGACCCGGATCGAGCGCTTGGGCGTGCCCGTATGGCGTCACGTGCAGCCGCTGCTGCGCCGGGCATTGCCGATCCGCCATTGGCCGCAGACGCTGTGGGTTGGCTTGCTGTGGGGGTGGTTGCCTTGCGGTCTTGTCTATACCGCCAGTGTCACCGCGCTTGCCAGTGCCTCGCCGTTGAAAGGAATGCTCGCCATGCTGGCATTTGGATTGGGCACCTTGCCGAATCTGCTGCTGATTGGATCGATGACGCAGCGGTTGCAACGCGGATTCCGTCATCGTCAGGTGCGGGGGCTGATCGGTGCGGCCTTTGTCGCTTGGGCCGTGTGGCAGTTGCTGTCACTGTGGCGGTGAGCGTCGCGTGTATGCATCAGTAATTTTTGTTTGTATAGATTGCTGATTTATAAGGAATTTGTTGTTCATTGCCTTGTCTCTGCAGCAGTAGGCAGATACGCGCTTCACGGCGAAGTGAAGGGCGACGTCTATAACGGAAGCAGGCCCGACCCGCCAGGCAGTCATCATCCCCAGGGCCATTCCGAAACTCACCCGCGGAGGTGTGTCATGGACGTATTTGACAATTTTTCATCCCGTTACGAGCGCACCCGCGAGGAAGAGCTCAGCCTCAGGGATTACTTGGAGCTGTGCAAACAGGATAAGCCGGCTTACGCAACGGCGTCCGAGCGGATGCTGATGGCGATCGGCGAGCCGGAAATGATAGACACACGGCTCGACTCACGCTTGTCACGGATTTTTCAGAACAAGGTGATGCGCCTCTATCCGGCATTCCGGGAGTTTTACGGCATGGAGGAGGTGATCGAGCAGGTGGTTGCTTACTTCCGCCACGCAGCGCAGGGGCTGGAGGAGAAGAAGCAGATCCTCTATCTGTTGGGCCCGGTGGGCGGCGGCAAAAGCTCGATCGCCGAAAAGCTCAAGGAGCTGATGGAGAAGGTCCCGTTTTACGCGATCAAGGGCAGTCCTTTGCATGAGTCGCCGCTGGGATTGTTCAGCAGCGACGAGGACGGGCAGATCCTCGAAGAGGAATATGGCATTCCGCGGCGCTACCTCAAGGCAATCCCCAGTCCGTGGGCCGTCAAGCGCCTGCATGAGTTCAACGGCGACATCAATCAGTTTCGTGTCGTCAAGCGCTACCCGTCGGTGCTGAAGCAGGTCGCGATTGCCAAGACCGAGCCGGGTGACGAAAACAATCAGGACATTTCTTCGCTCGTCGGCAAGGTCGATATCCGCAAGCTCGAGAAATACGCACAGGATGATCCGGATGCGTACAGCTATTCCGGTGGCCTGTGCCTTGCCAACCAGGGGTTGCTCGAATTCGTCGAAATGTTCAAGGCGCCGATCAAGGTGCTGCACCCACTGTTGACTGCAACGCAGGAAGGCAATTTCAAGGGGACCGAAGGTTTCGGGGCCATTCCGTTCGAAGGCATCATTCTGGCGCACTCGAATGAATCCGAGTGGAAACAGTTCAAGAATAACCGCAATAACGAAGCATTCCTGGACCGGATCTACATCGTCAAGGTGCCGTATTGCTTGCGCGTCTCCGAGGAAACGCAAATCTACGACAAATTGCTGCGCAATTCGTCGCTGGCCCATGCGCCATGCGCACCGGGAACACTGAAAATGATGTCGCAATTCTCGGTGTTGTCACGATTGAAAGAGCCGGAGAATTCGAATTCGTTCTCCAAGATGCTGGTTTATGACGGCGAGAATCTCAAGGATATTGATCCGAAAGCCAAGTCGATGCAGGAGTATCGCGATTTTGCCGGCGTCGACGAAGGCATGAATGGCCTGTCTACACGGTTTGCGTTCAAGATTCTTTCCAAAGTCTTCAACTTCGATCATCAGGAGGTTGCGGCCAATCCTGTGCATCTGCTGTACGTGCTGGAACAGCAAATCGAGCGCGAGCAATTCTCGCAGGAAGTCGAGCAAAAATACATATCCTATATCAAGGAGTTCCTAGCGCCCAAGTATGTTGAGTTCATCGGCAAGGAAATCCAGACTGCCTATTTGGAAAGTTACTCTGAGTATGGGCAGAATATTTTTGATCGGTATGTGACTTTTGCCGATTATTGGATTCAGGATCAGGAATATCGCGATCCGGATACCGGTGAGTCGTTTGATCGGAACTCACTCAATAACGAGTTGGAGAAAATAGAAAAGCCGGCTGGGATTTCCAATCCAAAAGATTTCCGCAATGAGATCGTCAATTTCGTACTGCGAGCGAGAGCCAACAACGCGGGCAAGAACCCGGCCTGGACCAGCTACGAGAAACTGCGCACGGTGATCGAGAAGAAAATGTTCTCGAACACCGAAGAGTTGCTGCCGGTGATTTCGTTCAACGCCAAAGCCAGCGCCGAGGAGCATCGCAAACACGAGGATTTCGTCAACCGGATGGTGACCAAGGGCTATACACCCAAGCAGGTGCGCTTGTTGTGCGAGTGGTATCTGCGCGTCAGGAAGTCATCGTGAACCAGTGGGGGTAGGACATGAGGTGTAGGGCTATCAAACCCCGGATGGCCGGGGTCCGGCCTCCCGGGTCGTGCCGCTGGGAGGCCTCTAAGCCGCCAGACACCTTCGCCTCACCCTCGCGCCTCACTGGGGATTGCCATGTTTCAGTTGATCGATCGGCGTTTGAACGGAAAGAACAAATCAGCGGTCAACCGTGACCGGTTCCTGCGGCGCTTCAAGTCGCAAATCAAGGGGGCGGTGGCCCGCGCGGTCAAGGATCGCTCGATCACCAACATCGAACACGGTGAAAAGGTTTCGATCCCCGTGCGGGATACCGGAGAACCCACCTTGGGCCATGCCCACGGTGGCGTTTGGGAGCGTGTTTTTCCGGGGAATCAGGAGTACATCAAGGGAGACGAAATCGAACGTCCCGACGGCGGAGATGGTTCTGGGGGCCGCGGTGGTGCTGGGCAGGGCGGGGACGGTGAGGACGATTTCGTTTTCGAGCTGACCAAGGAGGAGTTCCTCAACTTCTTTTTCGACGACCTGGAGCTTCCCAACCTCGTGAAGACCCAGCTTCAGCAAACGATCGTGCTGAAGCCGGTGCGGGCAGGTTTTACCAGTGACGGCACGCCGACGAATATTCATGTGTTGCGTAGTCTGCGATCGGCTTTGGGGCGGCGCATTGCATTGTCGGCCACGCCATTGGATGAATTGAATGCAGCGCAGGAGCGTCTGGACGAGCTGCTCGAAAGTGCCGACGAACACTCGCCCGAGGTGCATGCGCTGCAGTCGCAGATCCGGCTGCTGAAGAGTCGCCTGATGAGCATTCCGTTCATCGACCCGTTCGATCTGCGGTATACCAATCGGGTCAGGGTGCCCAGCCCGACCACACAGGCGGTGATGTTTTGCGTCATGGACGTCAGTGGCTCGATGGATGAATACAAGAAAGATATTGCGAAGCGCTTCTTTATTCTGCTGTATCTGTTCCTGATCCGTGTTTACGAACGCATCGAAGTGGTCTTCATCCGCCACCATACCCAGGCTTTCGAAGTAAATGAGGATGAGTTTTTCCATGCGCGGGATACTGGCGGGACGGTTGTGTCGTCGGCGTTGAAGCTGGTCAAGAAAACGATCGAGCAGCGTTACAGTTCTGCGGACTGGAATATCTATGTGGCTCAGGCGTCGGATGGTGATAACTGGGACTCTGATTCACCCCAGTGCCGAACGATTTTGGGTGAGGAGCTGCTCCCTTTGGTGCAGTACTACGCTTATGTAGAAATTACAGAAGGAGAACCACAAAACCTGTGGTTCGAATATGAAATGGTCGCACAGCGCAATGCGCAGTTTGCCATGCGCCGCATCAAGACCGCGGCCGAGATCTGGCCGGTTTTCCATGACTTGTTCAAGAAAACGCCAATGCATGCGGGAGGCTGAATGAATACCGCGACCAAATCGCGTCGCAAGGCGCGAAAAGCCCCCATTTCCACTGGATCGGAGTGGACCTTCGAGCTAATCAATCGGTATTACGACGAAATTGCTCGGATCGCCGCCGAGTTAGGCCTGGATACGTATCCGAATCAGCTCGAAGTGATTTCCGCTGAGCAGATGATGGATGCCTATGCGTCGGTCGGCATGCCGGTGATGTACAACCACTGGAGCTTCGGCAAGCATTTTCTGTCCACGCAGAAGAACTACCAGCGCGGCGCCATGGGTTTGGCGTATGAGATTGTCATCAACTCGAATCCCTGCATTGCTTACCTGATGGAAGAGAACACGGTGACGATGCAAGCGCTCGTCATCGCGCATGCCAGCTTCGGGCATAACTCCTTCTTCAAGGGCAATTACCTGTTCCGCACCTGGACCGATGCCGGAGCCATCATCGACTACCTGGTTTTTGCGAAGAAATTCATTGCCGAGTGCGAGGAAAAGCACGGCGAAGAAAGGGTCGAGGAATTGCTGGACTCGTGCCACGCTCTGATGAACTACGGCGTCGATCGCTACAAGCGGCCACAAAAACTGTCGCTGGAGAAGGAGCAGGCCCGGCAGGCCGAGCGTGAGCGCTATCAGCAGAGCCAGATCAACGATCTGTGGCGGACCATGCCGCAGCGACCCGAGGTCGAGCGGGTCGACGCGCCGCGACGCTTTCCGGCGGAGCCTCAGGAGAACCTGCTCTACTTCATCGAGAAGTTCGCCCCGCTGCTTGAGCCTTGGCAGCGGGAAATCGTCCGCATCATTCGCAAAATTGCCCAGTACTTCTATCCGCAACGACAAACCCAGGTGATGAACGAAGGCTGGGCGACGTTCTGGCATTACACGCTGATGAACCGCTTGTACGACGAGGGATCGATTACCGAAGCGGCCATGCTCGAATTTCTGCATAGCCACACCAATGTGGTGCTGCAGCCCGGTGTCGATAGCCCGTACTTCAATGGCATCAATCCCTATGCGCTGGGCTTTGCCATGTATCGCGATATTCAGCGGATTTGCACCGAGCCGACCGAGGAGGATGTGCGCTGGTTCCCCGAACTGGTCGGGAGCGATTGGCGCCGGTCGCTCGACTTCGCGATGCGCAACTTCAAGGACGAGAGCTTCATTGCCCAGTATCTGTCGCCGAAGCTGATACGCGATTTCCGGCTGTTCGCGATCCTTGACGATGACTATCAGCCGCGGTTGAAGGTGTCGGCGATTCATGACGATGAGGGATATCGCTACATTCGCCAGTCTCTGGCAGAGCAGTACAACCTTGCCAGCCGTGAGCCGGACATTCAGGTGTTCGACGTCAATACGCGTGGCGATCGCTCGTTGACGTTGCGTCACTACCAGTTCCAGCGGCGTCCGCTGGCCAACAGCGTGCACGAAGTGCTCAAGCACATTGCCCGGTTGTGGGGGTTCTCGGTCAAGCTTGATAGCGTCGACGAGACGGGCAAAACGGTGCTCAGTTACGAGTGCAAGGTCGAAAAACGGCACGGCCAATAGGCTGAGGCAAGTCTAGCGCGTTCCAGCTTGTCGTTGATTGGCGACGTGAGTAGCGACTGCGTCATTGGCTCGCTGCTCAGGCACGGGCATTTTGTCGCCGTACGGCGACGATGCTGAGGTGCTTTGCAGCAGGGGTTCAGACTTGAACGTGGACGTTGCTTGTTAATGCATTGATATATATGGGTTTTTGTTGTCTGGCATCCTATTTGCTTATATGTGCTGGACTGCATACAACCTGCGATATCGATCCTCATGAGAAACAAGCTTACCGCCTCGCTGTTTACCTTGATCTGCCTGTTTGGCATGGCTCAGGCTCATGCCGCTTATACGGCGTGGCCGTTCAATGGTCGCGTGATCAATCAGAGTACGGCTGCGGTTGAGGCGTGGGATGGCGAACACGATTTCTATCGTATTGCCGGCGGACAGATGACATCGAACCTGCGCGACGTTGATCATATTCGCGTGGCCGACAGCGTTGGCTGGTGCAAGCTGGGGGCGAATGTGGTGACTGTCGCGCCGGGTGGCCAGGTCAGCGGTTGCGAGTGCTGGGTAAAGGCTGCGAGCGAGCCGTGCGACGCGCAGGATCAGCATTCGCTCATGGAAAGAGTGGCGTCGGCCCTGTTGGGGCGCGACCGAGTCAAGACGGTTGTGGCATACCTGTCGTCGCCGCACACCATGCTGGCGAAGGCCAACGTTTAAGCGGGTAGCGTATACGGTACGACGCCCCTGTCGCTGGATGGCGACAGGGGCGTCGTTGTTTTTGCCCGGGGCTTATCGTTGAAGGCTGACGCCCACGTCGACATGTCCCGAGACAGTTGTTTCCATGCTGTTTCCGCTGGCGCAGCCAGTCGTCGCCAGTAGTGCAAGTACCGCGAGCGTTCTGTAGAGACGCTTAATGAAGTTGTCGCGGTGCGCCGTCATCTGAACTTACTTCCTCTGGTACTTCCGGGTGCAAAAGTTCGCCGTCGGCATTCGGGTAAAGCGGAGTGCCGCAGTCATCGCAGTAGTCGAGCGGAAAATCGTGCTCGTGTATCCGGATGTCGCCGATACCGAGTTCCTTGAGCAGCGCTTCGATTTCGCCAGCGCAATCCGTGGTCTCGTCTTCGCCATCCAGTAGTGGCCAGATGATGCCGTGCAGAACCTGGTCTTCGCCCAACTTGCTGAAGCCGACCCGATATTCCTCGAGCTGCCGGCCGCTGAACGGGGCGATGCTGGCCTGGAAGTGCCTGGGTTCGAGGTTCAGCGTCAGGACGAGATAGGCGAGCGTCGCGCGCAATGAATATCCGCGAGAGGCGTGGTCGGCGTTGCGCCAGGCGGTATGGTAAGCACCCGGTAGCAGTAAATCGTACGCGGCGCCGGCCAGGACGGGCTGCAGCGCCGCACCGCCTTGTTGTTGCCACTGTTTCAGTGCTTCCTCGCGATCGCCATCCTCTTCCTGCCAGCGGAAAATCGCTGCGCCGGACGGAACGACCACGGCGCCGAGCAGGTAGCGGGTGTCGGACAGGAACTGCTTGGTATCCGGCAGCTGACTGGCGTCGAGATGCAAGGCTTCTCGATTGAAGGCGGCATCGCCGAGTGCTTGGGCCAGCTCGGCGGTGGGCACGTAGCCGCGCGGCAACTGGTCGGGGCTGAACAGATAGTCGGTCAGGGCGATCTTGGCGATGCGTGAGAACACGTGGGCGCCGAGCTGGACGCGCAGATCCTGCAACTGGCTGTCAGCCAGGTGGCCGGCGCCGATCTGCCAGCGAGACCAGGCCAGGACCGGGGCGGCGAACAGAAGTACATCCCAGCTGACGCCGTCGCGCTCGATGCGCAGGCTTTCGCAGGCCGCTTCCACGGCGTCGGCGAGGACGTTGTAGGTTTCGCCTTGCTCGGTTTCGCTGGCGGCGTCGAGCGCCTGATTCAGCGCATCCTCTTCGCCGTCGGCGATCAGCTGTTCAAGCCGTTCGGTCAGCTGTTTCTCCCAAAAGACATCTTCAAGGCGGCTGGTGGCGTGGGCCAGACCATCGGCAAGGCGCAGCAGGTCGGCCGCGTCGGCCGGGGAACGACCTCGCCGGGAGGGGCGGTAGCGCTTCAACATGCCTTTAGACTCCTTCTAGAAACCAATACGTCATTTTACCGGATTCGGCCTGGACGGCGCGGGGTCATTGGCGGTGCATCAGCATGGCGTTTTCGCCATAGCCGGACGCCGGGCCGAGCTTGCGAAAGCCGTGGCGAGACCAGAATGGTAGCGATCCTTGTACGGCAACAAGTAGCGCGCCCTTCAGTTGCTGGCGTTGGCCCCATGCGAAAGCGTGCTCGACCAGCGCTTGCGCGATACCGATACCCCGTGCGCCGGGGTGAATGGCCAGGTCGTGCAGGAAGTGGCAATCCGCGGGTGAAGGGAGCGCGGCCAGTTCGGTCGCCAGTGGCGGCGGCGTCAAGCCGCGCCAGGGGTGGGTAAAGAAATAGCCAAGCGCTTCGCCGCCTTGCCACGCCAGCCAGTGCGAGTCGGGGGACAGCGCCAGTTTGCGGGCAAACACTGCGCGTGGTTCGTGGTACGAGGCCGGATAGCAGGCGGCCTGGACATCGAGTACGTGATCGAGTGTGTCAGTGGTGACTGGCTGGAGTTGCAGTATTGGCATCGGTGGGCTTGTTGGGGGTTTCCGGTGAGGGTAGCGGCTGGGGGTGTCTGCGGCAACGCGTTAAACTACCCGCCGTGCTTTCCACCCGTTTGTCGTCGCGCAATGAATCCCTGTCTGTCTTGCGGTGCCTGCTGTGCCGCGTTCCGTGTGACCTTCCATTGTTCCGAGCTGGAAAGCGAGGGCGGCCGAGTGCCGGATGCGCTGGCCGATGCCGAAACCGCCGAGCTGTACCGCTTGCGCGGCACCGACTACGCCCGCCCGCGATGCGTGGCGCTGGTGGGTCAGATTGGCAAGGCCGTTCATTGCGGCCTGTATCACGAGCGGCCCAACCCCTGTCGCGAGTTTGCGCCGATGGCCGAGCTTGGCGTGTTTTCCGAAGCGTGCAACCGTGCCCGCGCCCGTCATGGCCTGCCGCCGCTGCCGGTGGCGTGACACTCTGCATTCGGGAGCAGGGTGATTGACCCGCGTTGTGTCGGCGTGCGCTTGGCGCGGACACGGGCTGCCAGATTGGTGGCTGCCTGTCGCGGCGTGTGATTTCCCGGTTGCCATCGTGGCCGAAAAGCGAAGGATGAAACGAAAAAACGCCCGGCGAACCGGGCGTTTTTTGTGTCGGATGACTCCGATGCTTACTCCGGACGGCGCGGGCGGCCGAACGACTTGCCTGCCGGGTGCTTGCTGACCGGCTTGTCGCCACCGAAGCCGCGGTCTCCGAACTGACGCTCATTGCGGTCGCCATGGCTGCGTTCCTGACGCGGTGCGCCGAATTCGCCGCGCGGTGCGCGTTGTTCCGGACGATCGCCGTAGCTGCGACGCTCTTGCGGCGCGCCGAACTCGCCACGCGGTGCACGCTCTTGACGATCGCCGTAGCTGCGTTCCTGACGCGGAGCGCCACCGAACTCGCCGCGCGGTGCGCGTTCCGGACGGTCACCGTAGCTGCGTTCCTGGCGCGGGGCGCCACCGAATTCGCCACGCGGTGCCGGGCGTTCGCTGCGATCGCCGTAGCTGCGACGTTCTTGCGGCGCGCCGCCGAAATCACGACGCGGTGCACGGTCGTTACGATCGCCATAGCTGCGCTCGCCTTGCGGCTTGCCGAAGCTGCGTTCCTGACGCGGTGCGTCGCTGCTGAAGGACGGGCGATCTTCACGCGGGGCGCGGTCAGCGTAGCTGCGTTCGCCGCCGGCGTTGCGATCACGGTTGCCAGCGTAGCCATTGCCTTCGCGACGGAAGTTGCCGCCGTTGCCGCCACCGTAACCACCACGGCCACCTTGCGGACGGCCACGGCTGTCGCCGCGCGGTGCGCCACGGTTGGCCGGGTTGAAGTTGGCTTCCAGGCCTTCCATGGCCATGGTTTCGACTTCGATCTCATAGCGACGACGGATCTTGGTCAGCAGGTGGAAATCGTTCTTGCCGACCAGCGACACGGCGCGACCTTCGCGACCGGCGCGGCCGGTACGGCCGATACGGTGAACGTAGTCTTCAGCGAACTTCGGCAGGTCGAAGTTCAGCACCAGACCGATGCCGGCGACGTCGATACCGCGAGCGGCGACATCGGTGGCGACGATGACGTCGATTTCACCGCGGCGCAGCTTGTCCAGCACCTTGCGGCGCATGCGTTGCGGCAGATCGCCGTGCAGTGCGTCGGCGCGGATGCTTTCCATGCGCAGCCAGTCGGCGACGCTGTCAGCGTCAACCTTGGTGGCGGTGAACACGATGCTCTGGGTGGTGCCGGCGCCGTTGATCATGGCAGCGGTCAGCTTGAGCTTGTGGTCGTAACCGTCGGCGTAATGGATGGCCTGAGCGATGTTCGCGGTCGGCGAGCCGGTAGGCGCCAGTTCGACACGAACCGGATCCTTCATCATCGGCGCGGCAAAGCGCTGGACGGTGTCCGACAGCGTGGCCGAGAACAGCGCGGTCTGGCGTTCGGCCGGCAGTTGCGACACGATGGTTTCGATGTCGTCGATGAAGCCCATGTCGAGCATGCGGTCGGCTTCGTCGAGCACCAGCAGTTCGAGGCGACGGAAGTCGATGCGGCCGCTGTTCATCAGGTCCATCAGGCGACCCGGGGTGGCGACGACGACTTCGACCGGCTGCGACAGTTGCTTGTGTTGAACCGGGTACGGCGTGCCGCCGACGATGCTGACAACCTTGCAACGCGGGATGCGGCGGGTGAACTGGGTGGCCACCTTGGCAACCTGTTCGGCCAGTTCGCGGGTCGGGGTCAGCACCAAGACGCGCGGACCGCGGCTGTGATGCTTCGGCGCCATGCCCAGCATGTGGATGGCCGGCAGCAGGAAGGCCGCAGTCTTGCCGGTACCGGTCTGGGCCGAAGCCAGCAGGTCGTTGCCAGCGAGAATTTGCGGGATGGCTTGTGCCTGGATCGCCGTCGGTGCGGTCAGGCCATTGCTGGCGAGGTCACGGACGAGGTCGATAGACAGGCCGAGCGCTTCGAAGGAGTTTTCCGGTGCGGCGTCGGTAGCGGGCGCTTCGATGGGCGCGTCAATCACCGCGTCAACGATGGTGTCGAGGGCGGAGATGTTTTGTTCTTGGGTATTCATTGCGACTTCCTTGCAGGGTGAGGCCGTTCTTGGGCAGACAAGACGACGAAACCCAGGCCCGCTGAGGAAGCGGGCGGGCGATTCGAGTCCATTGGCCTGGTCACGGCGAAAAACATGCCGCTAACCAGAATGAACCGCGAACGCGAAGGAACCGGATGAAAGGTCAGGGGCAATGCAAAAAACGAGCCCGCGTCAAGCGCGGGCCGTCGATCTGTTGCGTACTATGCCAGATAGTTCGGCATCGGGCAACAAGTTTATGATTTCACGTCGGTTTTTTCCAGGGCGCCGTACAGGCCGCCCAGCAGGTCACGCAGAATGCGTTGTTCGATCGCCGCGCGTTGCCCAAGCGGTGCGGGCAGTTGCAGGTGAAGCGTGATGTCTTCACGATCTTCCAGCGAAATGCGCAGTCTTGGCGCCAGTGTCGGTGTTTCAACCGCGTAGCTGCGTTCGATCTGGCGGGCGTGATGACTCAGGTCGTCGGCGTATTCGGCCACAACGGCCGCGGCGCTGGCGAGCATCAGCGCCTCGGCGCGTTGCCAGTCGGCACTTCGGTCGATGGCCACATGCACGGTCTGGATGACGTACTGACCCAGCGCGGTTTCGTTGTACAGCGGTTGCGACAGCAGCAGGCTGTTCGGAAAGGTGATCGCACGGCCGACCGTGCCCTTGTGCGTCTGGACCTGGCTTGATTCATGCAGCGTCGTGCATAGCAGGTTGGTGTCGATGACCAGGCCGCGCAGGCCGTTGATCTCGATCCGGTCGCCGACGGTATAGGCATTGCTGCTGGTGCGGTAGATCGAGCCCATGCCGCACAGGATCATTTCTTTCGTTGCCAGCACGATCGCGGCGGCGATCGCGACCAGCGAGACGGCCAGCGTTTCGATCTCGTTGGCCCAGATCAGCGCCATCGCCAGCACGAACAGCACCAGCACCGTGTTGCGCAGCGTGACGAGCCAGCGGCGCTTGAGCTCGGGGCTCATGTCGTGGCGCCTGAGGATGGCGCGATGGATCAGCATCCGCACGATCAGCAGCGCGGTGATGAACACCAGCGAAATTGCCGCGTCGCGAACGAATACGCGGTCAATGAAGGAGGGGAGCCAGTCGGCGGTCAGCATGGCATCGGGTCGAGTGGAGGGCGCTCCAGTCTAGCAGCCGGTACCTGTAGCGGCGACGCCGAGTATTAACGTTTCTGCGTCGTCATGTGCTTCTTCGCCGCTTCGCGCTCCTGCTCGTTCTTCATCAGCAGTTTGTAGGCGATGTAGTACTTGAAGATGCTGCTGACGTAGGTGACGGTTTCCGAGCCGATCTTCTCGGACGCGACGACCTCGACGTTGTTGAACCACTTGTTCGGATCAAGGCCGCGGTTTTTCGCCTCCTTGCGCAGTTGCTGGATTCGCGCGGCGCCGGCGTTGTAGGAGGCGAAGGCGAACAGCCCCTTGTTGAGCGTGTTCATCGGTTCCTTGGCGTAATACTGGTCGACCATGAAACGGATGTACTTCACCCCGGCATGAATATTGGGTTCGATCTGCCGGACGTCGCCGACCTTCATTTCCTTGCCGGTGGCGGGCATCAGCTGCATGACGCCGATGGCGCCAACGTGGCTGCGCGCCTGCTGGTCGAGCCGGGATTCCTGATAGCCCTGTGCCATCATCAGCAGGTAGTCCATCTGATACTGGTTGCTGTAGCGCTGGAAGATCGTCTTCGTGGCCTCGAAGCGGCTCAGATCCGTCGTTTGCAGTGCGTTCTTGACGAAATTCTGTTCGCCAAAGTACCGCTTGTAGACGGTGTTGCCGAAGGTCGTCCCGCGTCCGTGGGTCTTGATGAAGCCGTTCAGGTCTTCCTTCAGCTTCGGGCTGTTCTTGCGGATCATCAGCGCAATCTGGCCGTTGCTGTTGACGGCCAGTTCGGGGTGCAGTTGCAGCTTGGGGAGTACCTTGGCCCAGAGTCTGGCCTTGTAGTCGTCGACAACGGCGAGCTTGAGCAGGCCGCTATTGAGCATTTCCAGCAAATCCTCGTCCTCCAGCTCCTCGGCTGCCGGTACGAGCTTGATCAGTGGGCGTTTCTCCTTGGCAAAGTGCTGGTTCAGCAGCTGTAGGTGCTGCCAGTAGCTCGATGATTTGCGGATGTACAGCGTCTGGCCCGACAGGTCTTCGAGCTTGCTCAGCTTGGGTGACGCCGGTCCGGTGACGACGATTTCGTTGACGTTCTCGACCGTCGGCGCGGTGAAATCAACTTGCTTGAGACGTTCTGGCGTAATGGTCAGGCTGGCGGCGGCGATATCGCCACGACCGGACAGTAGCGCGGGAATCAGCTGGTCGCGTCGTGTCGGCACAAACACGATGAAAACCTTGAGGTTGCCGGTTTTCAGCCGCTTGTTCAGCTCGTCCTCGTAGGTCTTGAGCGTTTCATAGGCGGCGCCCCGTTGCTGGCCGTTTTCGACCCAGTAGTGGGTCTTGGAGTACGTGACCAGCACCCGGACGGCGCGACGTTTGATCATGCCGTCCAGATCGCCGTTGAAAACGGGATTCTGGTAGGGCAGCTCGCCGTAGATGCGATCCGGCGCCGAGGCAGTGGCTGGCGGTGGCGCGGTGTGGCCAACGTTCATGCACAGGCTGGCGATGACGGCCAGCAACAGGGATTTGACGGCGATGCCCGACATGACATTCTCCGCAGGCCGCTTTTGGCAGCCAGTGACCTCCCTGCTGATCTTTTCAGGATAGGCCGGTCGTGACCGGCAGCCTGCCACAGGTCGGCCGGACCGGATGGCCGGTTAGCGTAGCCTGCGCTGCGCGGCGATGACGACGGCAGTGACGAGGGTGAAGGCCGCCAGATAGCGATACAGGGCCTGGCAGGCGAGCAGTTGAGCCTGCTGTGCGATGAGTCGCGCCAGTTCGGCTTTTGCGCCGGCCACGGCTTGCGCGCTGTCGAGGCCATGCAGGCAGAACACCTCGGCCAGCCGGCTCAGCCAGTCGTCGATTTGCGGATTGCCGGCATGAACCGTCGCGGCCAGATGGTCGTGGACCGTGAACTGTCTGTCCTGCAGCATCACCGCTGCGAGCGCGCCGGACAGCGAGGTCGCCATTTGCCGCATCAGGTTCTTGCCCTGATAGCCGTGGCCGAAATCGGCATCACCCAGTTCGGCATAAGTCAGTCCGGCGACCGGCAGCACGACCAGAACGGCAAACAGACCCTGAAAAGCCAGGCCATACATCAGCCAGTGGGCATCGACACCGGCCGGCATCAGCGAATACCACCAGCAGACCCCGGCCATGGTCAGCGTGCCGACGAGCATCAGCGGCTTTTTGTGCGGTATTTTTCGTCCGAACCGGATATAGAAATACACGGCGACGAAGGTCGCGACGCCGGCGAAGCTGTCGAGCCAGCCGACGGCGACCAGTGGCAAGCCCAGGCCGCGTTCGGCGTAGATCGGGAACAGGTAGCCGCTGAAGGTCTTGATGGCGTAGTAGAGGAAGTACAGCCCGAGGCCGGTGAGGTAGACCGGCCTGATCAGCATCCGCAACTGCAGGATCGGTTGCGGGTGGCGCCATTGGTGCAGCAGAAAACCGAGCAGCAGCAGGCTGCCGCCGACGGCCAGCAGCATCAGCCGGTACGGGTGGGTGAAGATGTCGTAACGGGTCTCGCTGAGCATCAACTGCAGGCACAGCGCTGCTGCGCCGAAAAGCAGCAGGCCGCCGATGGCCAGCGGTTCGCGCTTGGCGCCGGGCTCTGCATCGGGCAGCAGGAGCCATGCCCCGAGCAGTGCGAGCAGCGCCGGCGGCAGTGCGCCGTAGAACACCAGATGCCAGCTGCCGCTGTCGACGAGGGTGGCTGCCAGCAGCGGGCCGATGCAGGACGCGCTGAAAATGCCGTACATGAAGTACTTCACCGCCAGGGCGCGTTCCTGGCCCTTGAACATCAGCGGAATCAGGACGCGAGAACTGGTGAAGAAGGCGCCGCCACCGACGCCCTGAATGAAACGGAACAGGGTCAGGCTGCCGAGGCTGCCGCTTTGCGAGCAGCCTATGGTGCCGAGGATGAACAGGATCAGTGCAGCGCAAAGATAGCGGCGGTAGCCGAACTGCCGGGCCGACCACTGTTGCTTGACGATCATCAGCAGGCTGCCGATCGCATACGCGGCCTGCGCTTGAGCAAACTCGCGCGGCGCAGCGCCGACGCCACCCATGATGTGGCTGGCGGCAAAGACAAACATCACGTTTTCGAGGAATTCGACGCCGGTGATCAGGCCGAGCAGGGCCATCAGCAAGCGCTTCTTGCTGGCGCGATAGCGGGCATGCAGACGCAGCCCGTCGATCATGCTTGCGACAGTCCCCGGTCGATGCTGCCGAGCGCTGCGAGCAGCGCCGGGCGCAATTCGGGATCAACCAGCGCCCAGCAGGCTTCATAGGCGGCGTACACCGATGGCACGGCTTGTCGCTGGAGCGCGCGTCCTTGTTCGGTCACATCCAGTTCGAAGCCGCGGCGGTCGGTGGTCGACGGGGTGCGCGCCAGCAAGCCGCGCTTTTCCAGTGCATCGAGCAGGCGGGTAATTTGCGTACGGGTGGCATCGAGCGTGACGCTGAGTTCGGTTGGACGCATCGGCTCGTCGACATTGTTCGCCAGTAGCGTCAGGGCAAGGTATTCGCGCATCTCGAGGCCGTGGGTTGCAAGTGCCGCGTTGATCCGATTCTCGAGCAGGTGGGTCGCGCGGAACAGCCGGCGCGATGCGATGATGGCATCGCGGGGTGCATCGGCGTTGTTTGCGCAGATGTGCTCAATGCGGGTTTCGAATTCCATGTTTCGTCTTCTGTTGGTTGTTTGTGTAATTGTATCATATGAAACAATTATGGCCAGGTGCTGGCGATTGACTTGCCGGCATTGTGGAAAACCGCCGTTTCGCGGCCGGGGCCAGTTTGCTACCCTGCTGGGTTTGCTTTGAAGATGGTCATGATGGTCCGGCAGGTCCGGGCGTGTTCAAAACTCTAATAGAACCCCATATGCAAGAACATCAAACTCATACCGCCGACGGCGGCGCGCCGGCATTGCGGCGCAGCCTCAAGGCGCGTCATCTGACGATGATCGCCATTGGTGGCTCGATCGGAACAGGGCTGTTCGTTGCATCAGGCGCGACGGTGTCGCAGGCTGGCCCCGGTGGCGCGATTGCCGCGTATGCGCTGATCGGCCTGATGGTTTACTTTCTGATGACCAGTCTGGGCGAGCTGGCGGCGTATATGCCGGTCGCCGGCTCGTTCTCGACCTACGGGGCCAAATACGTCGACGAGGGTTTCGGCTTCGCGCTCGGCTGGAACTACTGGTACAACTGGGCGGTGACGATTGCGGTCGAGCTGGCCGCGGCACAGCTGGTCATGCATTACTGGTTCCCGGATGTGCCGGGCATGTACTGGAGCGCCCTGTTTCTCGGCGTGATGTTCCTGCTCAATTACATCTCGGTGAAGGGCTTTGGCGAAGCCGAGTACTGGTTTGCGCTGATCAAGGTGATCACCGTGCTGGTGTTCATCGGCGTCGGTCTGGCGATGATTTTCGGCATTCTCAAGGGCGGAGCGCAGCAGAGCTTCGGCAACTTCACCGTCGGTGACGCGCCGTTCGTCGGTGGCTTTCCGGCCATGCTCGGCGTGGCGATGATCGCCGGTTTCTCGTTCCAGGGGACCGAGCTGATCGGTGTGGCTGCCGGCGAATCCGAGAACCCGCGCCGCAACATCCCGCGTGCGGTCAAGCAGGTGTTCTGGCGCATCCTGCTGTTCTATGTGCTGGCCATCTTCCTGATTGGCGTGCTGATTCCGTACACCGACCCGAGCCTGCTGAAGAACGATGTCGCCGATATCGGCGTGTCGCCGTTCACGCTGGTGTTCCAGCACGCCGGGCTGGCATTTGCCGCCGGGGTGATGAACGCGGTGATCCTGACCGCCGTGCTGTCGGCCGGTAACTCGGGCATGTATGCATCGACGCGGATGCTCTACAACCTCGCGACCGAGGGACGTGCGCCGAAGTGGTTTGCCAAGTTGTCGGACAACGGCGTGCCACGCAACGCGCTGTATGCAACGACCGCGGTCGGCGCCTTGTGTTTCCTGACTTCGCTGTATGGCGACAAGGAAGTGTATCTGTGGCTGCTGAATACCTCGGGCATGACCGGCTTCATCGCCTGGCTCGGTATTGCGATCAGCCACTACCGCTTCCGTAAGGGCTTTGTTGCGCAGGGCTATTCGCTTGAGGAGTTGCCGTACAAGTCCAAGTTCTTCCCGTTCGGGCCGATGTTTGCCTTTGGCTTGTGCATGGTGATCATGCTCGGGCAAAACTATCAGGCCTTCATGGCTGACCGGATCGACTGGGTTGGCGTGGTGGCGACCTATGTGGGCATCCCGCTGTTCCTGGTGATCTGGTTTGGCTACCGGATCAAGAAAAAGGCGCGGCTGGTGGCGTACGCCGACATGGATTTCCCACACGACACGACGAGTGACAAGCGCTAGGCGTGGATGCGTCAATGCTGAGAAAGCCGGCCCGCTGGGGTCGGCTTTTTTGTGTCTGGCTGTGGGGTATTCGGAGGTGCGAATGGTGTCCGGGCGGGGCGTCGGCAAGGGGGGGGGCTTTAGTGGGTCGTCCGGGGCGTGGGTGGTCTGGGCGCTCGGCCGACGGGCGTAGTGCTGGCCAACAGGGTTTGTGCGTCAATCTTGATGGGGTGTTGGGATCTCTGGCGCGGTAGATGCGGATTGCCGTCGTGCGCAAGTGGCGTCAAAAGGCATGGGCAACAAAAAAGGCACCCGAGGGTGCCTTTTTTGTTCGGCCGAAGCCCGGGTTGGCGATTACTGCTCGCCAACCACGGTGACCTTCACTTCGACCACAACATCGTGGTGCAGAGCGAGGGCGATGTCGTACTCGCCGATGGCCTTGAACGGGCCTTCCGGCAGGCGGACTTCCGACTTCTTCACTGCGATGCCGTTGCTGGTGAAAGCATCGGCGATGTCAGCGGTGGTTACCGAACCGAACAGACGGCCATCAACACCGGCCTTTTGGCCGATGGTGACGACAGCGCCTTCCAGCTGAGCGGCACGTGCTTGTGCATCAGCCAGGATTTCGGCTTGGCGGGCTTCGAGTTCGACGCGGCGTGCTTCGAATTCGGCCAGGTTGGCATCGTTGGCGCGCTTGGCTTTGCCTTGCGGGATCAGGAAGTTACGTGCGTAACCGTCCTTGACCTTGACCACGTCACCGAGGCCACCGAGGTTTGCGACTTTTTCGAGCAGAATGATTTGCATGTCAGGGTCTCCTCGGATTAGTGCAGATCGGTGAACGGCAGCAGGGACAGCAGGCGAGCGCGCTTGATCGCGGTCGACAGCTGACGCTGGTACTTGGCTTTGGTGCCGGTGATGCGGGCCGGGATGATCTTGCCGTTTTCAGCAATGAAATCCTTCAGGATGGCGATATCTTTGTAATCGATATGCTTGATGCCTTCGGCGGTGAAGCGGCAGAATTTTTTCCGCTTAAACAGATGACGGGACATGTTAATTCCTCAATTCAGCAATTCAAATTCGTTGATGTGCAATACAAGACGTCGGCGTTGACGCTGGCTGGTGGCGGCGAAAAAGCCGCGAACCTTGAGTTGCTGGCCAGTGGCAAGCCGATTGAGGGCTTGCCCGACTGTGCCGATTGCGATGGCTTCCATTTCGAGGATGACCTGTCGTGGCTTGCCGTTTTCCTGCTGGCTGGATTCATGACTGATGACACAGTGCTGAACCGGGACGCCGGCAGGGGTGTATCGCAATGGGGGCAACTCGATCAGCGTACCGCCGAGTACCGTCTTGTTGCGGTCAGGCACTTAGGCAGCAGCCTGGCCTTCCTGTGCGGGAGCGGTCAGCGACTTCGACTTCTCTTCCTTCATCATCGGCGACGCTTCGGTTACAGCGTGATCGGCTTTGATGATCAGGTGACGCAGCACGGCATCGTTGAACTTGAACGCGTGTTCGAGTTCGTCCAGGGTTTCCTGGCCGATTTCGACGTTCATCAGTACGTAGTGTGCCTTGTGGATCTTCTGGATCGGGTAAGCCAGTTGACGGCGGCCCCAGTCTTCCAGGCGATGCACGGTACCGTTGCCGGTAGCGATCAGGCTCTTGTAGCGCTCGACCATGGCGGGCACTTGCTCGCTTTGGTCCGGGTGCACGATAAAGACGATCTCATAATGTCGCATGTGTTCTCCTTATGGGTTAAAGCCTGCCGCTAGCGACGTCGGTCAGGCAAGGGGTAACTCGCAATGATAGCTGGCTGAGCCGATTTCCTCAACCGTTTCAGTGCTTAACGCTCGATCTGGTCGATTTTTCCGTTCACGGCCGCCCAGGTTTCGTGATCCGGTAGCGGGTCTTTCTTTTCAACGATGGCAGACCAGGATTTGGAGAGCTCGGCGTTCAGCGCGATGTAGTCCTGCATGTCGGCAGGAACATCATCCTCGGCGTAGATCGCTTCGACCGGGCATTCGGCGACGCACAGCGTGCAGTCGATGCATTCGTCCGGATCGATGACCAGGAAATTCGGGCCTTCGCGGAAGCAGTCCACCGGGCAAACGTCGACACAGTCGGTGTACTTGCACTTCACACAGGCGTCGGTCACAACGTAGGTCATTATATTTGTCCTTTTCTTGGGGCGAGACGGTCGTCAGAATATTGCGATATTACCAAAGCCCCTACTTGGGCGAGCGACGACGTGGCTATTTGCAAAGAATCCAGTGTCCTAACGCCGGCTTGCTATCGCGGTCGATTTGCGCCTAGTCCGACCGGCGATCTGCATCTGGGGTCGTTGATGGCGGCGATGGCGAGCTACCTGCAGGCAAAGCAGGCCGGGGGCGAGTGGCTCGTGCGGATCGAGGATCTTGATCCGCCGCGCACGGTTCCCGGTGCTGCCGGGCGCATTTTGCAGGTGCTTGATGCCTATGGTTTCGAGCGGAGTGGCGAGGTGCTCTATCAAAGCCGCCGGCACGAGCGGTATCTGGCCGAGATCGGGCGATTGAAGTCGCTTGGGCGCCTGTACGGCTGTGCGTGTACCCGTAAGGAAATTGCTGCGATCGCCCGTGCAGGGATCGATGGGCCGGTGTATCCGGGGACGTGTCGTGGCGGGTTGGTGGCGGGCAGGGATGCACGAGCATGGCGGTTGCGCGTCGATGACGTGGCGATCGGCTACAACGATGGTGTGCAGGGATGGCAACAACAGGATCTGGCGCGCCAGGTTGGTGATTTTGTGTTGCTGCGCGCCGACGGGTTGGTGGCCTATCAGTTGGCCGTAGTGGTTGATGACGCCGAGCAGGGTGTCACCGATGTGGTGCGGGGTGCCGATCTGCTGGATTCGACGCCGAGGCAGATCTATCTGCAGCAACTGCTTGATTTTCCGAGCCCTGACTATGCGCACATCCCGGTGTTGGTGAATGAGTTTGGCGAGAAGTTGAGCAAGCAAACGCTCGCGCAGCCGCTGGCACTTGATGGCGCGGTCGACGCCCTGGTGGCTGCGCTAAGGTTGTTGCAGCAGTCCCCGCCTGAGTGCTTGCTTCGCGCCTCGGTGGCGGAGGTGTGGGAGTGGGCGTTGGTGCATTGGCGCATTGCTGCATTGGTCGGAAAAAAGACAATTGCCATTGGTGCGTAAAGGTTGTGGTTTTTTGCTTTATTTCTTACTGAGCGTGCAATATATCTAGTTCGCTGATGACGTTTGATTGGCGCGTTTCCGGGTTGATTTCTGCTTTTGGTCGGGGTGGCTTAATTCGGCTGAAAGCCGCGCCAATGGTGAATCCGCAACGATTTAGAGCGTGTTCTTGGGGGCGTCTTGCAACCCCTTCAACCGGGGTGATATGTTGCGAGCCAATATTACGAATAAAGCACTCAGCGCACGCCGGCTGATCTATTAAGCGCCCTGGGGGATAACGTGCAAATTCAATCCAAACTCAAAGCCTGCGTATTGGCAATGATGCTTGCCTCGCCTTGGGCTGCCCATGCTGCGGGGCTTGGCAAACTCAACGTCGTTTCCGGCCTCGGGCAGCCGTTTCGTGCCGAAATCGATCTGACCTCGGTGCAGCCGGGTGAGGCCGATTCACTGGCGGTCAGTCTGGCTTCGCCCGAAGGGTATGCCAACGCCCAGGTGCCGTACCCGCCGACGTCGCTGGGGCTGCGTTTCAATATCGACAAACGTGCCAATGGCCAGTATTTCGTGCTCGTGACGTCGAGCCAAGCTGTCAGCGAGCCCTTCCTTGGTTTGCTGGTCGAACTGAACTGGGCGTCCGGACGCATCCAGCGCGAATACTCTGCATTGATCGACCCGGTTGGGTACGGTTCGAATGGTTCGGTTGCGTTGCCAGGTCGCGTTGTTGGCAAGAGCGGAGTGTCGGGGGCGGGTGGTGTGGCCAAGCCGGCCAAGGCTGCTTCTGCCAAGTCTGCAGCCACCGCGCCGTCGTCACAGCCGCAGGAGTCCGCGCCGGCCGAAAAAACGACCGGCGATTCGTACACCGTCAAGAGCGGCGACACCTTGTCGTCGGTGGCGCGCAAGGTGCAAGGCGATGGCGTGAGCTACGAGCAGGTCTTGGTCAGCCTGTATCGCGCCAATCCGTCGGCGTTCGACGGCAATATGAATCGTCTCAAGCGCGGCAAGATCCTGCGCGTGCCTGAACGCGACGCGATGGCATCGGTCAGTCGTGACGAGGCGGCCAAGGAAATCCGCCTGCAAGGTGAAAGCTGGAAGAACTACCGCAGCCAGTTGGCGGCGGCTGCAGGGCAGCAGCCAGCGGCGGATGCCGGTGCTGGCGCTACATCGGGCAAAATTTCGGCGAAGGTAGAAGACAAGGGCTTGTCGCAGGCCGAGGGTAGCAAGGATGTACTCAAGCTCTCCAAGGGCGGTCAGGGCGGCGACGCGCAACTGAAGGCCTTGCAGGACGAAGCCCAGGCGCGGCAAAAGTCGCTGGACGAAGCAAATCAGCGCGTGGCCGATCTGCAAAAGAACATCAAGGACATGGAAAAGGCGCTGGCCATCAAGGCGCCAGCGGGCGCGGCAACGACCACGACCGCATCCGCGCCGGTGTCCGGTGCGTCGTCGGTGCAGGCGGAAATCGCGTCGGCAGTGGCCGAAGTCGCCGCAGCAAGCGCTGTGCCGGCAGTGACCGCTTCGGTGGTGGCGGAAGCCAGTCCGGTGGCCAAGAAGCGCAAGCCGATCGTGGTTGCGCCGCCGGTCGAGGAGCCGTCCTTCGTTGAGTCGATGTTTGAAAACCCGCTGTTGATCGGTGGCGGCCTCGCCGCTGTTCTGGCGGGGGTCGGCGGGCTGTTCTGGATGCGCCGCCGCAAGCCGGCACGCTTTGAAGATAGTTTCCTGACTGCTGGCGACCTGAAGCCGAATACCGTGATCGGCAGCAGCGGTGGTGCAGTCATCACCACGCAACCGACCGAAAACTCGTTCCTGACCGATTTCAGCCGTCAGGGCTTGGGTACGATCGATACCGACGAAGTCGATCCGGTGGCGGAGGCTGAGGTGTACATGGCCTACGGCCGTGACGCGCAGGCCGAAGAAATTCTGCGCGATGCGCTGGCCAAAGACGGCAGCCGCAATGAAATTCGCCTGAAATTGCTCGAGATCTATGCCGCGCGCAAGGACAAGTCGGCGTTTGAGGATGTTGCGTCGGGGCTGTTTGCCCACGTCAATGGCCAAGGGCCGGTCTGGGAGCAGGCCGCTTATATGGGGCGCAACCTGGATTCGGCAAATCCGCTGTACCAGCCGGCTCAGGCGTCGTCCGTCGCGCCACTTGCAGCTGCGGCGCCACTCGCCGCTGCGGCTGGCGTAGCTGTGGCTGCCAGCCAGGCCGACGACTTCGGTCTCGATCTGGATTTGAGTGCCGATGTGGCGGCTGACGGTGCGGCGTTGGACTTCGCGGTGCCAGCAACTGCCTTGCCGGCCGCGGTGACGGCTGACGAAGCCGGGCTGGATGCGGTGCTGGATGATCTGGTTGATTTCAATCTGGGGGCGCCGGCTGAAGCGCCGACCACTTCCTCGGTGCTGGATGATCTGAGTTTTGATCTGCCGCAGGCCGAGTCATCGCTGGATGCACCGACGGTGCCGGTGGAGTTTGATCTGGATGCTGCGGGTGAGCTCGACTTCCCGCTCGATCTGGAATTGCCTGGCTCGATCGCATCGACGCCGATCGATCTCTCTTCCGCGCAGCCGGCGGTCGAAGAGCTCGAGGGTGAACTGGCGATGGACTTCGATTTCGGCGAACTGACTACGCCGTCGGCGACTTCGGTTGAGGCCCCGCTGTCCGAGTCCGAATTGGCGGGGCTGGATCTGAGCCTCGGGGCGCAGGATGAATCCGACCTTGCGCTTGGCGAGGACGACCCGGTGCAAACCAAGATCGACCTGGCCAAGGCCTACCTCGATATGGGTGACACCGAAGGCGCGCGGGAAATCCTGCAGGAAGCGCTTGGCGAGGGTGGCGAACGTCACAAGGTGGAGGCGCAACGCCTGTTGGCCGAGCTCTGATTAGCCGATGTCGCGGTTGCATCCGGCCAACTGGATTCTGAGTTGGCTGACGGTGGCGTGCTGGTTGCATCAATTGCAACCCACGCCACTACTTGTTTCTACGGTGCTCCTGGCTACTGCAGCGAGCTTGCGCGACGGGCGACGCTGGTGGCGCACGCTCAAGCGCCTGCGCTTTTTATTGCTGACTTTGGCCGTCGTCTATGGCTGGAGTACGCCCGGCGTGCGTCTTGCCGCGTGGCCGTGGTCGCCGAGCGAGGAAGGGCTGCGAATGGGGGCGTTGCAGGCGCTGCGGCTGCTGGGCATGCTGGCCAGTCTGCATTGCCTGTTGGCGGGCCTGGGGCGCGAGAAACTCTTCGGCGGGCTTTACACCTTGGCTGCGCCACTGGCACTGTTCGGTGCTTGGCGCGAGCGCTGTGCATTGCGGCTTGCCTTGACGATGGACTTTGCTGAAGCCCTGCTGGCCGATCCCAAGCCGTTGCGTGGCCGGTGGCGCAGCTGGCTCGATGGTGACAACGGCGCTGAAGTGGCGCCGGTTAGCTTGATATTGCTGCCGCTGCGAGGCTGGCAACGTGTGTGGTGTGCTGTATTGCTGGGGGCGATCGGCTTGATTTTGACGGGAGTGGGCAGGTGAGCCGTTACGCATTGGCGCTCGAGTACGATGGTCGCAGTTTCAGCGGTTGGCAGGTTCAGCCGCACATGCCGACGGTGCAGGGCGCGGTCGAGGATGCCGTGTCGCGTATGGCCGGGCACCCGGTGCGCATTCATGCCGCTGGGCGTACCGATGCCGGTGTGCATGCCAGTCGGCAGGTGGCGCATTTCGATACCGATGCCGATCGACCGCTGACGGCCTGGGTGCGCGGCGTCAACAGCTTTCTGCCCCCCGGCGTGGCTGTGCTGTGGGCCAAGGCCGTGCCCGACACGTTTCATTCACGTTTTGTCGCGTACGCACGTCATTACCGCTATCTGCTGCTGAATCATCCGGTGCGCCCCGCGTTGTGGGCCGGGCGGGTCGGATGGGCTCATCAGCCGCTTGATCTGCTTGCGTTCGACGATGCCGCACGACGATTATTGGGAACCCACGATTTTTCCAGTTTCCGCGCCGCGGAGTGCCAAGCGAAGACGCCGGTCAAAACGCTGAGCCGGATTGAATTGAAGCAGCAGGGCAATTTACTGATGGTCGATTTTTCTGCCGACGCCTTCCTGCACCATATGGTGCGCAACCTGATGGGGGCGTTGCTGCACATCGCCAAGGGTAACGAGGCGCCGGCGTGGATCGAGACGCTGCTTGCCGCGCGCGAGCGTGCCGTGGCGCCGCCGACTTTCATGCCCGACGGCTTGTATCTGGCTGGTGTCAGTTACCCGGCCGAGTACGGCCTCGATACCGAGCCGGATCAGCGGCACGGCCTCATTTGAGTGGTCAGACGATGATGATTCCCCGAATCAAGATTTGTGGTTTGCGCGATGTGGCGACCGCAGTCGCCACCGCCCGCTTGGGCGCGGATGCAATCGGCCTGGTGTTTTATGCGCCGAGCCCGCGCTGCGTCAGCGCCGACGTCGCCGCCGACGTGGTGGCGGCTTTGCCGGCCTTCGTGAGTAGCGTCGGTCTTTTTGTCGATGCCGAAGTGGATGAAGTGCGCCGAGTCCTGGCACAGGTGCCGCTGGATTTGTTGCAATTTCACGGTGATGAGTCGCCGGAATACTGTCGACAGTTCGGGCGCCCCTATATCAAGGCGCTTAGGGTTAAACCGGATACGGATTTGGTAGAATGTGCCATGCGCTATCGCGATGCGCGCGGGCTGCTGGTCGATGCCTATGTGCCCGGCGTACCCGGCGGCACCGGTGAAGCCTTCGATTGGGCCTTGCTGCCCGCCGATTTGCCCCTGCCGTTGATCCTTTCCGGCGGGCTGCATCCGGATAACGTAGCGCAGGCGGTAAAGCAGGTGCGGCCTTGGGCGCTGGATGTTTCCAGCGGTGTCGAGCGCAGCAAGGGTGAAAAAGATCTGGCCAAGGTGGCCGCCTTTATCGGGGCGGCGCGTCTGGCAGCAACCGAGACGACTGATGAACGATAAGCTTCGCTACAACCAGCCCGACGCACGCGGCCACTTCGGTCAGCACGGCGGCATCTACGTCGCAGAAACGCTGATGGCGGCACTCGATGAATTGCGCATCGAGTACGAAAAGGCCATCGCCGACCCGGAGTTCATGGCCGAATACCGTTACGAGCTGGCGCACTATGTCGGCCGTCCCAGCCCGGTGTATCACGCCAAACGCTGGTCGGAGCAACTGGGCGGCGCGCAGATCTACCTCAAGCGTGAAGACCTGAATCACACCGGAGCCCACAAGGTCAACAACACTATCGGTCAGGCCTTGCTGGCGCGCCGCATGGGCAAGAAGCGCGTGATCGCCGAGACGGGTGCGGGTCAGCACGGTGTTGCCTCGGCGACCGTTGCCGCGCGTTACGGTCTCGAATGCGTCGTCTATATGGGAGCCGAAGACGTCGCCCGCCAGTCGCCGAACGTCTACCGGATGAAATTGCTGGGTGCGACCGTAGTGCCGGTCACCTCGGGCAGCAAGACGCTGAAAGACGCGATGAACGAGGCCATGCGTGACTGGGTCACCAATGTGGATTCGACTTATTACATCATCGGCACCTGCGCCGGCCCGCACCCGTATCCGACCCTGGTGCGCGACTTCCAGTGCGTGATCGGCGAAGAAGCCAAGGTGCAGATGCAGGACATGATCGGTCGCCAGCCCGACGCAGTGATCGCCTGTGTGGGTGGCGGCTCGAACGCCATCGGCATCTTCCATCCTTATGTCGACGTGCCGGGTGTACGGCTGATCGGCGTCGAGGCAGGTGGTCATGGCATTGAAACCGGCCAGCACGCCGCGCCGTTGACGACCAACGCCAAGATCGGCGTTCTGCACGGCCAGCGCTCCTACCTGATGCAGGACGAAAACGGCCAGATCGTCGAGACGCACTCGGTGTCCGCAGGCCTCGACTACCCGGGCGTCGGGCCGGAACATAGCCATCTGAAGGATCTGGGGCGTGCCGAATACGTCGCGATCAACGATGACGAAGCGCTCAAGGCCTTCCATGACCTGTGCCGTTACGAGGGCATCATCCCGGCGCTGGAGTCGAGCCATGCGCTGGCGCATGCAGCCAAGATCGCGCCGACCATGAGCAAGGACCAGGTCCTGCTGGTCAATCTGTCCGGTCGTGGCGACAAGGATATTCCGACGATCGCCAAGCTCGACGGCATCCAGCTCTGATTATTGGCGGGTGCCGACCGGTGCCCGCAACCCTTACGATGGCCTTATCCATGTCCCGTATCCAGAAGACTCTCTCGGCCTTGAAGGCCGATAACCGCCAGGCGCTGATTCCGTTCATCACCGCCGGCGACCCGCGCCCGGGCATTACCGTCGAATTGATGCATGCCCTGGTCAAGGGCGGTGCCGATGTGATCGAACTCGGCGTGCCGTTTTCCGATCCGATGGCCGATGGCCCGGTGATCCAGCGCGCATCCGAGCGTGCCTTGGCGCACGGCGTCAGCCTGCGCGATGTGCTCGGCATGGTGGCCGAATTCCGCAAGACCGATGCCGCAACGCCGGTCGTGCTGATGGGTTACGCCAACCCGGTCGAAGCGATGGGCTACGAGACGTTTGCGCAAGCTGCGGTAGCCGCTGGCGTCGACGGCGTGCTGACCGTCGATCTGCCGCCGGAAGAGGCGGAAGACTGCGCCGCGACGTTCAAGCGTCACGGTATCGATCCGATCTTCCTGCTGGCGCCGACGACGCCCGTCAGTCGTATTCAGGCGGTTGAGCGTCTTGCCAGCGGTTACGTCTACTATGTTTCGCTGAAGGGCGTAACCGGTGCGGCAACGCTTGATGTCGCCAGTGTGGCCGCGAAACTGGCCGAATTGCAGTCGTATCTGTCGGTGCCGGTTGGTGTCGGTTTCGGCATTCGCGATCCGGAGTCGGCGCGTGCCGTCGCCGCCGTCGCCGATGCCGTGGTGATTGGTTCACGTCTGGTGCAGGAAGTCGAAGCCGGGGAGGCTGGTCTGGCCACCCGGCTGACGGAATTCCTTGCCAGCGTCCGCGCCGCGATGGATACTGCGCGCCGCTGAAACAAGGAGATTCACGATGAGTTGGTTGCAGAAACTCCTGCCTCCGAAGATCAAGAGCCGCGAGCCAGGTTCCAAATCGGCCGTGCCGGAAGGCTTGTGGCACAAGTGCTCGGCGTGTGGCGCCGTGCTTTACCGTACCGACCTCGAGAACAATCTCGACGTTTGCCCCAAGTGCAGTTACCACAACCGGGTTTCGGCGCGTCGCCGTGTCGACCTGTTGCTGGATGCCGAGGGGCGCTTCGAGATCGGTGCCGAGGTGCAGGCGGTCGACATCCTCAAGTTCAAGGCGGCCAAGCGTTACAGCGAGCAGCTTGAGCAATTCAAGAAAAGCTCCGACGAGGACGAGGCGCTGGTGGTGGTGCAAGGCGCCATCCAGACCGTGCCGGTCGTGCTGGCGGTGTTCGAGTACGGCTTCGTCAATGGCTCGATGGGTTCGGTTGTCGGCGAGCGTTTCGTGCGTGGCGTCAAGAACGCGCTGGAAAACAATCTGCCCTTCATCTGTATTGCCGCATCGGGTGGCGCGCGGATGCAAGAAGGCCTGAATTCGCTGATGCAGATGGCCAAAACGTCGGCCATTCTGACCAAGCTGGCCGATCAGCGCTTGCCGTTCATTTCGATCCTGGTCGACCCGACCATGGGTGGCGTGTCGGCATCGTTTGCCTTCCTCGGCGACGTCGTATTGGCCGAGCCGGGTGCACTGATCGGTTTTGCCGGTCCGCGCGTGATCGAGCAGACCGTGCGCGAAACGCTGCCGGAAGGCTTCCAGCGCTCGGAATTCCTGCTTGAAAAGGGTGCGATCGATCGCATCGTCGATCGGCGTGAAATGCGGCAGCAGCTTGCTCAGCTGTTGACCCTGTTGCAAAAACAGGCTGCGGTGACTGCCTGATGTCACGGTTTGACGCCGAGTCGCTTGACGCCTGGCTGGAACACCTGGAAAACGCGCACCACGCCGAAATCGACATGGGCCTTGCCCGTGTCGATGCGGTGCGCAAGGCCATGGGCATGACGCCGGCCTTTCCCTTGCTCACCGTGGGTGGCACGAACGGCAAGGGCTCGGTATGCGCCTTTTTGTCGACCACCCTGCATGCGGCAGGTTATCGCGTCGGTACGTTTACCTCTCCGCATCTGCAGCGTTACAACGAACGCATCGCGCTTGATCTGTTACCCGCGACCGACGAAGCCATCGTTGCCGCGTTCCGGGCGATCGAACGGGCACGCGGCGAAATTTCGCTGAGCTATTTCGAGTTCAACCTGCTGGCCGCGATGCATTGCTTCATCGAGGCAGGTGTCGATGTTGCCGTGCTTGAGGTCGGCCTCGGTGGCCGGCTTGATGCCGTCAATGTGTTCGATGCCGACGTGGCTGGCATCGTCAGTATCGATCTGGATCATCAGGCCTACCTTGGCAGTGATCGTGAATCGATCGGTTTCGAAAAAGCCGGGATTTTCCGTGCCGGTCGGCCGGCGTTCTGCGCCGATCCGAACCCGCCGCAGCGTTTGATCGATCACGCCGTTGCCGTCGGTGCGCCGCTGCAATTGATCGGCAAGGATTTCGGCTACCAGCGGGAAGCCGAAGGCAATCAGTGGATGTGCTGGACGCAGGTTCAGCGCCGTCACGCCTTGCCCATGCCCGCTTTGCGTGGTGCCTACCAGCTCGGCAATGCCGCACTGGCGCTGGCGATGCTCGACGCTCTGCGCGATCGTTTGCCGGTGTCGATCGGGCAGGTCAAGCGGGGGATGCTTGAGGTTGAATGGCCGGCGCGTTGTCAGGTCTTGCCTGGCAGGCCGCAGGTCGTCCTCGACGTCGCCCATAATCCGCATGCGGCCAAGGCGCTGGCTGCGGCGCTCGATCAGATGGGCTTTGCGGCCAATCGCCATGCTGTTTTCGGCATGATGGCCGATAAGGATATCGCCGGTGTGGTGGCCTTGTTGAAAGACAAGGTCGATCATTGGCATCTTGCCGCACCTGCTTTGCCGCGTGCAGCCAGTGCCGAGGCGCTAGCGGAAATCGTTGGCATGGCGGCGCCGCAGGCAGCGCTGTCGCGTTATGATTCGGTCGCGGCAGCCTGGCAAGGTGCCGTACGGCAGGCAGGGGATGGTGATAGAATCCTCGCCTTTGGATCCTTCTACACCGTTGCCGAAGTACTGGCGGCGCGTGGGCGCTGAGCATGGCTCGAGAAAACATCAGCGAAGAACTTCTGCAATTGCGCAAGCGCGCACGACGACGGCTGGTCGGGGCGGTTGCCCTGGTGCTGTTTTCGCTCATCGTGCTGTGGACCGTCATGGATGGCGAACCACCGGCTGCGCTCAATCACGGCACGACTTCGGTCGAGATCATCGCCAGTGCGCCTTCGGCCTCGACGGTGGCTGCGGCCGCCGCCAGTGCGCCTGTCGCGCTGGTCGAGGCGACGCCTGTGCCGATCCCGGCCTTGCCCGTGCCGCAAGCCGAGTCGTCACCGGTGATCGAGCAGGACAATGCCGCGTTGTTGCCCGGCAAGCTCGTGAACCCGCAGCTTGAACGCAAGCCTGTACCCACACCCAAGCCTTCGCCGACGCCGGCAACCAAATCGAACGCCGACCATCACGAGACGGCGCAGGTCAAGGATCCGGCGCGGATTCTCGCCGGCCTCGATGACGAAGCCGGCAAGGGCGCCGCGCGTCAGTATTATTTGCAGCTCGGTGCCTATGCCGACAAAGTCAAGGCACAAGAAATGATCGCCAAGCTCAAGGAAGCGGACATTCCGGCCTACGGTGAAACCGTGAAAACCGACAAGGGCACGCTGACCCGTGTGCGGGTCGGTCCGGCGGATCAGGCCAAGGCCCGAAGCTGGCAGCAAAAACTTGATGCGTTGGGCGTTTCGGCCCGTCTGGTCAGCAAGTAGCCCATGACAGGCTTCGATTATGTAGTGCTCGCCGTGCTCGGGCTGTCGATCCTGCTGTCGGTGATGCGTGGCCTGACCCAGGAGTTGCTGGCACTGGCGGGGTGGGTGATTTCGGCCTGGCTTGCACTGAACTACGCCGCCCCCATTTCCCATCACATGCCGGCGGCGCTGCCGAACGAAGGGTTGCGTTACCTGGCCGCGCTGGTATCGATTTTTTGTGCCGCATGGCTGCTGACCGCCATCGTGCGGATTACGCTGAATCAGTTTCTCAAGGCGACCGGGCTCAAGCCGGTCGACCGCCTGCTCGGATCGGTCTTCGGCTTGATCCGGGGGGGGCTGTTTGTCGTCTTGCTGGTGTTGGCTGGCGGATTGACCGGCCTGCCCAAGTCCGAGCTGTGGCGCGACGCGATGTTCAGTCCGCTGTTCGAACAGGCGGCGAGAATGACACTGCCCTGGTTGCCTGCATCCTTGGCCGGGCACGTGTCCTTCGACTAAGCAATTTACCAAGTATCGAGGTTTCTAGTTATGTGTGGCATCGTCGGCGTGGTCGCCAAAACTCCGGTCAACCAGTTGCTGTACGACGGGCTGCTGGTCCTGCAGCACCGCGGTCAGGATGCTGCCGGCATCGTGACCGCCGAAGGGCATGTGTTTCACATGCACAAGGGGCAGGGCCTGGTGCGCGATGTGTTCCGCACCCGCAATATGCGTTCGCTGCTCGGCAATGCCGGTATCGGTCATGTGCGCTATCCGACCGCAGGTTCGGCGTCGAGTCTGGCCGAATCGCAGCCGTTTTACGTCAACAGCCCGTTCGGCATCGTGCTGGCACACAACGGCAACCTGACCAACGATCGCGAGCTCAAGGACGATATGTACCGCACTGACCTGCGGCACATCAACACCAACTCGGATTCGGAAGCGCTGCTGAACGTGCTGGCGCATGAAATCAGCCGCCGGACGCAAGGCCCGGTTCTGACGGCGAAAATCGTCTTCGACGCGATCGAGGCGGTGCATTCGCGTGTTCGTGGGGCTTATGCCGTCGTTGCGCTGATCGCCGGTTTTGGTCTGGTGGCCTTTCGTGATCCGCACGGCATTCGTCCGCTGTCGCTGGGCCGGCATGAAACGCCGGAAGGTACCGAATACCTCGTTGCGAGCGAATCAGTGGTGCTCGACACCATGGGCTTCAAGTTCTGGCGTGATGTGGCGCCGGGCGAAGCCATCTACGTCAGCTTCGATGGCGAGTTCCATAACCGCCAATGCCACCCGGACCCCAAGCTCGTGCCGTGTATTTTCGAGCACGTGTACTTCGCCCGTCCGGACAGCGTGATCGATGGCATCTCGGTACATGAAGCGCGGCTGAAGATGGGCGAGCAACTCGCCGACAAGGTGCGCGAGATGGTGCCGGAGATGGATATCGACGTGGTCATCCCGATTCCGGATACCAGTCGCGATGCCGCGCTCGAGCTGGCGAACGCGCTGAACCTGCCGTACCGCGAAGGTTTCATGAAGAACCGCTACATCGGCCGGACCTTCATCATGCCGGGGCAGGCGAGCCGCAAGAAATCGGTGCGTCAGAAGCTGAACCCGATCGCCGGCGAATTCCGCGGCAAGAACGTACTGCTGATCGACGATTCGATCGTTCGCGGGACGACGTCGAAGGAAATCATCCAGATGGTGCGCGATGTCGGTGCCAAGCGGGTCTATCTCGCGTCGGCGGCGCCGCCGGTGATGTACCCGCATGTCTATGGCATCGATATGCCGACGCGTGCCGAGTTGATCGCCACCGGTCGCACGCATGCTGAGATTGCCACCGAAATCGGTGCCGACGCCGTGATCTATCAGGATCTGTCGGCCTTGATTCAGGCCTGTTCGGATGCCAGTGGCGGTGTGATCACCGAATTCGAGACGTCGTGTTTCGACGGCAGTTATATCACCGGCGACATTACCGATGCCTATCTCGATGCGCTCGAAGCCAAGCGCCTGTCGCCGCTGTCGACCAAGTCGAAGGAGGGTGATGCCGATAGCCGCGTGCTCGATCTCAATATTGGCGTTGCCGAGCAGAATTTGATCTAATAACAGCAGATCAAAGAAGCGACACGCATATCAAGGGCCGCGAGATCATTCTCCGGCCCTTTTGCTATCTAGCGCGGCAATGCCCAGCGCAACCCCGATGGGGAGCGATGATGCCGTGATGCTGACGGGCGCAACATGCGGGCCGGTGAGTATCACGCAGCATCAGGGTGTTGCTGAGCCGCGCATGAGCGCCCGAAAACCGAACGCCGATACAGGATGCCGACATGACCGATCGCCCCGACTTGCACCCCGATACGCTGGCCGTCCGCGCCGGCACCCACCGTACCGAATTTGGCGAGCACTCCGATGCCCTGTTCCTGACTTCAAGCTTCGTCGTTGATGGTGCCGAGGATGCTGCACTCAAGTTTGGCGGCCAGATTCCTGGCTACACCTATTCGCGCTTCACCAATCCGACCGTGACTGCATTCGAAGAGCGCTTGGCTGCGCTTGAAGGCGCCGAGCGCGCCGTGGCAACCGCTTCGGGGATGAGTGCGATCCTGGGTCTGTGCATGGCGCATCTGAAGGCGGGCGACCATATTCTCGCCTCGGCCGGACTGTTCGGTTCGACGATCCAGTTTTTCAATAACTACATGAGCAAGTTCGGCGTCGAGGTCAGTTACGCCAAGCCGACCGACCCGGCCGACTGGGCTGCGCTGGTTCGGCCGAACACCAAGCTGTTCTTCCTTGAAACGCCGTCGAACCCGCTGACCGACATCGCCGATATCGGTGCGATTGCCGACATCGCCCACGCGCACGGCGCGCTGCTGGCGGTCGACAACTGTTTCTGCTCGCCGATCCTGCAGCAGCCGCTGGCGCTGGGGGCGGACATCGTCATCCACTCGGCGACCAAGTACCTTGATGGCCAGGGGCGGGTGCTGGGGGGCGCGGTCGTCGGCAAGTCGGACGTCGTTGATCCGGTCTACCTGTTTCTGCGTACCTCGGGGCCGACGCTGTCGGCGTTCAATGCCTGGGTCTTGCTCAAGGGCATGGAAACCTTGCCGCTGCGGATGCGCGCGCACTGCGACAACGCACTCAAGCTGGCGACCTGGCTCGAGACGCACCCGGCCATCGAGCGTGTTTACTACCCAGGTCTGGAAAGCCACCCGCAGCACGCGCTGGCGCTGCGTCAGCAAACGGGCGGTGGCGGTGTGGTGTCGTTCGAACTCAAGGGTGGCAAGGACGCGGCCTGGGCGTTGGTCGATGCCGTGCAGCTGATGAGCCGTACCGCGAATCTGGGCGATGTGCGTACAACGATTACCCATCCGGCGTCGACGACGCACGGCCGCCTGACGCCGGAGGCGCGCGCTGCCGCTGGCATCCGTGACGGATTGATCCGTATCTCCGTTGGCCTAGAGCATATTGATGATCTGACCGCCGATTTGGCGCGCGGACTGGGCTGACCGCCCAAGCCGCTAGCTAGACTGCCCGGCATCCGCGATGCCGGGCATGTGCAATCCAGTGTCGGGACGACCCGGCGCTATCCTGTTCATCCGGGGACGGCCCCGACCTTCAAAAGGAAATGGCCATGTCTTCTGCCCTGATTCCCTGGATTTCCCTCCTCTTTGCCGGTCTGTTCGAAGTGGCTTGGGCGCTTGCGCTCAAGGCCTCGCACGGCTTCTCGCGGCCGCTTCCGACGGTGGTTTTTGCGGTGACGCTGGTGGCGAGCATGGCCCTGCTTGCCTACGCGGTGAAACACCTTCCACTGGGTACGGCGTATGCGATCTGGGTTGGCATCGGTACGCTGGGCACGGTGCTGCTGGGCGTCATCTGGTTCCATGAGCCGCTGAATCTGTGGCGGATCGCTTCGGTGCTGCTGATCCTGGCCGGCATCCTCGGTTTGAAGCTCGGCTGATTGCGGCTTCGCTAGGGAAAATACTTATGTCATACCGCCCCTGCGGGGGCGGATCATTCTGTCTGTTGTAATTTCATAAAAATGACTACATTGCAGTGCATTTTGCAATGAATGACATGACTCGGAGACAGGATGAGTACGCTCAAATCAAAATTGATCTGGCTTGCCGTCGCCATCGCGGGGGCATTTGCCTTTGGGGTGTTGGCGTTGAATCGGGGAGAACACGTCAACGCCGTATGGATGGTCGTGGCGGCGGTCGCCTGCTACAGCATTGCCTACCGTTTTTACAGTTCCTTCATCGCGAGCAAGATTTTCGAACTCGACGACCGCAGGCTGACGCCAGCTGAACGTCGCAACGACGGCCTGGACTATGTGCCGACCAACAAGTGGGTGTTGTTCGGCCACCACTTTGCCGCGATCGCCGGCGCGGGCCCGCTGGTGGGGCCGATCCTCGCCGCACAAATGGGCTATCTGCCCGGTACGCTGTGGATCCTGATCGGCGTGATGATCGCCGGCGCGGTGCAGGATTTCCTGGTGCTTTTCATCTCGACCCGTCGCGATGGCCGTTCGCTCGGCGAAATGGCCAAGCAGGAGCTGGGGCCGTTTGCCGGCGTGGTGGTGATGCTGGGTGCGCTCGGTGTGATGATCATCATCCTGTCGGCGCTGGCACTGATCGTCGTCAAGGCGCTGGCCGACAGCCCGTGGGGCACGTTCACGATTGCAGCGACGATCCCGATCGCGCTGTTCATGGGCGTCTACATGCGCTACATCCGCCCGGGCCATATTGGCGAAATCTCGGTTATCGGCTTCATTCTGATGATGCTGGCGATCGTGTACGGCGAAGACATCGCCCAAAGCCCGGTCTGGGGTCCGATGTTCACGCTGCACGGCACCCAGCTTGTCTGGGCACTGGTGATCTACGGCTTCGTCGCCTCGGTGCTGCCGGTGTGGCTGCTGCTGGCGCCGCGTGACTACCTGTCGACCTTCCTCAAGATCGGCGTCATCGTCGGCCTGGCGATCGGCATCGTCTTTGCCGCGCCCGAGCTGAAAATGCCGGCGATTACCAAGTTTGTCGACGGTACCGGTCCGGTGTTTGCCGGTAGCCTGTTCCCGTTCCTGTTCATCACCATCGCCTGCGGCTCGATTTCGGGCTTCCACGCGCTGGTGGCGTCGGGTACCACGCCGAAGCTGGTCGAGCGCGAAAGCCATATGCGCATGATCGGCTACGGCGGCATGCTGATGGAGTCGTTCGTGGCGATCATGGCGCTGATTTGTGCGTCGGTGATCGATCCGGGCGTCTACTTCGCGCTGAATTCGCCGGCCGCCGTGATCGGCAAGACCGTTGAATCGGCTTCCGAAGTCATCAACGGCTGGGGCTTCGTGATCACGCCGGAGATGCTGGTGCAGATCGCCAAGGACGTCGGCGAGCACTCGATCCTGTCGCGCGCCGGTGGTGCACCGACCTTCGCCGTCGGCATGGCCCACATCATTACCGACATCTTCAACAGCCGCGCGATGATGGCATTCTGGTACCACTTCGCGATCCTGTTCGAGGCGCTGTTCATCCTGACGGCTGTCGACGCCGGCACCCGTGCCTGCCGCTTCATGGTGCAGGATCTGGCCGGCGTGGCGATTCCGTCGCTTGGCAAGAGCCGCAGCTGGATCGGCAATATGACCGGCACCACGATCGCCGTCGCTGGCTGGGGTTTCTTCGTCTACCAGGGCGTTGTCGATCCGCTCGGCGGCATCAATACACTGTGGCCGCTGTTCGGCATCGGCAACCAGATGCTGGCATCGATGGCGCTGATTCTCGGTACCGTCGTGCTGTTCAAGATGAAGAAGGAACGCTACGCCTGGGTCACCATCTTGCCGACGGTCTGGCTGTTCATCACGTCGATGACCGCCGGCTGGCAGAAGATCTTCAGCGAAAACCCGAAGATCGGCTTCCTCGCCGTCGCCGACAAGTTCAACGCGGCGGCCGCGAGCGGTACGATCATCGCTCCGGCGAAATCGGTCGAAGATATGCAGCGCATCGCTTTCAACAACCAGATCAATGCCACG